>NZ_JAVIIW010000004.1:0-245853 GCF_033977205.1 Mesorhizobium album | reverse complement strand
TCGCAGGTTGCCCGCGATATTCTCGTGATGCTCGGCGTGCCGGCCCAGCGCATCGAAATGGAAGAACGATCGCGCACGACCTGCGAGAACGCGATCGAGAGCAAGGCGGCCGTCCAGCCGAAGCCTGGGGAACTCTGGCTGTTGGTGACGTCGGCGAGCCATATGCCTCGAGCCATGGCTTGTTTCCGTGCCGTTGGGTTTCCTGTCGCCGCCTACCCGGTGGACTATCGGACACGGGGCACGGCCGGCCTCTGGCGGCCGACGGGATCCGTCGCGGCCGGCCTCTCAGCCGCTGACCTCGCCGCGCACGAATGGCTCGGGCTGCTGACCTACTGGTCGACGGGGAAGACCGCCGAACTCTTTCCAGAGCCCTGAGCTCGTTTACATGGAGCAAACTCGGTCCAGGCCCCCGGAATAGCAGCTCGGTGGTGCGGTAGTGGACTGTCGTTCCCTCCATCATCCGCCTCCCCGAGGCCGGGATCAAAGCTATCGTTCGGGCCCGTCCGCGCGTCACGTTGCAATCGTGCCGCCCGGTCCGGAATCGTACCCGATCAAGCAGCTCGCGACCTTTCCCTTGGACCATGACGCGGCAAGGTTGAGGTTGCGGCGGTGGATCCTGTGGCGTCGATGGCAGCCATCGACAACACGTACCTGCCCGGCCCTGCCGGGCAGGTACGTGTACGATGCTCAAGGGCGTGATCGAACGCCATTGATAGCATCCGCTTGCCGCCTCGCTTGAATTCGATTCAAGCGCCGCCGCCGCAGCCGTTGGACAGGTTCCAGACATCCACGATCTGCTCGCCGGTGAAGCCGTGCTCGCGGATCAGGTATTTCGCCAGACCGCCATACATCTTCCAGCGCCAGCATTGGCAGCAGCACGGTCCTTTCTCGTCGGAGTTGGCCATCGCAAAGTCGTAACGGCGCCGTTCGTCGGCGGTAAGTTGCCGGTCATAGTAGGGCATCATCTGCTGCGCGGTGGCGGCTGGAATGTCGTAAGGGTCCGGCGGGATCATCATTATGGCGCGGTACTTCACCAGGCCCTTCACTTGCTCGCCGTAGCGTTTCATCTCCATCGGGCTGCAGCAGGAGCCCTTGATCCGCGACATCGGCGGCATGGTCGCGATCGATTCCGTGAACTTTGCGGAGCAGGTGGCGTTGCCGTTACGGCTCAGATCCTGAAAGCGGCCGGCCAGGCCAGGGGCGTCCTCGGCCTGCACTCGGTTGGCGAATCCCTGTGCGGTGGCGGCGCCGATAACGCCGAGAACCACCGTCCGTCGATTAAGAGTCGTACTCATTTGCCGCTCCTCGCCTGTTCGATCAGTTTCTTCATCGTCGCAAGGTCGGTCGCCCCCGGGTAGATCTGGTCGCCGACGACGAAGCCCGGTGTGCCTGTGATCCCCAGCGCCTGGGCCAGCTCGACATTGCGGTCGATCAGCGCCTGGATTTCCGGCCGTTGCATGTCGCTCTGCATGCGGGGGACGTCGATGCCTGTCTCGGCGGCGATCTTGAGCACCGCCGCCTCGGTCACCCTTGTCCTCGATCCATAGAGCGCCTTGTGGAGTTCCAGGTACTTGCCCTGCCTCCCGGCGGCGAGCGCCGCCTTGGCCGCGAACACCGAATCCGGGCCTAGGATTGGAAATTCCTTGTAGGCGATCCTGAGCTTCGGATCGTCAGCCATGGCCTGGTCGACGATCGGGGCCACCTGCCGACAATAGGGGCAGTTGTAGTCGAAGAATTCGACCATGGTGACGTCGCCCTGCGGATTGCCGCCGACAGGGGTATCCCTGTCGCGGAACAGGTCGTCGGCATGCTTGGACAGCGCGGCCCTGACCGCAGCCGCGCCCGCCTCGCGCTGGCGCTCCTCCAGCTTCTGCAACGCCTCCATGAGCACCTCGGGATGCGCCAGGATGTAGTCGTGTATCCGCTGGTCGAGCTGGTCCTGTGACGTTTCGCCGGCAGCGATCGCCGGCTGCCGGGCGCCGGGATTGAGCAGGAACCATCCTGCCAGGCCAGCGATGAGCAGCATGCGGACGATCCCGCTTCGACAGCGGATTGCCTGTGTTGCCTTGGTGAACATGCGTTTTCCCCTTTCCTTGTCTTCGGGTCGTGTCTGCGGTCCCTGCCTCACAGCAGGTTTCGCAATCTTGTCAGCCAGCCTTCTTCCGGCTCGGCGTGCGGGCGTTCGAGGTTGTTGGTGAGCGCGTTGACCATGGTGACCAGATTGACCGGAGCGAAATTCAGTCCATGGAAATTCGCGCGCCAATGGCCCTCCTTGTCGATCACATGCGTCACGATGCCGTGCATCTGGTAGCCGTCATCGGTCAGCGTGAACTTGTGGCCGAAGGCTTCGGCCAGCTTGCGGGTCGCATCCTCGGGCTGGTCCTGCGTCGTGGTCAGGAACAGCCAGTTGGCCGGGTCGAGCCCATGCGCCGGCCCATAGGCGCGCAGCACCTCGGGCGTGTCCCGCTTGGGATCGGTGGTGACGGTCACGAAGACGACCTGGCCCTTCATCGGCGTGGCGTTCACCATCTTCTGGACCTCGGCGATCTTCTCCGCATGCAAGGGGCATACGTCCGGACAGGAGGTGTAGATGAAGTGCAACACCACCACCTTGCCGCGCAGATCGGCGAGCCGCACGACGGTTCCGTCGGCGGCGCGCAGCGTGAAATCGGGGGCCGGCTTGTCGATCGGCTGGAAATACTTCTCGTCGCCCTTCAGCAGGTCGTTGACCTCGTCCAGCGAATGCGCCCGCGCGCCGTGGGCGAAGCCCACGGCCAGCACCGCCAGCGCGACAAGCCAGCGCAGCAACGGCCCCCATACATTCCAGGAGGCCTCACGCGCCTCGGTTCGCGAAAGCATGGTCATTTCCTTTCGCGGTTGGCCGCGATACGGCCGCTGATGAATTCGGTCATCTCGGGAGAGTCCCATTCGGCCGGGCCGATCAGGCGGCCGATCTCCTTGCCGCCGCCGTCGATCAGCAAGGTCATCGGAAGGCCGAGGGCGCCGAGCGTGAACATCGCCTTGCCCGAACTGTCGATGTTGAGGGCGAGGTGTGTGACGCCGGTCTCGGCGAAGAACTTCCTGACGACGTCAGGACCGCCGCGATCCATCGACAGCGCGACGACCTCGAAGTCCGGCCCGCCGAGCTTGGCCTCGAGGCGGTCGAGCGTCGGCATTTCCTTGCGGCATGGTGCGCACCATGTCGCCCAGAGATTGAGCAGCACCAGCTTGCCGGAATAATCCGCGAGCGCTTTCTGCTTGCCGTCCTCGTCGGTGAAGCTGAAGCCGGGCACGGCGACGGGCGCTTCCGGAACGGTAAAGTCCGGTGGCGGCCCGGCCGCCGCCGCTGGCCACGCGACCAGCAGCAGCGCCAGGGCCATGGCTAACTTGCCTCGTGTCATGGCAGCCTCACTCCGTGGCATAGACGGTCGGCGCCTTGCCGTCCTTGGTGAAGGCGTAGACGGTCCACGTCTCGCTCTTCTCGCCACCCATGCCGGGCGCGCCAGTCGGCATGCCGGCCAGCATGATGCCCGCGATGGCAGGCCGTTCGGTCAGGAGCTTCTTGACGATCTCGACGGGCACCAGGCCGTCGACGACGTAGCCGTCGACCATCATCGTGTGGCAGCCTTCGAGGTCGGCGGGGACGCCGGCGTCGCTGCTGATCTGCGAGAGGTTGTTGACCGGCTTGATGTCGACCTTGAAGCCGTTCTGTTCGAGATAGGCGGCATAGGCCTCGCAGCAGCTGCATTGCGGGTTCTTGTACATCACCGCGTCGATCGTCGCGGCGAGCGCCGGCAGCGGCATCGCGACCGCGAGGCCGATGGCGGTGAGGGCATACGCGAGTTTCATGGTCAGTTTCTCCTTTTGAGGTTGCTAAGCGAAGGGGTCAGGCCACGCGGAAGACGGTCATGAGGCCGCTCATCTGGTGGTCGGCGACGTGGCAATGCAGCATCCAGTCGCCGGGATTGTCGGCGACGAACGCCACCTCGACCGTGTCCTTGGGCTGCATGAGAACCGTGTCCTGCCACTGTCGGTGCGGCACGCTCTCGCCGTTGCGGGAGAGCACCCGGAAGCTGTGGCCGTGGACGTGCATCGGGTGCCACCAGGCCGTCTGGTTGCTGAGCGTGAGCACGACGCTCTGTCCCCGCTTGAAGGTGAGGGCGGGTTCCATATGGGCGTCTCCGTCACCCGTCATCGACATGCCGTTGATCGCCCAGACGGCGCCGCCGTTCATGCCGGGCATCGCCATTCCGTCCATGCCCCCCATGCCCTTCATCATGCCGCCGCCCATCATCCCGCCCTGCAGCGTCAGCTCGTGGCGTTCGGCCGACGTGAGGTCGGGTTCCGGCAGCGGATTGGGCGGCAGCGCGATCGGCGCGTCGGCAGGATGGGCGCGCAGCGGCGGCTCCTGGGAGTAGCGCAGCTGCGTCAGCGTGTAGGCAAGGCCGTCGTAGAAATCGTCGGTCACCGCATACCGCCGTCCCGGCTCGCCCTGCATGTCGAGCACGACGTCGATGCGCATGGCGGGACCCAGCAGCAGCCGCCCGCCGACAGCCTCTTGCGGCTCGCAGGGCTGCCCGTCGATCGCGATGATCACCGGCCGATGCCCTTCGAAGCCGAGCGCCATCATGCGGGCAAGTGCGCCGTTGACCAGGCGCAGCCGGATCCGCTCGCCGGCCCTGACGGGTTCCGCATCGGATACGCGGCCGTTTAGCGTGACCATGTTGCCCACCCGGCCGGACATCCCGGCGTCCATCATGTTGCCGAAGCCGCCGGCGATTTTGCCGTCGCGGGTAAGCCGCCAGTCCGAGAGGAACCAGAGCACGTCGCGGTCGACCGCGACCGGCTCGCGCTCCTCGACAATCAACGGTCCGGCGAGGCCCCGACCGAGCTGCACGAGGCCGTCGGCGTGCGGGTGGTACCAGAAGGTGCCTGCGTCAGGCGGCGCGAATTCATACGCGAAGGTCTCGCCGGGCCTGATTGGCGGCTGGGTCAGGCCTGGAACGCCGTCCATGCCGTTCGGCAGGCGGATGCCGTGCCAGTGAACGGTCGTCTCCTCGTCGAGTCTGTTCTCTACAAGGAGGCGCGACGGCTCGCCCTGCCGCAAGCGTAACACCGGGCCGGGCACGGTGCCGTTGTATGCCCAGACGGCGGTCTCGGGCCTGTCCGGCGCGATCAAGAGCGCCTGTGCCGGCGCGGCCGTCAGGCGGACTTCGTTTTGCCCCTCGGCTCGCGTCGGCCAAGGCCGCATCGATGCGGCGATCGCCGCGCCCGTGCCCGCCAGGAGAAAGCTCCGGCGCGACAGCGGATAATTCCATTTCATGTTCATTCTCGACCCTTCCGACCATCATGGATGACGGAACGCGTCCTGCCCGGCAGGCGGCAGCCTGGCGTGCGCCGACGGCGCGTAGACGCGTCCGACTGTCCGGCTGGCCGAAGGCGGCCGCCGGAGCGTCAACCGATGTCAGTGGTTCGAGGCGGGAAAGGATCAGGCGGCGATGTCAGGCCGTGCAGCAGCTCATGCCGCACGATGAAAACCGCCAGCGTCATTTGCGGCGACGGAGCCGATGAGCCGTGCGACGGGATTGCAACCAGAGGCGCCGTGCAGGCCAGCGGACAGGTCATGGCCTTCGAGCCATTCTTGCCGCCGGTGGGGCAAGCGCCGCAGTCGCCGTGTCCGGAAGCGCCCATGTCCGACGCCATCGCCATCTTCGTCGCCATGCCGCTCGCCTGAACGACGGGCGAGCCAAGCCCCGCTGTCACAAGGACAGCGAGCAGCAGAACCAGCATCTGTCGGACCGACAAGCTTTTCATGGCAAGGCTAGCATCGCGCCGAACCCGTCCGAAAACAAGCCGGGCCTGCAACTTGCGCGGTTGCGTCGCGGCGCTCGGCTGCTGCTTCAAGCCAGCCGTCCAAATTCGCCTCTCGTTGACTTTCCGCCGCCGGAACCGATCTGCTTTGCATTACTTCGTCTGGAGCCAGGCGGATGAGCAAGCTCACTGACATGATGGCCGGAGCCGGCATGTCCTGGATGATGGGCGGCATGGCCTTGATTTGGATCCTGGCCCTTGTCGCGCTGATCCTGGCGATCGCCGCGCTGGTCAAGTATCTGAGAAGCTGACGTCGCTCGTCGTTGGCGAGAGGAGGACCCGGGCATGGGCTTCTATCAAAACTACATCTTGCCGCACGTCATCAACTTGGCCATGCGCAACCGGGACCTCTTGCCCTACCGCGAGCGTGCACTCTCGGCGGCTGAGGGCAGGGTGCTCGAGATCGGCATTGGGTCCGGCCTCAACCTGCCTTTCTACTCTCCCAGGACCAGCGAGATTCTCGGCCTCGATCCGTCGTCCCGGCTGATCGCGATGGCCCAGCGCGCGGCATCGGGTTCGTCGATGCCCGTGAGCCTTGTCGAGGGCTCGGCGGAGGCGATTCCACTGGACGCCGCCAGCATCGACACCGTGGTCACAACGTGGACGCTCTGCTCCATACCCGCGGCCAGCAAAGCGCTGGCGGAAATGCGCCGGGTGCTCAGGCCCGGGGGGCAGCTGCTGTTCGTCGAGCATGGCTTGTCGCCCGAGCCGAACGTGCGCAAATGGCAGGACCGGCTGACGCCCGTGTGGAAGCGGATCGGCGGCGGCTGCCATCTCAATCGCCCCATCCGCAAGCTGATCGAGGGCGCGGGTTTCAGCATCTCGCAAATGGACGTAGGCTACGCGAAGGGGCCCAAGCCGATGACTTATATGTATGCCGGACGCGCCAAGCCGTAAATCACTAGCCTAGCGCTACAAGCCCGTCGGCCTCCATGGGCATGTCGCCCGCAGCTTCGAGCGGAATCGATGGCAGATCGTCTTGTGCCAGGGCTCGGCATTAGCGTGCGGAATGCCGCTGTCTCCGTTCGGTGAAGAGGGCTTTGCCGCGGCGGAATGCAAATGTGCCGCCGGCCAAATGGACGCCCACGGTGACGATGAACTTGAGCACGATGAGTGCGAGGATGGCGGTGGCACCCCATCTGCTCCATGGAGCGGTGGCGATTGTTGCCCCTAGCAGGCCGAGGTGAGCCGCGATGGCGACGGCCAAGACCGCAGCCAGGGCCAGGTTCCTGGCAAGCCGCGACCGCCATCGGAGCGTCATGGGCCGACCTGATGCGCGAATGTCGCCGGCGATTTCCGCTTGCCCCCCGGTCGGCTGGAAGATCGACGCTTGCCATTGGACGGTGACGTGCTCGCGATGACCAAAAGTTTCCAGCCGGCGGACAATACCGTCTTGAAGCCGATGCAAGGCGCTCTCAGTGGCGGCCTCGATGCGCACCAGCAAGGCGTTATCGCTGGCGTGGAGAATGCACTTGCCCTCCTCGAATTGGATTGTTCCTGTTGTCTCGGACCAGTCGACATGCAGCACCGGCGGGGGTGCCTCCCCGGCATGGTGCGATCGGAGAGAGTGACCCAGGCTCGCGTGCTGGCCCATCTTGCCGGCGTGGCGGCACAGTTGGGCAAGGTAGTGCTTGGCGTGGTCGGTGCTGGCGCGGGCTTCGGCCGTGTGCATGACGGTTTCCCTGGTGGCTTTCATGCGATTACCCGGCTGTGCGGAAGCGGCCTGGGCATCGCTCTTGCGAAACCGCACACGGTGTATGATAAAGGACGTGAAGTTCAAAATCTTTTTCGCGGACAGGGCAGCCGGTCATGTCCCAAATCGGACAAAAGCAACATCCCGACCATGAAAGAAGCGGATTGGCGAAGCGGCCGATCGATCGCCGTGTGGCGCGCACCCGAGGGATGCTGCATCAGGCATTGCTCTCCCTGATCCTGGAAAAGGGTTACGAGGCGATCCTGGTCGAAGACATTTGCGAACGCGCCAATATCGGCCGCTCCACCTTCTATGCCCACTTCACGAGCAAGGATGATCTCAAACGGAGTGGTCTCGAGCATCTGCGGCTGGAACTTCTCGAACGGCATCGGAGCTCATTGACGTCAATGCCCACCGGCATCCGGCCGTTCGGATTCAGTCTGCCGATGTTCGAGCATGCACGTGACCACATGCACCTCTACCAAGCGCTGGTGGGAAGCAAAGGGGGCGCCATTGCCCTGGATACCATTCGGCAAACGCTCTGCGACTTCGTTCGGAGCGAACTCGCGGCGGCTGGAGGCAAGGACCCAACGGGCGTCCCGCGCGAGTTCATTGTGCGGCATGTCGTTGGTGCATACATGGCCGTGCTGACCTGGTGGCTCGAGAGCGGTGCAACGCTGCCGCCGCAACAGATGGATGAGTTCTTCAGACGTTTGATGAACGAAGGCGCCGCGTCGTCATATTCTTGAGCGCCCATGCCCGTTGCAGAGTCGATCGGCCAGCAGCCAACCCCTTGTCTGGTCCTCGCAGCGGCAGCGATATGTCTTAGGGTGTTCCTGGAATGGTTCTGGGTGATTGTGTTCAAGGGCGAGTTGCCTGCGCGTGGCGTGGCGAGCCAACTGATATTGCGCAGTGATCGATTCCGATGATCGCTGTCTCCGTTCGCGAGAGGCGATTAGAAACTCTACTCACCGCACGGCCGGACCTCGCGAAGGTCAGAAACAACTGGAGAGCGTTCTTCTTCGAATCGGGGTGATCGCCGAATCCAAAACTTGAATTGATGCCGGATCAGAAGCTTGACAACGGCTCCCTGCTAGAGCGCATACACCGAGAAGGTCCTGGGAGTGATGCATAGGCCTTGGGGTAGGGGGAAGAATTGTCGGACGCAATGGTACAGTTGCTTGACCGCTGGCGGGGAGACGCCAACGGAACCTATCGCTCATGGTTTCTCTGGGAAGAGCGGCTCAAGAACTTCAGATCGATCCGGCGCGGCATCCAGCAGATCATCGCCGAGATCGCGGCAGGTACCTTCGGCACTGCCTACCGGGGATCCTCGCTCGAGACGGTAGTGCATTCAATCGCCGAGCAGCGTCAGATATTCAAAGGCGCTGATCATGCCTTCCTGTGGAAGCCCAAGCTCCGCATCCCCGACATATACGAGAACCCCGACAACCAAAAGGCCTTCGGTCGGCTTCTGGATACATGCGTTTGCTGCAACACTGAGCAGCAGGTAATCGCCGCCATCCACGAGATCGATCGCATGACGATAAAGGGGCTGGGTCCCGCGGTAGCCAACCTTCTTTATTTCCTGCATCCGACGCTTGTTCCGCCATTCAACACCGCAATCGTAAACGGATATAACGCGCTCACCGGTGCCAGAGTGAAGCTTGGCCGCTGGGACGAGTTCCTCGCCATGCGGCAGGGCATTCTTTCTCTGAATGCCAGCTTCAGGACGCTCCTCAGCAACGATCTCGGGGCGATCGGCGGCCTGCTGTTCGACGTTGGCAGCGGGCGCTATCCTGCGCCTCCCCGGGACATGGATGGCGAAGCCATGAAGGCTTGGGAAGCTGATCTCGCTCAAGTCCGCGAGCAAGCGGCCAAGGCCAACAAGGCGATCGCGGACGCGCGTGACGGCGATCATACCCACACTGAGGTTCAAGGCTGGTTGAGGGATCTCGGCTTGGCAGTGGGATACGACGTCTGGGTAGCCGCGAATGACCGAAGCCGCCCCTTCGGATCGGGAAAGCTCGGCGACCGTTGCCTCGAGTGCCTTCCGGCCTCGCCGACCACCCCGGGGCTCGAAGCAATCCGTCTCATCGACGTGCTTTGGCTCGACAAATCCTCGGGACGAATCGTTGCCGCTTACGAAGTGGAGCACACGACTTCGATCTACTCGGGCATCGTGCGCATGCTCGACCTTGCGCTTGGCGACGACGCCCACGCTCTGGAGGGGCTTTTCCTGGTTGCTCCCGATGGGCGCGAGGAAGAGGTCCGTGCTCAACTCGCTCGGCCCGCATTTAGCCGCATTGCCGATCTCAGGGTCCGGTATCTATCCTATGGTGAATTGAAGTCGAACCGCGATGCGATTGCGCGCTTCGGACATGGCATGAAGCCAATCCAGGCCATCGCACGGCAGCTCACGTGAACCGCAACCTGGCAGCGCGTTGGGAAACGATAGGATTCGGCTGACCCACATACCACCGCATAGGTTTGCATTCCCCTGCGAGGCGACGGCGTCTAGCGGCGTCACCGGACGACAGCCTGGTTCGGCCGCGCGATGAACCGGCCATCGAGCGCACGAGGTTCAGCGTGAACGTCTCCAAGCGAAGATCCTCTCTCTGAGGATGATGGCGGCGAGGCTGAGCGCGTGGACGGCTGGAAAGGCCAGCTTCCCCGCGAGGGCGGTGGTCGCTGCTGGCGTTGGAATTCTCGGCATTAGGTAGCAAAGACATCTTTGCTACCTAATGCCGGGAATTCTGGCGTCAGCCCAGAGCGCTCTGCCGGGAAATTGCAAAATTGCAAAGCAGCGTCGGACGACGCGCAGCATTGAGTTCGCAAGTTTGATCTAGCGCAAACCCAGGACTGGACCGCTCAGGTATGAACTGGCTTGGCACGTTGTGAAAAAGGATGAACTTGTGGGCCTGAAAGCGGTCCGATCGCGGCTTGGCCGCTTGCCGGAACATTCGCCAAAGCGCGGCGGAACCCGGTGGCTTGCCGTGCTGCTCGGGGTGCTGATGGCCGTATCCACGATCCTTTACGGCGGCCATTCCGATGCGGCTGTGGGGGGCGGCGCGCATTCTCTGGTTAAGCATGAGCAAGCGTTCACGGCCGCACACCAGCATCATCGCGCACCATGCGACCAATCAAGCCAAGTGGGCCATCACGGCGACTCGTGCGTTTCGGCCTCAAGTTGCTCCTTCTGCGTTCCCGTGGAAGGCCAGGTTCTCATGGCCGTGTCAGGAAGCGAGCCGGCCGCGACTGCGCCGGCGTTCATCTCCTCACCAAGCGACGTGCCTATCCGGCTGCGTCCTCCCAAGCTCGTCGTGACCGCCTGAGCGCACGAGCCCTCGCGTTCGTGCGCTCCCTCATAGGCTATTTAAGCCTCCAGTCACGAACATTGAGAGCTTTACAATGCAATCTTTATCCCGTCGCCAGTTCCTGGCGTCCACGGCGGCTATCGGCGCTGCGAGCGTCCTCCTGCCGCTGACCACCCCTCGCGCCGTGCAAGCGGCCGCACCCACGCTCATCCGGGCCTGCACCCGCGTCATCGATGTTGCCGGCCGCGCCGCCAAGGTCTTCGGTCTCGTCCAGCCCGACGGCACTCCTGGGCTCACCATGTCGGCAGCCGATGGCTTCCAGGTGCGTCTCGAGAACGCCCTGGACGCGCCAACCTTGATCCATTGGCACGGCTTGACGCCGCCGTTCGGGCAAGACGGCGTGCCGGACCTGCCCCAGCCGCTGCTTAAGCCGGGCCAATCCTATGACTACGGCTTCCCGGTCGCCACGCCAGGCACGCACTGGATGCATGCGCATACGCTGCAGGAGCAGCAGCTGCTTGCCGCACCGCTGATCATCACCGATCCGACGGAAGAAGGCGTGGACGAGCAGCCTGTCGTGGTGCTCTTTCACGACTTCAGCTTCAAGGCACCCGAGGAGCTGCTGGCCGGATTGACCGGACCGTCGCCTGCGTCGGGAAACGGCGGCACGGCTGTCCAGTCGATGTCGGGCATGTCAGGCATGGACATGTCGGGCGGGCAGGGCGTGGCCATGCCGATGGACGTTAACGACATCGAGTACGACGCCTATCTGGCAAACGACCGCACGCTGAACGATCCGCAGGTCTTCACCGTCGAACAAAACGGCACGGTAAGACTGCGCCTTATCAACGGCGCGACCGCCACTGCGTTCTGGATCGATACTGGGGCGCTTGAAGGCGAGGCGATCGCCGTCGACGGCAATCCGATTGTTCCCCGCCGCGGCCGCCGTTTTCCGCTCGCCATGGGACAGCGCATCGACATCAGACTTAGCATTCCCGGCAAGAGGGGAGCGTGGCCGATCATGGCCCAGCGCGAAGCCGGCATCCAGCGCACCGGCTTCGTGCTGGCGACGAAGGGCGGCAACGTAAAGCGCATGGCGACCACTGGCGATCAGGCCAGGCCCGCAATCGACCTTTCGTTCGAGGCCAGGCTTGCAGCTGCCATACCCCTGGCGGAGCGGGCGGCCGATGTGAACGACCCGGTCGAGCTCGGCGGTGTGATGCAAGGCTATTCCTGGACCCTTAACGGCAAGACGTGGGGCAACCGCCAGCCGATCTCAGTGAGGAAGGGCGAGCGCGTCGAGCTTACGATGCGCAATACCAGCATGATGGGCCATCCGATGCATCTGCACGGCCATCATTTCCAGGTGGTCGCCATCGATGGCCGCCGCTTCGTGGGAGCCGTCCGCGATACCGTCTGGGTGCCGCCAACGCGCGCGGTGACGATCGCCTTCGATGCCAGCAATCCCGGCACATGGGCCTTCCACTGCCACCACCTCTATCACATGGCGAACGGCATGATGACCGTCGTCGACTACACCGCGTGACCGATTTCGAGGACAAGACCATGAGAAACAATCGCAGAAACAATGCCGCCGCCCTGGCTGTCGAAAACCGCGCGGGCGTCAGCCGGCGCATGACGCTGCTGGCCCTGATGGCAGCCGCTGCCGTCGCCGCGGCCGCCATGTTCATCAGGCCTGCGGGAGCAGAACCCGCGTCAGGCTTCGTCTACACTGCCGACGAACAGGGCGGCTCCATCAGCCGTGTCGACCTCTCGACCGGGAAGGTCGATACCTTTCCGGTCGCCATCACGCCGCACAACGTCCAGTTCGTCCCGGGCACCGGGAAACTGCTTGCGGTAGGGGTCCCGCGCTCCGCCGACGATCACGGCGGAGGCGGGAACGACCAGAGCGCTGACCACAGCAAGATGGGCGGCATGGGCAATATGGACATGGATGCCGGGGGGAAGCTCATCGTCTTCGACACAGCCAATCTCGCTGCAGGGCCGCTTGCCTCCGTTCCCGCCGGCGCACATCCGGCGCATGTCATCGCTGGCCCCGATGCCAAACGAGCCTTCGTGACAGACTCCGAACACAATATCGTTTCCGTGATCGATCTCGAGAACGGCGCAGCCATCGCGACGATCCCAACCGGCGACTACCCGCACGGACTGAGGATGAGCCCCGACGGAAAGCTCATCTACGTCGCCAATGTCAAGGACGGCACCGTATCCGTCATAGACGCGGCCAAGCTCCAGGAAGCTGCGCGGATCAAAGTCGGCAAGGCTCCCGTGCAGGTCGGCTTCACGCCGGACGGCAGCCGCGTCTATGTTTCGCTGCGGGACGAGAACAAGGTGGCGGTGGTCGATACGGCCACCCGCAAGGTGATCGCACGCATAGAGGTCGGGCGGTCGCCCATCCAGGTGCACGCCACGCCAGACGGGCGCTTCGTCTTTGTCGCCAACCAAGGCACCGAGGCCAAGCCGAACGACACGGTCTCCGTCATCGACGTCGCCAACGGCAAGGTCGTCAATACGATCCGGACCGGCGCCGGTGCGCATGGCGTTGCCGTCAGCAACGACGGCGCCTTCGTCTTCGTGACCAACATCGTCGACGGCACCGTGTCTCTGATCTCGGTCAAGGACCAGTCGGTCGTGAAGTCCTATGCAGTCGGCAAGGGGCCGAACGGCGTCACGTTCCAGTCCGCCAGCCCCGCCTCGGGCGATGCAGGCTGAACGAAGCGTCGATGAAGCCGCAATACCAACAAGGAGACATAGTCATGAAAACCCTCTTTAGTACCCTGGCGATCGGGACGATGCTCGTGTTCTCGGCGCCCGTTCTCGCTAACGAAGCCCATCATGCAACCGGCGGCGGCGCGGGCTCGCCGCCCGCCGCTGCGACGGAGAAACCCGAGGGCGCCGGCTCGGCGATGCCGACGATGATGGGTGGCTCGACGTCCAACGACATGATGTCGAACGGCATGATGAAGATGATGATGGATATGATGTCGGGCGGCGACAGCCCCATGGGGCAGATGATGTCGCCGGAGCACGTCGAGGGACGCATCGCCTTCCTCAAGACCGAGCTCAAGCTGAACGAGGGACAGCTGCGTCTTTGGAATGCCGTCGCAGACGCCCTCCGCGCGAACGCCAGCACGGCGAAGGACATGATGGGCGGAATGCCAACCGGCATGATGTCAGGCGAATCAAACGCGGGAACGCCGATCGAGAGGATAGAGCTTCAGGAGAAAACGCTGTCGACGAGGCTGGAAGGACTCCAGCGTCTCAAGGCAGCGCTGAAGCCCTTCTACGCGTCGCTGGATGACGCGCAGAAAACACAGGCGGACAAGCTGCTCATGCCGGCTCCGATGGGCATGATGTGAGCCGAGAGCGGCCCTGGCGGACGCCGCCGGGGCCGCTTTGTTTGACAACAGAGCCTTGAAGGAAGGCTCTGAAGACCAGAGCGAGGAACCAATCTTGGAGAAGTTCGCTTCCGTCTCCAAACTAGGGGTATACCTGCCCGAGGAGATCGCCTTCCTGAGACGTGTGGTCCGGGAGAGCGTGGAGGTGTCTAGCGCTGGTCAGGACGACAGGCAGGCCCAAAGAATCGCGCGCCGCGCGCTGGACGCCTACAGTCACGGCATTGTCGACCGCAAGGCGCTTATCGAGATCGCTCGAACAAGTGTTTTGCCGGAAATTCAAATCCCCGATGCTCGCGGTTGACATCATGGAAACGGGACGGAGCGCTGGGTCCGACGACCTCCACCACCTGCAGCGCGAAACCTTCGACTATTTTCTCAACGAGGTGAACCCGGCCAATGGCCTCATCCGCGACAAGACCGCCGCCGATTGGCCGGCCAGCATCGCCGCGACGGGACTCGCTCTTGCCTGCTATCCCGTCGCTGTCGAGCGCGGGTTCATGACGCGTCAAGCTGCCGTGGCACGAACGCTGGCCACGCTGCGCTTCTTCTGGACGAGTCCCCAGGGGCCGGAGCCGGACGCCACCGGGCACCGAGGCTTTTATTATCATTTCCTCGACATGCAGACGGGACGGCGAGCCTGGCAATGTGAACTGTCGACGATTGATAGCGCGCTACTGTTGGCGGGCGCTTTGACGGCGGCTGCCTACTTCGGCCAAGAGACCGCCGACGAGCAGGAAATCCGCACGCTTGCCGATGCGCTTTATCGCCGTGCCGACTGGCAATGGGCGCAAAATCAGGGTGCGACGGTGACGCACGGCTGGACCCCTGAAAATGGATTCATCAAATACCGCTGGGAGGGCTACGACGAGGCCCTTCTGCTCTACGTTCTGGCGCTCGGCTCGCCGACCTTTCCCCTTCCTGAAAGCAGCTACGCCGCCTGGACGTCGACTTATCGATGGGAGAGCTGTTACGGCTACGAGTACCTCTACGCCGGTCCGCTGTTCACGCATCAGCTGTCACATGTCTGGATCGACTTTCGCGGGATTCAGGATGCCTTCATGCGGGAAAAGGGCATCGACTATTTCGAGAACAGCCGGCGGGCGACCTACCTCCAGCAATGCTACGCCATCATGAACCCGCGCAAGTTCGGCAGTTACGGGGAACGTTGCTGGGGCATCACGGCAAGCGAGGGACCGGGGCCGGCCACTCTCAAGCTGAACGGCATCCAGCGGGAATTCTACGACTATGTCGGGCGCGGCGTGCCCTATGGACCGGATGACGGCACGCTCGCGCCCTGGGCGGTCGCCGCTTCATTGCCGTTCGCTCCGGAGATCGTCCTGGAGGCGCTCGACTTCTGCATCCATCAGGCGAAGCTGAAGGAGTTCAACAGATACGGCTTCAAGGCCGCCTTCAACCCCACGCATCCGGGAGAGCCCGGCAATTCGTACGGGTGGTGGGTGTCGCCCTGGCACTTCGGCATCAACCAAGGCCCCATCGTGCTGATGATCGAGAACTACTTGAGCGACCAGGTTTGGCGCTTGATGCGCGGTTGCCCTTACATCGCCGCCGGATTGCGCCGTGCCGGGTTCACTGGCGGCTGGCTGGGGTAAGGTCAAGTTTCCTGAGTGCCGCTGAAGACGAGATCGTTCTTGATCGAAATCAAAGTAGAACCTCAGGTTGGATGGCAAGGTCACAAGCAAATAAGCGGACCGTCATGGCTAGAACCTCAACCACACGCGCTATCGCCACTGGGCCGGAGCCAGCCCAGATGGTTCGTGCGTTCCTGCTTGCCGCGCTTTTTGCAATTGGGCTTCTGGCTTCGGCCTTCCATGCTCGAGCCGACGGATCAATCGTAACGACCGCAATCGCAACGACCGATGTCGCTAAAGCTGCCTGTTCGGTGGACGTTGCATCGCTCGTGGCTCAGGACGCGTCAGCCGACGGCGCGTGCAATAGCCATGGCCAGACAGCCCATCCCTGCTGTCAGCCAGGCGGCTGCAGCACCGCCTGCCATGTGTCGATGGGACTAGTGACGCCAACGACACTGTCCATTCCGCCGGGCGTCTTCCGTCCTTTCACCGCGCCTGCGTCTTCCGGCTCCATCTCCCTGTCCTCAGACGCGTTCCGGCCGCCTATCGCCTGACCGCGAGCGGCCGTTTCTCAACGACCAATGTCGCGGTTGCCGGTGCTTACACGCCGGAATTGCGAACCCCATACAAGGCAACGACTGTCTCTAACACATGAGAGGCGGTCCTCAGGCTGACGTGCGCAATAGCGCCGCTCCGGCATGGAGCGCCAGGATCGATGGAGCAAACATGGACACCACCAACCTCAATGGAAGCGGGGCGCAGAATAGCGGCTGCACGTGCGGACACGACCAGAAGTCGCAGGATAGCGGCGCCGGAGGCGGCTGCTGCGGCGAGACCAGCCACGCTCCAGTCTCCGACCGGGACCCTGGCGGGTGCTGCGGAGGCCACAAGCCCGTCAAGCACGTCCCGCATCACGGTAGCAGTCAAAGCGCGACGGAAGGGAACCACTCATGAGCAACCACATGCAGCACCTGCCCGGCCGACCCGAGTCGGAACACAGACCCGACAATGGAAGTGAGCCGAGGCGGAGAGGTTTTTGGACTTCGACGACGGGTCTGCTCACCATCGCCTTTCTCGCGATCGCCGCCTTCTTTCTCGTGTCGGAGCATCGGGCCCATGCACTCGGCTTCCTGCCGTGGCTCCTGCTTCTTGCATGCCCGCTGCTCCATGTGTTCGGGCACGGTGGACACGGCGGCCCTCATGGACACTCGTCCGATGGCGACCGCGGGTCCAATGGCGATCGCGCGCAACCCCACCAGCACCGAAACATCGAATGACGCCGCAAGGGAGTCCGTCCATGCACGACAGTGTTCCCGCCTATGGCCTCTGGTCCTTGGTCATCATCAACTCGGCGGTCTTCATCATCTTCGCCTTCAGCTTCTTTAAGCCGCAGACGAAACGGGACTGGAGATCGTTTGGTGCCTTCAGCGCCTTCCTGGTGGCATTGTTCACCGAGATGTACGGCTTTCCGCTAACGATCTACCTCCTTTCAGGTTGGCTACAGAGCCGCTACCCGAACGTGGACTGGTTCTCGCACGATGCGGGACATCTCCTCGAGGAACTGTTCGGCTGGCGGGCGAACCCGCATTTCGGGCCGTTCCACATCCTCAGCTTCATCTTCATCGGCGGCGGCTTCGTGTTGATTTCGGCCGGGTGGAAAGTGCTTTATGAGGCGCAGAGCCGTCGCGCCCTCGCCACGACGGGCATCTATGGCTATGTCCGCCATCCCCAGTATGTCGGCTTCGTCCTGGTGATGTTCGGCTTCCTTCTGCAGTGGCCGACGTTGCTCACGCTCGCAATGTTCCCGATCCTGGTTTTCATGTACGTGCGCCTGGCGCGCATCGAGGAGCGGGAGACGCTCGCCGAATTCGGCCCCGAATACGAACGCTACATGCGCGAGGTGCCGGCCTTCATTCCACGCCTGAGCACTCTTGCCAGCGGTCCGAGACAGGACGCGGCGGGACGGCACTGATCGGAGGGGGCTATGGAAATCAAACGCGAGCACATGATCAATTTCTGGTACGTCGTTCTCGCCTTCATGGCGGTCGTCGTGATCCGAGATATGCTGTTTGAGCCGACGCATCTGAAGGCGATCCCCTACAGCGAGTTCCAGCAGCTCGTCGACCAGGGCAAAGCCGCCGACATCGTCGTAGGCCCCGACCGGATCACTGGCACCTACAAAACTCCCGATGGCGGACAGAGCCAGGTCCAGCACTTCATCACCGAGCGCGTTCCGCAGGACCTGGCTGAGACGCTTTCGAAGAAGAACGTGACCTTCTCCGGACAGCCTGGTCCCGGCCTTTTTCAGACGGTGCTTGGCTGGCTCTTGCCGACCGTCGGTTTCATCGTCCTCTGGATGTTCCTCGTGCGGCCGATGACCGGCCACGGCGCAGGCGGCTTGATGTCCATCGGCAAAAGCCGGGCCAAGGTCTTTGTCGAAAAGGACATCAAGACGACGTTCGCCGACGTGGCGGGCGTCGACGAGGCCAAGGAGGAACTCAAGGAGGTCGTATCCTTCCTCAAGGACCCGACGAGGTACGGGAGGCTTGGAGCCCACGTCCCCAAGGGCGTGCTCCTGGTGGGACCGCCCGGCACCGGCAAGACGCTCCTGGCCCGTGCCGTTGCCGGCGAAGCCGGCGTGACCTTCTTCTCGATCTCGGGTTCCGAATTCGTCGAGATGTTCGTCGGCGTCGGCGCCGCGCGCGTGCGCGATCTCTTCGAGCAGGCGCGCCGGAGTGCTCCGGCGATCGTATTCATCGACGAACTCGACGCACTCGGCCGCGCCCGCGGTTCTTTCCTGCCGGGCGGAGGCGGGCATGACGAAAAGGAACAGACGCTCAACCAGCTCCTGACGGAGATGGACGGGTTCGACGCGAGCGCCGGCGTCGTTCTGCTTGCAGCGACCAACCGCCCCGAGATTCTCGACCCGGCGCTGCTGCGTGCCGGCCGCTTCGACCGGCAGGTGCTGGTGGACCGGCCGGACAAGAAGGGCCGTGCAGAAATCCTCCAGGTGCACATGCAAAAGGTCAAGCTCGCCTCCAATGTGCCGGTCGACGACGTCGCCGCGCTGACTCCGGGCTTTACCGGGGCGGATCTTGCCAACCTCGTCAACGAAGCGGCGCTGCTCGCCACGCGGCGAGGCGCGGAAAGCGTCGCGCTCGATGATTTCACCCAGGCAATCGAGCGCATCGTAGCCGGGCTGGAAAAGCGCAACCGCCTGCTCAATGCGCACGAGCGGGAAGTGGTGGCGCATCACGAGATGGGCCACGCCCTGGTGGCGATGACGTTGCCTGGGATCGATCCCGTCCAGAAGGTTTCCATCATCCCGCGCGGCATTGCGGCTCTCGGTTACACCATGCAGCGGCCGCTCGAAGACCGCTTCCTCATGGACCGCGCGGAGCTTCTCAACCGCATGACGGTGCTGCTGGGCGGGCGAGCGGCGGAGAGCCTCGCCTTCGACGAGGTTTCGACGGGCGCAGCTGACGACCTCGGCAAGGCAACGGAAATCGCCCGCAACATGGTCTTGCGCTATGGCATGGACGAAACGCTCGGGCAGGTCTCCTACGAGCCCCAGGCCGCCCCGCTCCTTGGCGGGTCGGACGGCGCCGAGTGGCATCCGCGGCGCTATGGCGAAGAGACGACGGCGGCGATCGACAAGGCCGTGCGCGGCCTGATCGACAATGCTTTCCGTGAGGCCGTCGCGATCCTCGCTTCCAATCGCAAACTGCTCGAGCAGACAGCGAGAGATCTTCTGGCCAAGGAGACTTACTCGGCGGATGATTTGCGCGCGATCGCAAGCAAGCTCACGCCAGTTTCGAGTACCGAAAAGACACCAAAGCCGGCGGCATTGGTCGTGCCGGCACGGGCGGGATGAGGGGGGTAGCCATGCGTGTGCCGGAACATGATGACGCCCGAAGAGGCGCGGCCACGGCGAAGGGCACAGCCCTGATGAGTGTACATTTGCGACGGTTGCCGCCTGCAACCCGGAACAGGGGAGTCACCCAATGAGAGAGGCGTTGCTTTTCATTCATCCGACCCTCGGCGTGCTCGGTATCCTTGGGGCGGTCTGGGTTTTCGTCGAGGCGCTGAGTGTGGACAAAGACCGGCTGCGACGCATGCGGATCATGAGCATCGTCGTGGCGGTGCTGTTCCTCCTCACGTGGATATCGGGAGGGCTCTGGGACAGCTACTATTACGGGGCCGACCGGATGATGGCCGCAAAAGGATCATGGGTGGCGGTCGGCGATATCGCGATGGAATTCAAGGAGCACTTGTTCGTCCTCATTCTTCTGCTTTCCCTCTACCTGCCTGTCCTGACCTATCGCCTCGACCTTCAGAACACCGTCGCGCGAACGCCGATCCTGACGGTCGCTGCGCTGATCGTGCTCTTCGGCCTTGCCATGGAAGGCGCTGGCGCGACGCTTGCCGGCTCTGTCCACGTCGGCATGGAAACGATGATGCCCTCATAGGAGAGAACCATGGACCGCCAAATCTACTCGTTCGGTGCATCCATCGTGGTCGCATCGCTTCTGACCGCGGTGATCTACGCCATAAAAGCCGTCATTCCTGGCCTGGACGAAGCGATCGAGGATTCGATCGGGCACGCCTGGTCATACATGGGCGTGATCGGGCTGGTCGTGTTCTTCGGGCTCGGCCTCGCGCCGGTCCGGTTTGCAAAGGACGGCAGAAGCCTCGCCGTGCAGATTGCTGGAGCGGCCCTCGTCAGCGCCGGCGTGCTGTTTCTGCTTTCGGCCTGGCTTGCGGTGCGCGGCAACTGATCGCGTTGAGCCAAAGGAAGCGAAGGAATCGGCAATGACCAAGGTGACGTTTGAAACCCGCGGCCTGATCTCGATGCTCGACCACTTGGCGGTGGAGAAGCGGCTGCTGTCCATCCCCGGGGTCGTCAACGCTGTCATGAATCCCGGTGGCGAGACGGCGACGGTCACTTTCGATGAAGGCCGCACCGATGCTGCCGCCATCCGACGCGCCATCGACGAGTGCGGTTTCCATTGCCGCGGCGAGAAAGTACCACGGCACGTCTGCATAGCTGACAGCACGGCCGTTCCACCGGACCACGCGCACGCGCCCTCGCACGCCGAGCACGGCCGACATGCGCATGCGACAGCCGCTCAGCGGCACGCCGGCACTGCCCCGGCCGCTCCCGCCCATGACATGGCGGCGCACGAGATGGGACACGCAGCAGGCATGGACATGCAGGACATGGTCCGCGACATGCGCAACCGTTTCCTGGTCGCGCTTGTCTTCTCGCTGCCTCTCTTTGCCATGGAGCCGATGGGGCTGGGCGAGCCTCTCCTCAGGCCGCCTTTCGGACTCAGCGAGAACGTCACGATGTTCGTGCTGGCCAGCGCTGCAATTCTCTATCCGGTCTGGCCCTTCGCGGTCGCGGCATGGCGAGCCCTTCGAAACGGCGTATTGAACATGGCCGTGCTGGTCATGCTCAGCGTCGGCACGGGTTATCTCTTCAGCACCGGCAGCACCTTCATTTGGCAAGGCCAGCAGTTCTATGAAGCAGCTGCGGTGCTCCTGGTCTTCATCCTGCTCGGGCATTGGCTGGAGATGCGGGCGCGGGCCGGAGCCTCGGCGGCCATCAGAGCCCTTCTCGATCTTGCGCCGCCGAAGGCGACGGTGATCCAAGAGGGCAGGGAGGTCGAGGTCGCAACCGCAGATGTCGCGCTGGGCGACGTCGTGGTCCTCCGCCCCGGCAACAAGATTCCCGTGGACGGCACGGTGACCGAAGGCGAATCGGCGGTCGACGAGTCCATGCTGACCGGCGAGTCCATGCCGGTGACGAAAAGGGTCGGCGATACCGTCATCGGCGCCACGATCAACAAGAGCGGCACGCTTCGCTACCGTGCGACCAAGGTGGGCGCGGACACCGCGCTCGCGCAGATCGTCAAGCTCGTCCAGGAGGCACAGAACTCCAAGGCGCCGGCCCAGCTTCTCGCCGACCGCGCGTCGCAGTGGCTGGTCCTGGCAGCAATCGTCATCGGCCTCATGACTTTTGTCGTCTGGTTCTGGTTCCTCGGTCAAACGCTGCTGTTTGCCCTGACGCTAACGATCACCGTCTTCGTCATCGCCTGCCCAGACGCCCTTGGCCTCGCCACCCCGATGGCCGTGATGGTCGGGACCGGGCTCGGGGCCATGCACGGCATCCTGTTCAAGAACGCCAGCGCGCTGGAGGACGCGACGAAGCTCAACGTGCTCGTCTTCGACAAGACCGGCACGCTTACGATGGGCCAGCCCAAGGTCGTCGAGATCGTACCTGCCGCCACCGTGTCACCCGACGAAGTCCTGCAGGCCGCAGCCGCTGTCGAGCGCGGATCGGATCACCCGCTCGCGATCGCCATCCTTGAGCGCGCCAAGAGCCTCGAGATTCCCGGCACGTCCGGTTTCCTCAATATCGAAGGAAAGGGCGCGACCGCCGTCATCGCCGGCAAGCAGGTCTTCCTTGGCAACCGACGCCTCATGGAGGATCAGAAGATCGACCTCTCGGCTCTCGGCGAGAAGGCGGAAGCGCTCAAAGGTGAGGGCCGCACCGTCATCCATGTGGCGCGGGCTGGAGCCCTTCTCGGACTGGTCGCCATAGCCGACACGCCCCGCCCGAGCGCCGCGGCAACGATCGCAAAACTGCACGACCAGGGCGTGCGCGTCGCGATGCTGACAGGTGACAACGCCGGAACCGCCAAGCGCATCGCCGACGTTCTCGGCATAGACATCGTTCTGGCCGACGTTCTGCCGGGACAGAAGGCTCAAAAGATCAAGGAACTACAGGACCAGGGGCTGAAGGTTGGCATGGTGGGCGACGGCGTCAACGATGCGCCGGCCTTGACGCAGGCCGATGTCGGCTTCGCCATCGGCGCCGGCACGGACGTCGCCATCGAAAGCGCCGACGTCGTGTTGATGAAGAGTGATCCTTACGACGTTGTCGGCGCGATGACGCTTTCGCGCGCAACACTCCGCAAGATGCATCAGAACCTCTGGTGGGCAGTCGGCTACAACCTCATAGCCTTCCCGCTTGCAGCGGGCGTGCTCTACCCCTTCCTGCTCAGCCCCGAGATCGCCGCGCTCGCCATGTCCGGCAGCTCGGCGCTGGTCGCCATCAACGCGCTCCTGCTCAAGCGAACGAAGCTGGAGGGGATCGGTCCGAGCCGCGGCACCGCGAGCGGCCAGCTTGACGCTGGCGAGAACCCTACAGGAGCTCTGGCGTGATCCGGCTGGCGAAGACGCTCGAGCGCCGTCAGTCGCGGGCGCTTGCCGCGCTCGTCTTCTCCGCATTCGTGATAGCCCTCGGCTACGGAACGATCCTGCCAGTGCTGCCGCAGATGGTCCAGCGATTGCTGTCGGCGCCGAACGCCGTCGACATCGCACGTCACACAGGATTCCTGACCGCCGCATTTGCTGTCGCACCGTTGGCGACAGCGTTTCCCTGGGGTCGATTGTCGGATCGCTATGGGCGGCGGCCGATACTAATTCTCGGCCTCGCGGGATTCGCCGTCACCTTTGCGGCAACGACAATTCCGCTAAGCCTGACGTTTCTCTATGTCATGCGCCTGCTCAACGGCGGCTTCAGTGCGGCCGTGCTTCCCAGTGCCTTTGCGTTCGTCGCGGACACTGAAGCCGACGAGCAAAGACGCGCTCGAGCCTTCGGGCGGATCAGCGTGGCATCTAGTCTCGGGCTTCTAGCCGGCCCAATGATCGGCGGGCTCGCGTGGCAGCGGCTCGGCACCATGCCGTTTGATGAGATGTCAAACGGCGCGTTCCTTTTGAGCTTTCTCGTCGCCGGAGGGGCCGTCGTCGCCGCGGCGACGGTTGCGCGTGCCATTGAGCGTGGTCCACCGCCGCGGCAGAAGCGCGACGACCTCGAATCCACGGCGGCGGCGAAATCAGGCGAACTCCGTTTGCTGGTGCTCGCGGGCGTTTTGGCGGGAGGACTCGGGCTGTTCGAGGTGGGCCTCACGCTGCGGAGCCGCAGCCTTTCGATCACACCGACGGAGCTCGGGTCCATGTTCGCGATGTGCATGGCGGTCATGTTGATCGCTCAGGGCATCGTATTCTCGCGGCTGGTGAAGCCGGAGACGACACGGTGGCTAATCGCTCCAGCTTTTGCAGTGATGGCCGTCGGCTTGGCGATGGTTCTCCTTGCGGGCGGGTCCGATGGACTACTGATCCCTACAAGCATGGTGGCGGCTTCCGGAGGCCTACTGGCTCCTACGCTCACCTATTGGATATCCTGGATTGCCAAGCGCGGCCATGCTGCCGAACTTGGCCTCCAGAGCACCGTGACAAGCATGGGACAGGCACTCGGCTCCGCAGGCGCCGGGCTGCTTTACGAATCTTTCGATGTCTCGGTTGCGTTCCTTGCGCCTGCCGCGGTGCTAGCCATTGCCGCGGTGGCAAGTCTGCAGCTGCCGCGTCAGCTTGAGACCACGCCGGCTGTCGCTCGCGACCCTGGCGGGAAGAGCGTCGCAGAATGAGCATTGCCGCAATGTCGCACGCAGTCGGGAGCATTCCATGAAGAGTTCTTCTTCCTTCTCGCTTCGATTTCTTGGCGCGGCCGGAACAGTGACAGGGTCGCGATATCTTGTCGAAGCGGACGGCCACCGCATCCTCGTCGACTGCGGTCTTTTCCAGGGCTACAAGCAGCTGCGCGACCGTAACCGCGCGCCGTTCCCGGTACCGCCAGAGTCCATCGAGACGGTGCTGCTGACCCACGCGCATCTCGATCATTCCGGCTACATTCCCGCGCTCGTCCGCGACGGCTTCCGCGGCCGCGTTGTCTCCACCCCCGCCACCGCCGAGCTCTGCGCACTGTTGCTTCCCGACAGCGGGCACTTGCAGGAAGAGGAGGCGAGACACGCCAAAGAGAAAGGCTATTCAAAGCATGCGGACCCACGGCCGCTCTACACAGCCGAGGATGCACGAGCTTCTCTTGAGCGTATCGTAACGCGGAAATTCGATTCCGATTTCGATGTCGGGCATGGCATCCGGGCGCGCTTCGTTCATGCCGGGCACCTTCTGGGCGCCGCGCAAATCCGCCTCGACCTGGAAGGCACAATCCTGCACTTCAGCGGCGACCTCGGGCGCACGCAAGACCTGTTGATGCGGCCGCCCGAGCCGCTGCGCGAGGCCGACGTGCTCGTCTGCGAATCCACCTATGGCAACCGCGCGCATCGCCGGATCGATCCGGAGGCGGAACTCGCGCCGATCATTCAGCGTGTCGTCGCACGGGGCGGCGTGATCGTCATTCCGGCGTTCGCCGTAGGCCGCGCACAGGCCATCATGCTCTGCATAGCCCGCTTGCGACAGCGCGGCGCGATCCCTGCCGTGCCCGTCTATCTCAACAGCCCCATGGCGATCGATGCTACGGATATCTACCATCGTTTTCACGACGAGCATCACGTCAGCCTCGACGATTGCCGAGCGATGTACACGCTTGCGACCTTTGTGCGAACCGTTGAGGAATCGAAGGCGCTGAACCTCAGGCGCGGCCCGATGATCATCATATCGGCGAGCGGCATGCTCACCGGTGGGCGTGTGCTGCATCATATTCAGGCCTTCGGAGCAGATGCGCGAAACGCAATCCTGCTTTCCGGCTTCCAGGCCGGCGGCACACGCGGCGCGGCTCTCGCGGGCGGCGCGGACCACTTGCGGATGTTCGGGCACGACGTTCCGATCCGCGCCGAAGTCGTGCAGCTCGAAAGCCTCTCAGGCCACGCCGATGCCGAGGAAATTCTCGAATGGTTGCGGCACGCCGGGCGGGCCCCGGAGATGACCTATCTCACGCATGGCGAACCCGACGCGGCCGACATATTGCGTGGCCGCATCAGTCGTGAAGTGAGGTGGCAGGCGCGCGTTCCCGAGCATCTCGAACGCATCGACCTGGAGCAGCCGACATGAGCGAGCCACGCACACGGCTGCGCATGGTCCGGACGGGCATCGGACGCAGCGTTCTGGCGAACCAATTCTTTTCCAGCAAATGAACAAGGAAGGAACCCGGAGATGGCCAGCCGGAGACTAGAACCCGCTCCCCTCAGCCCGCTTTCGGAAGAGGAGCTGCAGCAGATCGACGCCTACTGGCGTGCCGCGAACTATCTCACGGTGGGTCAGATCTATTTGCTCGACAATCCGCTCCTGCGCGAACCCTTACGGCTCGAACACGTGAAGCCCCGGCTTCTTGGTCACTGGGGAACCTCTCCGGGCCTCAGCTTCATCTACACGCATCTCAACCGGATGATCCGGACCCAAGACGCGAACATGATCTATATCTGCGGGCCGGGACATGGCGGCCCGGCGATGGTCGCGAATTCGTATCTTGAGGGAACCTACAGCGAGCTCAACCCGGACGTTTCCCTCGACGAGGCGGGAATGCGGAGGCTCTTCCGGCAGTTCTCGTTCCCCGGCGGAATTCCAAGCCATGCGGCGCCCGAGGTTCCGGGGTCCATCAATGAAGGCGGCGAGCTCGGCTACGCACTATCGCATGCCTATGGCGCGGCCTTCGACAATCCGGGTTTGATCGTTGCCTGCGTCGTCGGCGACGGGGAAGCCGAAACCGGACCGCTGGCGGCCGCGTGGCATTCAAACAAGTTCCTCAATCCCGGGCACGACGGGGCGGTGCTGCCGATCCTGCACTTGAACGGCTACAAGATCGCAAACCCGACAATACTGGGCCGCATCCCCGCGGACGAACTGCGCTCCCTGTTCGTCGGCTATGGCTATGAGCCGCTCTTCGTCGAGGGCGATGAGCCGCGCGCGATGCACCAACAGATGGCTGCGACTCTGGACGAAGCGATGCGGAAGATACGTGCGATCCAAGAGGCCGCGCGAAACGGCACGGACCGCCAGGATAGGCGTCCGGTGTGGCCGATGATCGTCCTGCGTAGCCCGAAGGGCTGGACCGGGCCTAAAACCGTCGACGGCCTCAAGACGGAAGGATTCTGGCGCGCCCATCAAGTGCCGCTCGCCGCTCTGGCCGAGAATCCGGAGCACCTGCGTCTTTTGGAAGAATGGCTGCGCAGCTATCGCCCGGAAGAACTGTTTGATGGGGCAGGCTCACCGATAGCCGAAATCCGCGCGACGGTACCAAGCGGACAGCGCAGGATGGGCGCGAACCCACACGCCAATGGCGGGCTGCTACGCAAATCCCTTGATCTGCCCGATGTCCGCCAGCACGCCGTTTCCATTTCACTGCCCGGCACGGTGAAGGCAGAGGCGACCAGGGTCATGGGCGACTATCTGCGGGCGGTCATGCAACTCAACGAGGCCTCGCGCAATTTTCGCATTGTCGGCCCGGACGAAACCGCTTCGAACCGACTGCAGGATGTCTTCAACGTGACCGAACGAGCCTGGATGGAAGAGATCCTTCCGGAGGACGTCCATCTCGGACGGGAAGGAAGGGTTCTCGAAATCCTCTCCGAGCACACCTGTCAAGGATGGCTCGAAGGCTATCTCCTCACTGGACGACATGGGCTTTTCTCCTGCTACGAGGCGTTCATCCACATCGTTGATTCGATGTTCAACCAGTATGCGAAATGGCTTGATGCCAGCCACGGAATTCCATGGCGGCGGCCGGTTTCGTCGTTGAACTATCTCTTGACCAGCCATGTCTGGCAGCAGGACCACAACGGGTTCAGTCATCAGGATCCCGGCTTTGTCGATGTGGCCCTGAACAAGAAGGCTGACATTGTCCGGGTTTATTTTCCGCCGGACGCCAACACGCTGCTTTATCTGACCGACCACGTGCTGCGGACCTGGGACCGCATCAACATCATCGTGGCTGGGAAAGCACCGTCTTGGCAGTGGCTTTCAATGGATCAGGCAATCACGCATTGCAAAGCGGGAGCCGGCATCTGGGAATGGGCCTCGCACGGAAACAGTGTCGAACCCGACGTCGTGATGGCCTGCGCCGGCGACGTGCCCACGTCCGAAACGCTGGCCGCCGTCCAGATCCTGAAAGAGCACATCCCCGATCTCAACATTCGTGTCGTAAACGTGGTCGACCTCATGACCCTGCAGCCAAGGGAGGTCCATCCCCATGGCCTGACAGATCGCGATTTCGATAGGCTCTTCACCACCGACAGGCCGGTTATCTTCGCCTATCACGGCTACCCGTGGACCATCCACCGACTGACTTATCGCCGGACAAATCACTTGAACTTTCATGTGCGCGGCTACAACGAAGAAGGAACGACAACGACGCCCTTCGACATGACCGTCCTGAATGGCCTCGACCGCTTCCACCTTGTCCTGAGCGTTCTTGACCGGGTTCCCCAGGTCAAGACTGCTGCGCAGTTGAAACAACTGATGGACACCAACCTCATTGAGCACCGTCGCTACGTCCTGGCCCATGGACAGGACCTGCCGGAGGTTCGTGACTGGAAGTGGGCGGTAGGGTGACAGGTTGCGGCACAGATGCCATCGACCGGCTTCGGCTCGCCGATTGGACAAAATTCGCGAGGTGATCCCGGCATGACCGACTTAACACTCGTCTTGAATGCCGGACCATCGAGCGTTTGCGCTCTTGGAGCGGCACCACGGACTCTCCCTACTGCTCAATCGCAAGTTTTCGAATGGCGGCGACGCGCCGAGCGGGCTCCCAAGATGACCTGTCTCGCGCACGGCGAACCCGCTGCGGCCAACATATTGCCTGGCCGCATCAATCGCGGAATTGGGTGGCAGGCGCGCCTTCCCGAGTATCTCGAACGGATCGAGTTGGAGCAGCCGACATGAGCGAGCCACACAACCGGCTGCGCCTGGTCCGGGCAGGCATCGATACATACCAGCAGCCAGTGGTCTACATGCATCGCGATTGCCATGTGTGCCGTTCCGAAGGCTTCACCGCGCTAACACGCGTTTTGGCGCGTAGCGGCGATCGAGAGGTGATCGCCACGCTTAACGTGGTCGTTGACGATCATCTTGCATTGAATGTCGCCGCGTTGTCAGAGGCTGCCTGGCAAGTGCTCAAGCCCGACCCTGACGCGTGGGCGACCTTCTCCCACGCGGAGCCACCCGCGTCGGCAGCTGCGTTGCGGGCCAAGGTCTTTGGCCAGCGGCTCGACGACACGGATTTCCTTGCCCTCATGCAGGATGCAGTCGCCAATCGCCTGTCCGACATCGAACTGACAGCCTTCGTCACGGCCTGTGCCGGCGATCGATTGGACAACGACGAGACGATCGCGCTCACCAAGGCAATGCTGGCCGTCGGTGAGCGCATTGAGTGGGGCGGCGGGCCGGTGCTGGACAAGCACTGCGTCGGCGGCCTGCCAGGGAATCGCACCACTCCGATCGTCGTTGCAATCATCGCTGCTGCGGGGCACCGGATCCCCAAAACGTCCTCCCGTGCCATCACATCCCCGGCGGGCACTGCCGATGCCATGGAAGTGATGGCGCCTGTAGCCCTGGATATCGATGCCATGCGGCGCGTCGTCGAGCGGGAGGGAGGCTGCATCGTGTGGGGCGGCAATGTCCGTCTGAGCCCGGCCGACGATCTCTTGATCCGCATCGAGCACCCGCTCGACTTCGACAGCGATGGGCAGTTGGTCGCAAGCGTACTTTCCAAGAAGGCCGCGGCCGGCTCCACACACGCTCTCATCGACATTCCGGTCGGGCCCACCGCAAAGGTGCGCTCCGCGGCAGCCGCCGCATCTCTCGAGGCGAGGCTGCTTGTGACGGCACAGGCTCTGGGACTGCACCTTACGGTGATGCGCACTGACGGCGCCCAGCCTGTCGGATACGGCATCGGTCCGGCCCTTGAGGCGCGCGACGTGCTGAGCGTCCTGCGCAACGAAGCAGAAGCCCCCCGTGACCTGCGCAACCGCGCGCTCGACATAGCCGGCGCGCTGCTCGATGCCGTGCCTGGCGCCGAGCCTGGCAAGGGGCGCGCACAAGCCCACATGCTGCTCGATAGTGGTGCCGCGCTAGCCAAATTCCTCGCGATCTGCGAGGCGCAGGGCGGCTTCACCGAACCGAAACCGGCGCCGCATCTCCGTCCGGTTCTCGCTAACCGGACAGGCCGGATCGAGCGGATCGACAACCGCCGACTTGCAAGGATCGCCAAGCTCGCCGGCGCACCCGGCAGCGCTGCTGCAGGAATCGATTGCCGCGTCCGGATCGGGAACAGCGTCCGTTCCGGCGAACCGTTGTTTCAGATCCACGCTCAAACACCGGGGGAACTCGAATACGCGTTCGGGTACGCCACCGCTCATCCTGACGTTTTCGAAATCGGAGCGGCAGGATGATTCACACGATGCCCCCTTGGCACTTCGGCGGGAGTATGAAGCCATGACGCGCCCGCTGCTTTTTGCGCTACCCGGCAACGAAGCCCTGACCAGGAGCTTGGCTAGCCGGATCGAAGGAGAAATGGGCGTCCTGGAGGTGCGGAGCTTTCCCGATGAGGAAACCTACCTGCGCCTCGGCACGGATATCAAGAACCGCTCCGTCATCCTCGTCTGCACGCTCGATCGCCCGGATGCAAAGTTCCTGAAGCTCGCCTACGCCGCCGCAACAGCCCGCGAGCTTGGAGCGCAGCGTGTCGGCCTCGTGGCCCCCTATCTGGCCTACATGCGCCAGGACAAGCGCTTCCATCCCGGCGAAGCGGTCACCTCGGTTGCCTTTGCACGCCTCCTCTCGGCCGAGATCGACTGGCTGGCCACGGTCGATCCGCATCTTCACCGCCATCCAAGCCTCGGCGCGATCTATCCAATTCCCACGGAGACGGCGCACGCGGCACCGCTTCTGGCTGCCTGGATCAGGTCGAACGTGGAACGGCCGCTTCTGATCGGTCCGGACATCGAAAGCGAGCAGTGGGTTGCCGCCGTCGCTGGCATGGTGGGCGCGCCCTACCGAGTTCTTCGCAAGGAGCGGCGGGGAGACCGCGACGTGAGGATCAGCGTTCCCGACCTTCACCTTTTTTCGGACCGTGTCCCTGTGCTGATCGACGACATCGTCTCGAGCGGCCGTACGATGATGGAAACCGCCCGACACTTGCGCGAGCAGCATCTGCCTCCCGTCGTTTGCGTGGCAGTGCATGCGCTGCTCTCGACCGAGAGCTATCGCAGTCTGAAGGACATCGCCTCGGCCGTCGTGACGACCAACGCGGTTCCTCATCCGTCGAACGCAATTGATTTGACGCCGATCATTGCCGACGCCGTCGGGAAGCTGATCTGATCGTTGCAACGCAGGCGGTAGGAGAAGGATCATGTTCACTAGAACCCAACACCCGATCGCGATCGAAACGACTGGACTGACGCCTATGCTACGCACCCGAGCGAAGCGGCTTGGACGGTTGGTGGAGATTCTCGGATTCCTTGTCAGCGTGTTTGTAGTGGCGATCGCTGCCGGAAGCCTGGCTTCGGCCGCCGATAACGACGACAGCTACAAGACCGCTCAGGGGTTGGCCGTTTACCTCGGCGTCCTGCCGGCGGCCATCGTGCGGGGGCACCTTGAAAGCCATCCCGAAGCGACCATGCATGGCGGCGCGCCACAGGGTAAACACGAGGACCACGTCGTCGTCGCCGTTTTTGACGCCAAGACAGGCGCACGCATCGAGAACGCTCGCGTAACGGCGAACGTATCGGGGCTTGGCCATGTCGGAGCGCAGAATATCGACCTTGAGGCGATGTCGATTGCCGGGACCGTCACCTACGGCAACTTCGTCGAACTGCCGGGCAACGATCGCTACGATATCAAACTCAACATCACTGTCCCGGGTCGGAAACCGGCTTCCGTGCAGATCGACTTCACCTATCAGCACCTACAGTAGGCCGGAGACGGCGCAGCATCTGATATGTTGAAATGGCGTTACTTCGGGTCCTTCGCATCGCCTTCGAGATCCTGAGATTTGTTCTCGGGAACGCCTTGCAGCGGATTCATTTGCTCCCCTCGAAACCGCCGCCGCCCGAGCGGCTGCGCCTCGGCCTCGAACGGTTGGGGACCACATTCATCAAGCTTGGCCAGGCTCTCAGCATTCGCCGGGACATGTTGTCCGACGACTATGTCCTTGCCTTGCAGTCCCTACAGGATCGCGTCTCGCCGTTTCCTGCCCGCGAAGCGATACAGGAGATCGAGATCGGGCTCGGCCGTCCGATCGCCGAATTGTTTGCCGAATTCGACGAGACACCTCTAGCCGCCGCCTCCGTCGCGCAGGTTCATACGGCGCGACTCCACGACCGAAGAGAAGTCATCGTCAAAGTTCGCCGTGCTGGCCTCAAGGCCCAGATCGACCGCGACATGCGCGCCCTTTGCTGGCTGGCGCGCGTTGTCATCATGCTCGTGCCGCGGCTGAGGCATTACCAGCCCCTGCGCATCCTGAACGAGATCAGGGGCAATCTCGCCAGGGAAATCGACTTTCGCCGCGAAGCGCAAAACATCAAACGCTTCGTGACTGCCTTTGCCGGGTGGCCCACGCTCATGATTCCAGATGTTATCGACGGCTTCGTCTGCGAGACCGTGATCGTCCAGGAGCGGAGCGACGGACTGCGGATCGACGACCCGGCAGTCAGACCCGATGGGGCACGCCTCGCGCGGAATTTCGTTGAAGCCTACCTGCATCAGATTTTTGTCCTGGGCGCATTCCACGGCGATCCGCATCCCGGCAATCTCTTCATCACCAAGGACGGACGGATTTGCTTTCACGATTTCGGACTGATCGGAATTCTGGACCGGGCCACGCGCCGCAAGCTTGCCGCCTTCACCAGTGCCTTCATCCGCCAGGACGCGGACTGGCTCCTGGATGCGGCGATTGACCTCGGTGTGCTGGGCGGCGAGATGGATCGGGGCGAGTTCCGGTGCGGACTGGCGGAAATACTCGCCGATCACGTCGGCCTGCCGCTCAAGGACTGGTCCCTCGCGGAAGCCTTCCTGCGGGTGACACGGCTCGGCCAGGCACAGAATGTCTTCGTGCCTCTCGACCTCCTTATCCTCATGCGAGCAATGTTCCTCGCCGAAAACGCGGTGCGCGTTCTCGACCCGGACTTCCAGCTGCTTGAAACTTTGCAGAGCAAGGGGGCCGAGGCGCTGAAGGCCGCTATGGAGCAGGCGGACTGGAGGGGCACGCTTGACCGCCTGAAGTTCGATGCGCTTACCGCGGCACAGGACCTGCCGCCCCTGGCCAGGGTATTTGCGCGGCAATTGCTCCAGGAAGGCGGCGGCCTGGGATTGAGCCTGAACGTCCGTGAGCTCAAAGGTCTCAATGAGCACATAGACCGCGGCAGCAATCGGCTGGCTCTCAGCCTCGTCACTCTGGGCCTCTACATTGCTGGGTCGCTTCTGATGCAGCACAGCATCGGGCCGCGCATCTTCGGCGACTTCCCGCTTCTGGCCGCGTTCGCCTATGCCCTTGCGCTTTGGTTTACTTCTCGGATCGCCCGTGGAATCGCGCGCTCGGGCAGGCTTTGATGCGCGCGCGGCCCGACAGGTCCTCGTGATCCCGTAGGCGATCACGCTTCGCCGTATCTACGCCACGCCGAGCACACCCAACGCCGAGTGAAGGCATTGTGGCTTCTGCGATCGCAGCGCGTTCTTGATGCGGCGCAGCTCGCCATCTTGATCCGCATCAAAGACCTGATGCACAAAACGCGGAAGGGTGCGGCTGCAAGTCGGTTCCCCGGTTGTCGTTCTTTCGCCGAGGAGGCGCCGAACAAAGGGTGTTCCGGGCCGCCTTGACGGCGGTTCAAGGCGACTGTTTCGGCTCCCCTTCAGAACGGCGCTAGGAGCTACCCCAATGTCCGCTGGTGAGCGGACCGAGTGTCAAATTGGAGCCAATGCAAATGAACTTTTGGTCACAGAACTGGCTCTGGATCCTTATTGGTTTGGGCGTCGTCTTCTTCGTCTTCAGAGGCGGCCACGGTTTTGGCCACATGCGGCATAGTGGCTACGGCGGTCACCACGGCCATGATGGTCACGGAGATGGTGACGGTTGGAACCAGGATCGACGACCGGGTGCGGTCTCGCAGACCGTCGGAGCGGCCGTTGATCCCGTAAGCGGTGCTGCCGTGCGGACCGGCTCGGCGCTCACGTCGCTTTACCAGGGTCGCGTCTATTATTTCGCCAGCAAGGACAATCGGGACCGTTTCGAAGCAGCTCCGAACGAATTTGCTGGGAAGGCGTCAGGCATCGAACTGGGCGGGCCGCCGGAGCGTCCGCGGCGCAGAGGCGGATGCTAATTAGTGAAAACTAGCCAGGCGATTGCGCTATCCTGGCCGGGCTCCATCCGCCTGCGCTGTCACGAACCTCGCCCTCGGCGGGCGTCGCTGTCGGCGGCGGAAGGGGCGGAAACGTCCAGGATGAGTGCGTCGATGTCTTGAAACTGGACGGGGAAATCGATCGCGCAATGGATTTGAGAAACAATCTGACAAAATATGCTGTTTTGGCCGTCCTGATCGGAGCTGGCGTCCTGTTCTGGCGAAACACTGGCCCACGGCCGCCGGTCCACGCAACCACGGTCGCTGTCCAGGTGCCGCAATTTTCGCCCACGGCGTTCAGGGGCAAGGCGGCTTTCGACAAGGTTTGTGCCGCCTGCCACGGTGTCAATGCATCTGGTACCGAAAAAGGGCCGCCGTTCATCAACGAAATCTACAATCCGGGACATCATTCGGACGACGCCTTTTTTCTCGCCGCCAAATTCGGGGTTCGGCAACATCACTGGCCTTACGGAAACATGCCGCCGCAGCCGCAGGTCTCGGAAGAAGATGTTGCCGCAATTGTTCAATATGTGCGTGAACTCCAGCTCGCGAACGGCATCAGATATATGCCGCACACGATGTGAGGCGATCTAAGACCATCAGATGCTGATCCTTCAGGGAATTGGTCTTGCGGCTCGCCGATCAAGGGTGGTCCCTTTTTTGACCGGCGATGCTGTTTCTGGAATATGAGAGGTGGTGTTCAGCCGAAACGAAACGCGGGCAGCGACCGGACACGCTCGATGAAGTCGCACCGGTCGAGCGCCTGCGATTGATTCGCCGGGGCGTTGCCGCTTCGCCGAACTGCAACGCGGGCCGGCGTGAACATTCTCAGCAGCAACCGCGGCTGTGACCAACCGCGCCTTCATTGCCGATGTAGCGTTCGGGACTGGCCCGAAACCTGTCACGACAAGATGCAGAACAAAAATAGTATCTCCGTCCCTGGAAGGTTTCGGTTGCCGCAGCTTCCGTGCTGTCAATCTGCATTCCGCAAACGGGATCGGTAACTCGCATCGCGGTGAACTCCTTTCAGTTTCAACTCAGTTCCCTGTTCCGCCAGGATATAGGACGGCACCACCTGTAGTGCTGATTTAGGTTCGGTTCTTTGATCTCGGTTAAACGGTGTTCCGAGCGACCATTGCGATGGGGACTTCGTATCCATCGCCTGCTACAACTCGCGCTGTTGGGATGACGAGATCCGCCGCCGCTGTTTTGTTGGCGGATGTTGCGCGCACCGCCGCGACGCCATCCAGTCTTCGCAACAGCCCTTTGTCGTACTTCGAAAGCTGAGCCCGACGCTTGATGTCCTCAAGGGCCTCGTCGGGATGGCAGCGTTCGTAGTCCGCGCGGATCAACGGCACCAGGTATTCCCGATCGCGGATGCGATCACTGAGCGGCGCGCGGCAATGCGGGCAAGCGCCAACCTGGCGGCTTCCGACCGAACACGACAGAGGCGGGAATGGACGGCGCTATCCTGCGGCGCCATTTGGAAATGCAGGATTTGCGATTCTCGTGATGCGTCGATGTCATCACCGGTTCTTCGAGCCTGCGATTGACCTGCGTCAAAGCCTCTCCCCCCGAACAGCAGATCATGACGGACGCCAGCGGGAGCAGCAAAATGAACACGAAGCCGCTTCAAAACTCTCCAGGTCTTGGGCACGAGCCGGAAGCCGGAAAGCAGCCACCCACATCATATCGTCTGGCTTGGGCGTGCCTGCCGGTGATGCTGGCGCTGAGCGGTGCAATCCTGCTCTTGTTCGGCATCTCATGGTGGACGGCACTGATCGTCGTCCTGCTGCTCGCCTGCCCAGCGGCGATCGCGGTGGCGGCATATGCCGGGTTCGAGCCGCGGCCGGGCGCTTCCGGTCGACGTCGGGACAGCAGCAAGCAAAAGGAAAATAACGGTTGGCCGGCGCGGGCCGGCAGACAGGACAACTCAGGGCCGGGGCAAAGATAGATCATGAAGAAAAGTTGGCTTTGGAGCCTTGTGACCCTCGTCGTCCTGGCAGTCGGGTCCTACGCGCTCTATGCGTACCTGCAGCCATCTGCGCTCACGGCAGGACTCGTTTACGGGAACGGGCGCATCGAGGCGACCGAGGTGAGGATCGGCAGCGAGATTGCCGGTCGCGTGGCAGAGAGCCGCCTGGTCGAGGGCTTGCCAGTTTCGGCGGGCGACCTGCTGGTTCGCATCGACGACACCGAGTTGAGCCTGCGCCTCGCACAAAGCAGGGCTGAACGAGAAACTGTCGCGCGAGCGCTTGCGAAGGCAAGGGCGCAACTCGAAGTGGCGCATCATCATGCCGAGACCGCAAAGGCCGATGTCGAGCGTTATCGAAGCTTGGCGGCCAACGATACGGTTTCACGGCAACGTCTTGAGCAAGCGGAGAATGCGTTTCAGGAAGCGCAGGGCCAGGTTACGGCGCTGGAGGCCACCCTGAGCGAAGCCGAGGCGCAGGTGACGGCCGCCGACAAGGGAGTTGCCGTCCTTGAGGATCAGGTTGGAAGGACCAGGATCACGGCTCCTGCCGCCGGTACGATTCTTGTCAAGGCGAGCGAGCTTGGCGAGGTCGTGGCGCCGGGTCAAAGCCTTGCCGTAATGGCTGACCTCTCCCGTCTCGAGCTGAAGCTATTCGTGCCTGAGCGGGATCTGGCGAAAATCAAGCTTGGCGTACCGGCGCGGGTCGTCACCGACGCCTTTCCTGATCACTTCGCAACGGCAGCGGTGACGCGGGTCGACGAAACCGCGCAGTTTACGCCGCGCGACATTCACATGCCCGACGAGCGGGTGCAGACGGTGTTCGGGATCACGCTAGCCGTCGACAATCCGCGCGGAGAGCTGAAACCCGGAATGCCGGCCGATGCCTGGATCAAGTGGGATGAGGCGGCGACATGGCCGGATCGCCTTGCCGTTCCGCGTTGAGTGCCTGACGTGATCATCGACGCAACCCGCCTCGGTCGCCGGCTCGGCCGGACACGCGCGCTCGCGGATCTGAGCTTCACGGTCGCCGAAGGCGAGCTGTTCGGCGTGGTTGGGCCGGACGGAGCCGGCAAGACGACGCTCCTGCAGATGCTTTCGGCCATTCTCGACCCGACCGAGGGAAGCTGCCGGGTGCTTGGCTTCGACAGCGTCCGAGAGGCGCACAAGATCGTGTCGGCGATCGGCTACATGCCTCAGGGCTTCTCGCTCTACCAGCGGCTAACTGTCGACGAGAACCTCGAATTCGCGGCAAGCATCCGCAACGTCCCCGCCGCCGCATGGGGCGAGCGCCGCGAACGGCTGCTCGCCATGACCGGACTGGCGCCGTTCAGCGATCGACAGGCCGGCCGGCTTTCTGGCGGGATGAAGAAGAAGCTCGCGCTCTGCGCCAACCTGGTCCACCAGCCGCCGCTCCTCTTGCTCGATGAGCCGAGCCTCGGAGTCGATCCTGTGTCGCGGCGCGAGTTCTGGAAGCTTCTGGAGGAGTTCCGGCGCGCTGGCACGACGATCGTGGTGGCGACCTCCTACATGGACGAGGCCGATCGCTGCGACAGGGTCCTGTTCCTCGAGCGCGGCCGGTCGCTGGCGGTTGGCACGCCCGCCGAGCTCCGGGCCGGCGCATCGGCCGACGTCTACGAGATTTCTGGAGCTGACCTTGCCGGGGCGGAGGCGAAGCTACGCGCCCTGCCTGCCCTGCGCAGCCTGAAACGGCTTCCCGATCGCCTGCGGGCGGTCGTGGCCCGGACGGAACCCGGCTCTGGGATCGAGATTCCGTCGTTCTCGCGCGTTCCTCCATCGCTGGAGGACGTCTTCGCGATGCTCGAGCGCGAAAACGGAGCGCAAACCTCGCCGGTTGGCATCACGCCAATCCGGACGCCTGCAAAGACGGCCATCCGCGCGGAGGGCGTGACCTGCCGCTTCGGGTCATTCACCGCCGTCGATAACGTCTCCCTGTCCATCGATGCCGGCGAGATATTCGGTTTTCTCGGCCCCAACGGTGCCGGCAAGACAACCTTCATCCGAGTCCTTTGCGGACTCCAGGAACCCCTGGCTGGCCGCGTCGAAGTCGCCGGCATCGACGTGCGCCGCAAGCCGCGCGCCTTACGCCCTTACATCGGTTACGTTTCACAGCTGTTCTCGCTCTATCCCGACCTGACCGTCGGCGAGAACCTTGCCTTTTTCGCTGGCGTCTACGGCCTGAAAGGCAGCGCTCGTGCCGACGCGATCGAATGGGCCGTATCGATGGCAGGGCTCGATGGGCTCGACGCGGTCCTGCTCAGGGACGCGTCTGGAGCGATCCGGCAGCGCGTCGCTCTCGCCTGCAGTGTCATGCACCGTCCTCCGGTGCTTTTCCTCGACGAACCCACCTCCGGCGTGGACCCGGTGTCGCGGCATCGGTTCTGGGAATTGATCCGCGCCCTCGCCAAGGCCGGCGTCACCGTCTTCGTGACGACCCACTATCTCGAGGAAGCGGGATATTGTGACCGGCTCGGCATGATGCTTGCGGGCCGGCTGATTGGCCTCGGCACGCTTGCAGAGCTCCGCGCCGGCCTGCCGGAAGGGACCGCCGCCAATCCCGAGGAAATATTCCTTGCCTACGTGGAGCGCGAGCAGAAGAAGCAGGAGAGGGTGGCGCCATGAACGCTCGCGGCATCATCGCCGTCCTCAAGAAAGAGACGATCGAGCTCAGCCGCGATCCCGTCACGATCGCAGTCGCGCTGCTGATGCCGTTGATCATGCTCTTCCTGTTCGGCTATGCCGTCTCGCTCGACGTCAAGGACATCCGCTACGGCGTCTGGGACCTCGACCGCACGACGGCAAGCCGGGAACTCGCCGACAGCTTTGCACGCAGCGGCTATTTCGTCCGAGCGGCCGAACTGGACAAATCGAACATCGAACCGATGCTCCTGCACGGTGACATCCGCATGGCAGTGGTGATCCCTAACAGCTTCGAGAGCCGCATGAGCCGCGGCGAGGCGGTTCCGGTGCAGGTGCTGGTTGACGGCACCTATTCGAACGTGGCGCAGATCATCGTCGGTTACGCGGACGCCATCATCGCCAGCTTCAGGAATGGCACCGTTAGCAGCATCGAGCCGGAGGTCCGCGTCTGGTACAACCCCTCGCTGAGAAGCGCCAACTATGTCATTCCCGGTTTGCTCGGCGTGATCATGATGGCCTTCCCGCCCTTGCTCACGGCGCTCGCTGTCGTGCGCGAGAAGGAGTCCCGATCGATCGAGCAGATTTTCGCTTCGCCACTTACTTCAGCGGAATTCCTCGCCGGCAAGCTGATGCCTTATGGTGCCATTGCTTTCGTCGAATTCCTGATGGTCATGGCGATCGGGTTCCTGTGGTTCGAGGTACCATTCAGGGGAAACATCGTTCTCCTCACCGGAGCCGCCCTGGTCTACGTCTTCACCACGGTCGGGCTCGGGCTGTTCGTCTCAACGATCGTTCGGACTCAGGTCGCGGCGATGCTGCTCGCGCTGGTGGTCACGTTGATGCCGTCCGCTCTCTTCTCCGGCTTCATCTTTCCGGTTTTCACCATGCCCTACGCATTGCAGCTCTACGCCTCCAGCTTTCCGGCCCGCTATTTCATCGACGTGGCGCGCGACGTGACCCTGCGCGGCGCCGGCCTCGGCGACGTTTGGGTCAACATCGTCCTGATCGTCATCTATTCGGCGGCCGTGTTCGCTGCGGCGGTCTGGCGCTTCCGCAAGAAGGTGGCCTGATGCTCAGCCGTTTCGGAAGCCTGCTCCTGAAGGAATCGATCCAGTTCTTCCGCGATCGCGTGGTGCTTGCTCTGATCATGTTCCTTTACGTCATCGACAGCGCCATGTGCACATTGGCCCTGTCGTACGACGTGAAGAACGTCTCGCTTGCCGTCGTCGACGAGGATGGCACCTACACGAGTCGCGACCTCGACAAGCGCTTCTTCGCCACGCCCGAATTCATTCCTGCCGGACATCCGGCTTCGGAGCGCGAAGCTGCCGAATGGCTGCAGTCCGGCAAGGCGATCGCCGCCGTCATAATCCCTCCTGGCTTCGCCCATGACCTCGCCGTCGCGCCGCCGGCCAAGCTGCAGGTGCTGATCGACGGCACAAATTCGAACACAGCGCTGATTGCACGCGGCTACGTGCTGCGTATCGTCCAGATCTTCCAGGCGGAAAAGGCGCCTGCGGGAAGTGCTGGACAGGCTATGGCGCATCCTGTGGTTCGCGTCTGGTTCAATCCGAGCCTGACCTTCACTTCGTTCATGGTGCTGTCCATGATCGCCACGGCGGCGATGATGGTCGGACTTCTGCAACCGGCGGCCTCGATCGTCCGCGAGAAGGAAGCCGGCACGATCGAGCAGCTGATGCTTACCCCGATCCGCACCGGCGAGCTGTTCCTGGCGAAGACGCTGCCGACGCTCGCGACAGGCCTCATTGCGGTTTTCCCCTCCCTTCTGGTCGCCTATTGGTTCGGCGTGCCGCTGCGAGGCAGCCTTCTGCTTTTTCTTGCGCTTACCGCGCTTTTCCTGATCAGCGCGATCGCGCTTGGCGTGCTCCTGGGCACCATCACCCGGACTCTCCAGCAGGCCTTGCTTCTGTCGTTTCTTTGGCTCTTCTCGGTCGTGTTCCTCTCCGGCACGCTGGTCCCAATCGACAGCATGCCGCCATTCCTGCGCACGCTCTCCCTCGTCAGCCCGCTGCGCCACTATCTTGACGTGACCTTGGGTATCTTCCTCAAGGGTTCCGGGATCGCAGAACTTTGGCCACAAGCCGCCATCCTCGCAGGGCTTGGCACGGTCCTTTACGGACTCGCCTGGCTGCGCTTCGCGCGAAGATAAGGGTCAGCTCACGCAGTTCACCGGGAGTGACAATGTCGAATTCTGCAACCTTGCCGGCTCCTTTGGTGATCCTCTCGGAGCTTACCGCTCGCGATGATTTCGTCGAAGTCGTCGAGCGCAAAGGGCTGGGCCATCCAGACACCATTTGCGATGCGCTTGCCGAGAACTTTTCGCGCAACCTGTGCCGGGAATATTCCAGGCGGTTCGGTCATATCCTCCATCACAATGTCGACAAGGCGCTTTTGAGCGGCGGCCGCTCCGCTCCTTCGTTCGGTGGTGGGTCCATGATCGCCCCGATAAACATTTATCTGGCGGGCAGGGCTACGATGCGGATCGGTGACGAACGCATTCCGGTCGAAGACATTGCGATCAAAGGATCGCGATCCTGGCTGCGCGCCAACCTGCATGCGCTGGAGCCGGAACAAGACGTCCGGCTTCACGTGCTAACTCAACCAGGCTCCCAGGACCTGCGGGAGCTGTTTGCCCGTGCGAGCCAAGTGCCTCTGGCCAACGATACTTCGATCGGGGTCGGTTATGCGCCGCTCAGCGCGCTCGAACAGCTGGTGCTCGCGGCGGAGCGACGGATCAACGGAAGAGATCGCGCTCGCGAAAGCCCGGCATGGGGCGAGGATGTGAAGGTCATGGGTATCCGGCGCGGCGGCTCGGTCCGGCTGACGGTCGCATGTGCCATGATCGGACGCCATGTCGCCAACATCGAGGACTATTTCGCGGAGAAATTGACGCTCCAAAAGCTCGTGGAGGAACTTGCAGAGCAACATGGTTTTGCCGACCGCGCGATCGGCGTCAACATCGCGGACGGGTCATCCCCGAGCGCGGTCTATCTTACGGTGACGGGCACGTCGGCCGAGGCCGGCGATGACGGCCAGGTGGGCCGCGGCAACCGGGTCAACGGCCTGATCACGCCTGGCCGGCCGATGAGCCTCGAAGCGGCCGCGGGCAAGAACCCGGTGTCTCATGTCGGGAAGATTTACAACGCGCTTGCACGGGACGCCGCGGCGGCGATCGTCGCTGAAACTCCGGAGATTGCGGCTGCCGAGTGTCTGCTGGTGAGCCGGATCGGCGCGCCGATAACCCAGCCGGCGGTCGTGCAGGTGAAAGTCGCCACCCGGGACGGGAAGCCCCTAGCCGAAATCCGCCGGCGAGTGGAAGACATCACCGCAGATTGCCTCAACAGGATTCCCGCACTCGTCGAGGGGTTCGTTACTGGCGAGACACCCGCTTTTTGAGCGACTATGGCTGGTCTCATGAGGGACCGGCCGATGTCGGGTTTAGCCCATGATGCACCCTCGAGAGCGCGTCATGGATGCACCGGCCGGGCCGGAAGCCATACAAGATCGGATCGATGTCCGTATCGAGCGTCGGGCAGGTGACTTGCGACCGACAGCAGCGGTTGAGGTCGAATGCGGCACAGATCGGCGCCACGACCGAGGCGGCATTGATGCAAGTCAAGGCACACACCTGTGCAGTGTAGTCCTATCGCTAGGGGAGCTGTTCGACAGGCAGGGAGGCTGATATGAGGCCAAGGCTCAGAGGGCTGCAAGCAGGGATGATATGTGGAGCCCTCAGCCTGGTTTCGCCGGTCGCTGCAGACGACATGCCTCAAGGCTCGTCGATGATGCAAGGCTCGTCCATGATGCAAGACGGACACATGCCACACCGGATGATGAGCCCCGGGTTGATAGTGCCCACTATGAATCCATCCAACGGTCGCAAGCTCTTTGCCGAAAAAGGGTGCGTCGTCTGTCATTCCATTAACGGCATCGGCGGCGAGGACGCGCCCGCATTGGATGCATCGACAATGCCGCCAATGATGAATCCGTTTGAGTTCACGGCGCGGATGTGGGCCGGCGCTCCAGCGATGATCGAGATGCAAAAACAGGAACTGGGCGAGCAGATTGAATTTACCGGGCAGGAGCTGGCCGACATAATTGCCTTCGTCCACGACGCCGATGAGCAAAAGAAGTTCTCGGAGGCCGACATTCCGCCCAAGATCAAGAAGCTGATTCATTCAGACACGGAAGGCGGTCATGAAATGAACCAGATGAAGCAAGGCGGCGCAATGAAGATGAACGACGACCAGTCGCCGCAATAGAAAGCCGCTCGTGCGAACGCAGGAGGAAAAGCAGCTTGCGAGCGGCTTGGCTGGCCCTACTTACGTTCCACCGAACCACTGGAGGCAGCTATGCGGAGCAGGCGATTGACGGTTTTCTTGCTGGCACCGACCACGGTAGCAACACAGATCACGCTTGGGCCCTCGCACCTGGATGGGACTGTCGGCTTCAGGTACCCAGCGGCAGTCGCGGCAGAGCAAAACAGTCCGGGGTTTCAAACCATCACGAGCGAGCAGTTGAGCCAGATGCTGCCGCGCAAGGATTTCTTCTTTGTGAACGTCCATATTCCCTATGAAGGGCAGATCAAGGGAACGGACGCCTTTATCCCCTACGACAAGATCGATCGGAATCTTGACAAGCTTCCCGCCGATAAGAATGCGAAGATCGTGCTGTACTGCCGCAGTGGTCGCATGAGCGAGATCGCCGCGAAGCAGCTGTCGAAACTCGGCTATCTGCATGTGAGCCATCTATCGGGCGGGATGATCGCTTGGCAGGCTTCTGGACATGCTCTCGTGGAGCATTGAACGCGGCGCGCCGATTGGCCTGCCTGGTTTGGGGGATCGGCAGGATCGGTATGGCATTGTGATCTGCGAAGCCGAACAACGGGGCAGCCCCCGCATCCAAGGCCATTCTCATTTGATTTCCGTCAAGGACGTAAATCCCTAATGGGACTCTACTTGCCTTCCACAGTTCTGGTTACCAGCACGGGAAGGTCGATGTGGAGAAGAAATCGTGGAGGAGGGCCTTTCTAAGGGCGATGATTGCCCTCTGGATTTTGATTTCCCCCTGGGTTCTTGTGCACCTCGCCATGGGGCCATCTCCGCTTAAGATCGGCAGCAGCGCTTTGTGGAACTTCCTTCTCGTGGGTCTTGCCATGATGGTGACGTCCATGGCGCCACAGACGGTCTCGGCGGCTTCGGCAGACCGAGTGAACGCTGTCTTGGCCGTATGGCTTGTCATTTCGCCATGGGTTTTCGGCTTCAGCAGCGACTTGATTCTGACCTTGAATGCGATTCTTGTTGGGGTTCTCACCCTGGTGATAGGTTTTCTGGGCAGAGGAAAGCCAACTGAAGGCGGTGGAGTGCTCATGTCGGGCGCAAGGCCGCACAACCGGCAATCGCGAAGCAGACGCGACCGGCTGGATCAATATTGATGCTACTCGGCCCGTTGTTGCGTCGGCAGATCGGCCCGCGTGTCGCATTTGGCCTGTCTGCCAGAATACGGTCTGATCCACTCCGCAATCGAGTTCGCCGAAGCAACAGGCAAGCCTGCCGCGGTTGGCAAGCTCGACGATGCCCTGGCAAATCATCAAGGGCGAGCGCGGCACATTGTTGGAATCTGACGCTGCAGTCCGCCCGCCGTCCCCGAGCACGACCGAGCGGTTGTTGCGATCTCAAGGAGAAATTCGATGATGAATGGAACCGGAATGTGGTTCGGCAGCGTATGGATGCTACTGATTGCAGTATTGGTGGTTCTCGCCATCGCCGCTCTTGTGAAGTACCTCGCGAAATAGCCACTCCGGTGACAAGGAAGCTAACCTAGCGCCGAGGTATTTCCACGGCGGAAGGATAACACTTGCCCGCTTCACGGTCCTTTGCTGTGCAGGGTCGGCCTGCCCAATGGTCGGCTGGCAACTGCTGACACGCAGAAACAGCCAGTGCTGCCGTCAGCAATAGCAGGGCAGGGATGCTTCGCTTGGGACCGGTCCAGCCCGACGCCCTTGCAGCATGGCTCGGTGATAGGGTGCCCCGGCTCACAGCTGTTCTGTCGGTTCTCATGTTCTTACCCCTCATAGTCCGGTTGCAGTTGCTTCTAAAGTCGTTCCTGCGCCGCCAGGTCTGAGATCAGAAATGCGATGCGGCCAAAGCAATATCGCGTTCAACGGTACTTTCTTTGAGCCAAATCAAATATCCGAAGTGCTCGGTATCTCTGATCGGTTTGATCGGCCACCTCTCCGGGTTCGTAGATCGGGCCGGGTTATTGTGTGTGAGACATCCTCCTTAAACGGAGCTCTTGAGCGACTCATTCCTTTGCCCTTTGCTGGCAAACCTTCGGATGGTTTGGTCGAGGATCCGCACCGGATGATCTGGCGGCCAGCCGAGCAGCAGCTGAGAGAGCCGAAAGAGCCATTGCTAGACGGGAGCCTTGCGGGCCGCCAACAGCCAGCCACCTGAGAATTGGGATAGACTTCTCAACTTGCGTCGATGACCACCATCAGTCCGCCGCCGCCCTTCTCCTCGACATTGTTGTTCGTCGTGTGATGCGGAATGTGACAGTGGATCAGCCACTTGCCGGGACGCTGCGCCTTCCAGATGACGTCATAGCGCTGGCCCGGTCCGACATTGATGGTGTCGGCAAGGAAGCGGGCCGAAGGGGCAACCGTCTCGCCGTCGCGCGCGACGACCTCGAACGGCCCGCCATGGATATGCATCGGGTGGATGAAGCCGTTGTTGGTGCCGATGAAGCGGACCTTCAGGGTCTCGCCGACCTTCATGCGGATCGTCTCGGTCGAGGGATAGGCCTTGCCGTTGATGGTGAAGAAGTTCGGCATGCCGCCGTCCATCGGCATGGAAGGATAGGTCAGCCCTTCACGCACCAGCCATTCCTGCAGCTCGATGACGTAGTCATGGTCGGCGGCGACCTCGTCGGCTGGATTGGCGGGATCGATGATCAGCGCGCCATAGAGGCCGAGCGCCTGGGTTCGGTCGGGCTTGGCGTGCGGATGATAAAAATAGGTGCCGTGCTGGGTGGCCGTGAATTCGTAGGAATAGGTCTGCCCGGGCTCGATCGGCGCCTGCGTGATCTCGGCCGGCCCGTCCATCTGGTTGGGAAGGATCAGGCCGTGCCAGTGCACTGTGGTTTTCTCGGGCAGGCCGTTGGTGACATTGATGCGGATGCGGTCGCCCTGGCGGATGTGGATTCGCGGGCCAGGTATCTGGCCGTTATAGGCATAGGCCTCGACCGTCACGTCCGGCAGGATTTGCCAGCGGATTACCGAGGGCCTGAGCTCGAACACCTTGACGCCGTTTTCCATGCGGAACGGCAGTTCCCGGTCGCCCTTGGCCGCGAGGCTGTAGGAGGCGGTCACCAGGCGCGGATCGGCCGCTGCCATGTCGCGCATGGTGTCGGCCGACGTGTCGCGGTCCATGATCATGCCGCGCGGCATGATCACTCCGCCGACATCGCGGGCCGATAGCCTGAGATTCAGCCAGTTGGCAGGGGCCACCATGCCGATCGCCAGCGCCAGCGCCGACACCGCGCCGAGCGCCGCGATCTGCGGCGTGGTTGCGTCCGAGCGCATGCGATGGCCGGCACTGCGATTGCCCACGTGAGCGGCCGAGCCGTGTTCGTGATGGCCATGGCCGCCCGCGTCCGCCTGCTGCATCTGCATCCGCGCATGCTGCTCGCTGGCAGGAGCACGACGGGCTGCCACGGCCTCCACTGCACGCTCGGTCATCAGGCCATGCTTCAGCCCGCGCGCAACCAGCCAGACATTGGCGGGATAGGCCAGCGTGAAGCCGGCAATGACGCCGAGCGACATCACGCCCCAGAACAAGAGCTCGGTCGGCTCCATGGCGCGCATGTCGCGGCCCATCATCAGGAAGCTCATGACCGGCGCCATCCCGGCCATCATGAAGTTCATGGAGATGAATTCGGGCAGGAAGCTCTTCTTCACATTGTCCCAATAGCTGCCGCCCATCATCGATTTCATGAACAGCGACTGGAAAATGAACAGGCCGAAGGCAAAGCCGGCGAGGTATTCGACGATGAGGTCGAGCCACATCGGCAGGCCGATCGTGGCGGTAACGACGGCGGCAAGGATGATGCCTGTCGCATCGCCGGCGACGCAATGGATGGTCGAGCCGACGCCCTGCTTCGAGAGCGGGCTGGTGAAGGCCTCGTGCTCGCCAGGGCGCGGTTCCTTGTCGGCAAGCACATAGAGCAGCAGGCCGAGCGGTCCCATGTAGAGCGTCACCAGGATGAAGCCCCACTTCATCACCACTGGCTCGGGATTGTTTCGGTACTGGTCAAAGCCGACATAGAGCGTCGACGCGCCGGCAAGCACAAACCAAACGGCGAGGAAGTAATCGATCGGTTGGATGAACACCGCTCTCCATTTCCTGGTCAGTTCCTGAAAGTGGCCTTTCGGAACTAATGGAGAGAACGCGGCCGACGCGATTGCGATCCGTCGTCGGCCGCTAGGTAGGTCAAGCTGCCAGCTTTTGGTTATCGTATCCCGCCGATTTGATGACCTCACGGATCGCACTCTCCTCGGCAGTTGAGTTGACAGCGACGGTCGATGAACCCAGGTCGATCACCACGCGGGCCGCTGGATCGATGCTTTTGACTGCCTTTTCGATCGTGCTAGCGCAATGGCCGCAGCTCATTTCCGGGACTTTTAGTTTCAGCATCATAGCTCTCCTTGGTTTGCCGATGGAGGGAATATGGGGCTTCCCATCGTTGGAAGGTCAAGGGAGGGTCTCGCTGTGCAAGACACTTTTTCTGGCCCGCGTGCGAAACAACGAAAAACCCTCTTGACCTTCCCATCACTGGAAGCTTTATCTGTTGCTGCAACCACCCAGAAAGGGAGTTGCCAAACGATGAATGCGGTAACGAAGCACGTATCCGCCGGAACAGTCCCGAATTGCGAACCTAAATTCCAGATCGAAATCGAGGGCATGACCTGCGCCTCGTGCGTACGGCGTGTCGAGAAAGCGATAGCCGCGGCCACGGGCGTCGCCAACGCATCGGTCAACCTGGCGACCGAACGGGCCGAAGTGACGTTTGCGGGCAAGCCGGACCTCGCCCCTGTTCTCGGCGCAATCGCGGATGCCGGCTTTGCCGCGCGCGAGGAGACGATTGAACTTGCCATCGATGGCATGACCTGCGCGTCCTGCGTCGCACGCATCGAAAGGGCCCTGAAAGCCGAGCCTGGCGTAACGCAGGCGATCGTCAATCTCGCAACCGAGCGCGCGAGCGTTCGCGTGGTCGCGGGTGCTGCTGATGTTTCGGTGCTGGCGAAGGTGATCTCAGAGGCGGGCTATGAGGCGCGTCCGGTTGCCACCGATGCGACGGAGGAAGGGAGGCGCAAGGGTCGCGAAGCCGAAATGCACGCGCTCGCCCGCGCGCTCGGTATCGCGGCGGTGTTGACGCTGCCGGTCGTCATTCTCGAAATGGGCTCGCACCTGGTGCCAGCTTTCCATCACTGGGTGATGATGACGCTCAGCGACTGGAACTGGCGCATACAGTTCGTCCTGACCACCCTCGTGCTGTTCGGGCCCGGCCTGCGCTTTTTTAGCAAGGGCATTCCGGCCCTGTTCAGGGGCGCGCCCGACATGAACGCGCTCGTCGCCCTTGGTTCGGGGGCGGCCTGGACCTATTCGCTCGTCGCGACCTTCCTGCCCGGCCTGTTACCGGAAGGAACCGCCAACGTCTATTACGAAGCGGCAGCGGTGATCGTGACGCTGATCCTGCTCGGCCGCTTCCTTGAAGCACGCGCCAAAGGGCGTACCGGCGAAGCGATCAAGAAACTGGTCGGGCTGCAGGCAAAGACCGCGCGTATCGTCCGCGACGGCGTCACGCAAGACGTTCCACTCTCCGAAGTGCGGCACGGCGACCTGGTGGTAGTGCGGCCGGGCGAGAAGATCGCCGTCGACGGCGAGATCGTCGAGGGCTCGTCTTTCGTCGACGAGGCGATGATCACCGGCGAGCCGGTTCCGGTCGCCAAAGGCATCGGCGCCGAGGTTGTCGGCGGAACCATCAACAAAAGCGGCAGCTTCACCTTCCGCGCCACAAAGGTGGGATCGGAAACGCTGCTTGCGCAGATTATCCGCATGGTCGAGGCGGCCCAGGGCGCGAAGCTGCCGATCCAGGCGATGGTCGACAGGGTGACAGCATGGTTCGTGCCGGCCGTGATGGCGGCCGCTGCCGTCACCTTCGGCATCTGGCTCCTGGTCGGGCCACAGCCGGCGCTCTCCTACGCGCTCGTCAACGCGGTTGCGGTTCTGATCATTGCCTGCCCCTGCGCCATGGGACTCGCCACACCGACCTCTATCATGGTTGGCACCGGCCGAGCGGCCGAACTCGGCGTGTTGTTCCGCAAAGGCGACGCCCTGCAAACGCTGCGCGACGCTTCCGTGATTGCGCTGGACAAGACCGGCACGCTCACCGCGGGCCGTCCTGACCTGACCGATTTCGTCATCTCCGCCGGCTTCGACGAGGACGAAGTGTTAAGGTTCGTCGCGTCCGCCGAGGCCCGTTCAGAGCATCCGGTTGCCGAGGCAATAGCGCACGCGGCGAGACGGCGCGGTCTGGCGCTTGCCGTGGTGACGGACTTCGAGGCCGTTCCCGGCTTCGGCGTCAGGGGAACAGTGCATGACCGCTTGGTGGAGACAGGCGCCGATCGCATGATGGACAGGCTTGGCCTCGACATCTCTGCCTTTGCCCCGACAGCGGCGCGCCTCGCCGACGAGGGCAAAACCCCGCTCTATGCAGCCGTCGACGGTCGCGTCGCTGCCATCATCGCGGTCGCCGACCCGATCAAGGAATCGACGCCGGCTGCGATCAGTGCGCTTCATGCCCTTGGCCTCAAGGTGGCGATGGTGACCGGCGATAACCGCCGCACGGCGGAAGCGATCGGGCGGCGCATCGGCATCGACAAGATCGTCGCCGAGGTGCTGCCGGACGGCAAGGTCGAAGCTGTGAAGAGGCTCGGCGCAGGCGGCGCCCGTGTCGCCTTCGTCGGCGACGGCATCAACGACGCACCGGCGCTTGCCGCGGCCGACGTCGGCATCGCCATAGGTACGGGCACCGACATCGCCATCGAAAGCGCCGACGTGGTACTGATGTCGGGCGACCTCAATGGCGTGGCCAATGCGATCTCGCTATCGAAAGCGACCATCCGCAACATCGGCCAGAACCTGTTCTGGGCCTTTGCTTACAACGCGGCGCTGATCCCTGTGGCGGCCGGCCTGCTCTACCCGGTCAGCGGCACCTTGCTGTCACCGATGCTGGCGGCGGGCGCCATGGGGCTTTCCAGCGTCTTCGTGCTTTCCAACGCGCTCAGGCTGAAGCGCTTCCGGACACCGCTTGCGGCAAGCCGGAGATTTTTGGATCAGCCTGAGCTGGCGGTGGCGAAGTGACCTTGGTGATTGCGCTTATGCCGGCGGGCCTACAACACGTTAAAAGGAGCGTCCTATGAACATAGGTGAGGCAGCCGACGCCTCCGGCGTTTCGGCCAAGATGATCCGCTACTATGAATCGATCGGGCTGATCGCGAGCGCGTCCCGTACCGAGGCTGGTTACCGGGTCTATTCGGAAGACGACGTTCACACACTATGCTTCATTCGCCGCGCACGCGATCTTGGGTTCTCGGTGGAGCAGATGGGCAACCTGCTGGCCTTGTGGAGCGACAGGTCGCGCGCCAGTGCCGACGTCAAGCGGATCGCGCTCGACCATATCGCCGAACTCAAGCGGAAAATGCGCGAGCTGCGCGACATGACACATGTTCTGCGGCATCTCGTCGACCATTGCCAAGGCGATGAACGACCGCATTGCCCGATCATCGAAGACCTATCGAACGGCCGCAATGCCGCGCCGCCAAAGCCCGGTCAGGCCAAACGACGCATTGACCGGGCCGGGCATAGACAGGCCTTGTAGCCATTGGGCTTCGGCCCGGCCGTACTCGACAAAGACGTAGGAGAATAACTGATGCACCGACGCACTTTCCTGATGGGCCTGACCACACTGGCAGTTGGAGGCTCCGCTGCCGCGCAGATGAAGATGGATGGCATGCAGCACGAAATGCCACGCATGGACATGGGCGGCGGCCAGGACATGGGAGCGTCTGCCAACGCCGAGCCTATGCTGCCGGAAGGTGAACCGCTGCGCGAGTTGCCGCGGCTGGCGAACGAATCGACAGTTCCCGGTTCTTTCAAGGCGCGCCTGACGGCCGAGCCGGCGACGGCGCGTTTCGCCGAAGGGCTGGATACGCCGATCCTCGCCTACAACGGCACAAACCCCGGTCCATTGATCGAGGTGAAGGAGGGCGACCGGGTCGAGATCGAATTCAACAACAACATCCCTGGCGAGGAAAGCACGATCCATTGGCACGGCATGCCGGTGCCAGCCGATCAAGACGGCAACCCGATGGACCCGGTCGCATCGGGCAGCAGCCGGACCTACGCATTCGACCTGCCGGAAGGAAGCGCCGCCGCCTACTGGTACCATCCGCATCCGCACGGCAAAACGGCCGCGCAGGTCTATCGCGGCCTTGCCGGCGCGTTTCTGGTCAAGCCCAAGAGCGATCCGATTCCGGCCGAATATGGCGACACGATCCTGATGCTCACTGACCTGAGGCTGGCGACAGACGGGACCATGCCGGCCAGCACCATGGCCGACTTGATGAACGGACGGGTCGGAGATCATGTGCTGGTCAATGGGCAGAAGAACCCGAAGCTTTCGGTGGGAGAGGGCGCCAAACGGCGCTTCCGACTCTATAACGCCACCAACGCGCGCTTCCTGAAGCTTGCCTTCGATGGCGCGCTGATGACCGTCATCGGCAGCGACGGCGGCCTGCTGGAGGCGCCGGTGGCAGCGAAGGGGATCCTGCTCAGCCCAGCGGAGCGTCTTGAACTTATCGTATCCTTTGAGAAGCCCGGCCCGATTACGCTCTACACGCTAGAGTACGACCGCGGCTGGATGGGCCCAGGCCGTCCGGCGGATGCCGGGCTGACGCTGCTCACGGTCGATGTTTCGGACAGTCCGGCCCAGCCAGCCCCCGAACTTCCTCGGAAGCTGCGCACGATCGCTGCGCTCGGCGCTCCAGCCGCCAACCGGCGTTTCGTCTTCACCGAAACCATGGGCATGGGCGGCATGTCCATGGGTTCGGGCGGCATGTCAATGGACTCGCACGGCATGCAAATGGGCGGCGAGGATATGTCGATGGGCGCAGGCGGGATGAAAATGGAGTTCCTCATCAACGACGCTAGCTTCGACATGAACCGGATCGACGTCGTTTCGAAAGCAGGCGAGGTCGAGCTATGGGAAGTGGTCAACCAAGCCGACATGGACCATCCCTTTCACGTGCACGGTACCCAGTTCCAGGTCGTCGAGCGCGAGCGGGGCGGCAAGGTTTCGAGAGCGGACTACCTATCCTGGAAGGATACGGTGAACGTCGCGCGCGGCGAGACGGTGCGTCTGCTGCTGCGCCAGGATCGTCCTGGGCCGTGCATGTACCACTGCCACATCCTCGAGCATGAACAGCTCGGGATGATGGGGATAGTCAACGTGCAAGCCTGACCAGCGCTGGCGGCAACGTGGAAACACTCGCTCCCTATGGCGCGCTGTTCGTCAGCGCGTTCGTCGCCGCTACGTTTTTGCCGGCTCAGTCGGAACTGGTGCTGGCCGGGCTGCTTGCCGCCGGCCGTGGCGATCCGGGCCTGTTGCTTGTCGTCGGGACCATCGGCAACACGGCGGGCTCGGTGGTGAACTGGGCGATCGGGCGCGGCGCCGACACGCTTCTCGCTGAACGCTGGTTCGGAACAAACCGGGGTGTCTACGAAAGGGCGGTCCGCATCTTCCACCGTTACGGACAATGGTCGCTTCTATTCGCCTGGCTGCCCGTGGTCGGGGACGCCTTGACCCTCATCGCGGGAGGCGCCCGGGTGCGTCTCGTACCGTTCGTTGCCTTCGTCGGGATCGGCAAGGCCGCGCGATACGGTGCGATTATTGCCGGCTTAGCGTGGTGGACATAGGAGCGACTTGATCTACTTTCCGCGCCGCATCACCCCCACTTGAGGTCGTCATGCATCGGCGGTCGCCACGATCCATGAGTGTCTGGGGCTGGTAGGGTCCGCCTCCAGCATGACCTCGGCGCAGATGGTATGGCTTTGAGCGATCGGTTCTGCGTCCAGAGCGAGATTCGCCACAAATTTGCTTCAAACGCAAAGCCCTGTGGCCGTCGCTCCTTTGGAGAGGGGCATCTGGCGATCGACTCGAGAGGCGACTCGTGTCGCTATCGCATTCGGCGGAAGCAATGGTTAACCATTAGGATCGATATTCGGATGTGAAAACGACGCATCCGTTTGGGCAAATCCGGGGACAAACGGCAGCCTGCAAGGCCTTTTGATTTGAACCAAGTCGAACGACGCACAAACGGGCGGCATTTTCACATGAGCGTCTGGCCAAGGTGGCTGACGTTTGTGATTTTGGCCGTCGGGTTCCTCTCGGCAGCAGCCTCCGGCGCGAAGGCCGAAATCCGTTCGCTGAAGCTCTATCACCTGCACACGGGGGAAAAGGCCGAGATCGTCTACAAGCGCAATGGCCGCTACGATCCGGAAGGCTTGCGCAAGATCAACATCATCCTGCGCGACTGGCGCCGCAACGAGCCGACGAAGATGGATCCGCATCTGCTCGACCTGGTGTGGGAAGCCTACCGCGAGAGCGGCGCGACGGACTACATCCAGGTCGTCTGCGGCTATCGCTCGCCCTCCACCAACGCCATGCTGCGCAGCCGAAGCCGGGGCGTGGCCAAGGAAAGCCAGCACATGCTGGGCAAGGCGATGGACTTCTACATTCCTGGCGTGCCGCTGAAGAAGCTGCGCAACATCGGGCTGAAGATGCAGGGCGGCGGCGTCGGCTACTATCCGAGGTCCGGCTCGCCGTTCGTCCATATGGATGTCGGCAATGTCCGCCACTGGCCGGGCATCAGCCGCCAGGAGCTGGTCAGCCTGTTCCCGACCGGCAAGACGCTGCATGTGCCGAGCGACGGCCGGCCGCTGCCGGGCTATGAGCAGGCGGTGGCCGCCTACAAGGCGCGCAAGGGCGCCGGCACCCCCAATATCGAGCTGGCCAGCGCCGGCGGCTCGACCAAGCGGTCCGGCGGTCTGCTTGCCGCGCTCTTTGGCGGCGGCGGCGCGGACGAGGCCGACGACAGCGCCGATGTCGCGAGCGCCGAACCCGCGCCCCAGCCGAAGGCTGTGAAGCAGGTGGTTAGCGCAAAGGGCAATGTCCCGGGCATCGCAAGTGTTACACCGCAGGACGCCAAACGCGCCAACGTCCCGCAGATCGCGGATGACAGCGCGGACGATTCGCAGCAGCCGCAGCAGGACACGCCTGAAACGATCATCGCAGCGCTGTCGCCGAAGGATATTCCGCTGCCGGCGTCTGCGCCGAGGCCGACGACCGCTGCCGGCCAGCAGACGCCTGAAAACGTGCCGTTCGCCACGGCCGACGCATCGGCCACCAAGGAGCAGGCAGCGGCCCCAGCGAGTATCCCAATTGGGAAGACCGATAACGCCGATCCTCTTACCACCGGAACCGTCGATCCAGCGCAGGTTATAGCCGGCAATATTCCGCTGCCGACCTGGCGAGCAAATCGCTCGCTGCCGGCCGAACCGGCGCCGACGCATGGTGACGCTCTGACAGCACTGGCCTATACGGGGCAGTACGACGATCTGGCGTCCGATGCGTTCTCGGTGCTGCCGACAACGCGGCCGGAACCCGACAAGCCGGATAAGATCAAGGCCGTCCTCGAACAGGCCAACGCAACCGAGGCCGCCGCGAGCGGCGCGGAATATCAGGTGGTGTCGCTGACCGAGCCGCAGCCGCGCTCCGCCTTCACGGATCCGTCGGGCCTCGACGCGGCATCGCCACGTGAAGCCATCGCCGCCCGTCCAGCCGGCACCAACCCCGCGCTGGCGATCGGTGCAGGCGTCAAGACGGCGCGCAAGGAGGCGAGGGCTTCCGCCAACGATCTGAAGCCCGGGCCGAAGGCGATGGTGGTGGCGACGCCGCCGCAGGCTGCAAGGTGGGCGTTGGGCAGCGGCGAGAACATCGCCACCGTTTCCGATCCGACGACCGCCCCGCGCTATGCCTATAACATCGTGCGCACGCCGCCGAGCATGGTCTATACGGCGGGCTTCCAGACGAATCCCCAGACACCCGATTCCAGCCGCTTCACTGGCAATGCCGTGAAGTTTCTTTCGGTCGCACGTTTCCAAACGAACTAAGAATTAGCTGCCCCGTCCGGGCGGCTTCCTATTGTCTGAATGGCGACTGCCTTCGATCAGAAATCGCCGACAGCCGTTGTAAATCAACCGTTCGTCAACCACGGTGCGGAACAATCGCGGCCTTGATCACGGGCCAAATTTCTGTTCAACACCGCTGGACAAGTTCAGATTCGTCCGCGCCGACTAGGCTCAAGGCATGTCAAAGAGAATTTCTGTCTGGGCGTTGGCGTTGACGGCTACGCTCGCCGGCTGCGTCTCCACTGTGTCGACCGTGCTTGAGGTCGAGAACAAGGCCGTCCAGCCGATGTCCTCGAAGCTTTTGGCGGAAATGGCCAAGAAGGGGATGACAGCGCAAGATCCGATCCTGGTGCGTATTTTCAAGGACGAAAGCGAGCTTGAAGTCTGGAAGCGCGATAGATCTGGAAAGTATGCGCTTCTTAAAACGTTTCCCATGTGTCGATGGTCTGGCAAGCTCGGGCCCAAGACGAAGACTGGTGATCGGCAGGCTCCAGAGGGATTCTACAATGTCTCCGCCGGGATGCTGAACCCGAATTCACAATACTATCTGTCATTCAACTTGGGCTATCCAAACCGGTTGGAAAAGGCCCTCGGCTACACGGGGGAAGCCATCATGGTGCATGGCGCGTGCTCCTCGTCAGGATGTTTCGCGCTGACCGACGAGGGAGTCGCCGAAATCTATACGATTGCCCGCGAGGCGTTGAAGGGAGGCCAAACAGCCTTTCAGGTGCAGTCACTTCCATTCCATATGACCCCGGAAAACATGGCCCGGAACCGCAGCAACCCGAACTTCGAGTTCTGGACCAACATCAAACAGGGCTACGACTACTTTGAGGTCACGAAACGCGAACCCAAGGTGTCGGCGTGCGGAAGGCACTACGCATTCAACACTGAATTTGATGGAGGCGAGCCCAGCGATCCCTTGGCGCCGTGTCCGCCATCGTCAAGCGCCGGGACCGGGGATCCGAAAGTTGCTGCAAAGCAAGCCGCCGACACAAGGGCGATGGAGGCCGCTCTCCAAGGCAAACCTGAAATTTCGGAACATGCCTACCTAGACGGCGGTATGCATCCGAGCTTCCGTGCCCTGTTGAAGCGTCGAGGCGCCCAGGAGCTGGCGAAGGAAACGTCCTTGACGGATGTTCCGATCAGCCGTCCTGAATCAGCGCTGGCCGATCCCCACAAGCCCGGCGAATAATCCGAAGACAAGTTCATCCCGGTGCGACGACCTCCAATCTAGGTCGACCGAGGTTCGTCATCGGCGGGCACCGGTGTTCTCGCGGCAATAGCGCTGTTCCAGTACAACCTGCGGACAGATATCGAACCTCGGCGCGTGGCCCTTGGCCACTTCCGCTGGAACTGGTCGTCGACTTCGGGCGGTGGGCTGGCGTCCTCGGCTGCTTCGCAGGCGATGCGATCCCAGGTGTTCGCGCCCCCACTCAGCCTTCGGAACACGCGGTTTTCATCGCATGGAGGGGAACCTTGCACGGGCTGCTTTGTTAGACTGACCTTAAGCCAATAACCACGGATAAACGACGTGAAGCACGTTCTTGCTCGAGTTGCTGCCCATTATGGCAAGGGGGCGCTCCGCGCACTTCTTGGACTGCTTGTTGCCGCCGGAATTTCAGGGGTCACGCCCGCCTATTCCAAAAGCCGCTCTGACCGCGCCTTCCTGGAGTGGGCGATCCAAATCGAAATTCAACAGCAGGATATGGGCAGGATTGCACAAAGGCGGGCGCAAACCCCCGCGATCCGGGAGCTTGGCGCTTATCTCACCGAACGACACCGTCAGGCAGAGTCCAGGCTGAGACTAATTTCAAACCGGTTGGGCGTTCCGCTTTCGAACAGGCTGTCGGCGACGCATCTCAGGGTCCAAAGGCGCTTTACATCGATTCCGAGCGCAGACTTCGATAGAGGATTCATCCGCCACGAAGTAGGCGACTACCGCTACTTCATAACCCATTTCGAGGCGGCGGCCGCTTCCCGCAACAGCTCAATTCGGCAATACGCGAGCAACGAACTGTCAAGCCTCAGGCAGGATCAGACCACGATTTTGACCCTGGCGCATCAGGGGTCGTGAATCCGCCGACATCGCAAACGCAACCAGTCGCGAGCGCAGAAGCCTTAGTCCGTCGTCGACGGGCGACAGCAGTGTCTTCGCTCGCCACAAGCCTCGGCATACCTGCAACTGCCCCAATCCACCCGCATCGATTTCCCGCGGTTCAGGGACATTCTCTGGCATGCCAACGAGCGAGTTCACACGACACCGTCGACCGCATTGAGGAGCTTGCGACTGCCCGCCGGCTGCTACAACCCATTGTCCGGCTGCTCGATCGGCGTGTAGATCAGCACGAAATTGTGGAAGCCGCTCTCGCAGACGTTCCAGGAGAAGTGCACCCGGTTTCCGCGGTGCGCGTCATTCCAGGTCTTGGTCGAAAAGTTGCAGTCACCTAGGGTGCTGCTGTTCTTCTCGGCGGGCGCTCCGTATTGGTTCGAAAGCCGACCTCCGACAAGCGAGGCGGTTTCTCCATCGGCAATCTCAAGGTAGACGCCGCTCAGCCTATCGTCGGCAAAGTATAGCCAGACCGGGGCCTTGAATTCCGGAGCCGCGTAGATTCCGTTCAGAAGCGCGGCGCCGCGGATTAGCGGGATCGCATGCCCAGCTTGTTCCTCCGGCGTCGTTTGGCTCAATGCGATCTTGCTGGATTTCAAGACCTCGTCTGGCGACTGGCCCCAACGGGTGAATTGCCAATCGGCACGAGCCATCGTCGTCGGCAGGAAGACGGCTAGCACAAGGCCATGGAAAGTTGCGGCAACCGAACGTGAAGCCCTTTCCATCGATGTCCTCTCCCTGTCGCCTACAAATCTCAACTTATTGGCGAGCCTTTTGCCGTGTCGACTTTCTTGCGGCCTTGGCAGGGGCTTTCCGACCAAGTCCCATCGACTTCGCCAACTCCGAGCGCGAAGCAGCGTAATTGGGCGCAACCATGGGGTAGTCCGACTTCAATCCCCACTTCTCGCGATACTCGTCGGGCGTTAGCCCGTAATGAACGCCGAGATGCCGCTTCAGCGATTTGAACTTCTTTCCATCCTCGAGGCAAATAATGTAGTCGGGGAACACCGATCTCTTCGGATTGACTGCCGGAGCCTGGGCCGGCTTCTCGGATTCGGTTGGCTGGCCGATTTTCGAGAGCGACGAATTCACGCTGGAAATCAGTTCCGGCAGAGACGCGACGGGTACGGGGTTCTTGCTGACGTAGGCGGAAACGATATCGGCAGTTAGTTCGATCAGATTGATAGTCTCGTCGGACAAAATAAACTCTCCTGCTTAAGTGCGTCCGTCTTCCTAACTTCCCGAAGCCGTGCAATCAACGACAGAACTGCACATTTATTACTGGTTCACCGGGGCGCCTTTGCGGGCGGCTGAGGCCGACCGACTTCAGGCTTGAACGGTCCTCGAAGGAATCCGCGGATTTTGGGAAATGTTTTCCCGACCTGGATTGCCGCTGTCGAAAAGGTTGTCGAGTACTCACCATTGGGTTGTAATCGCTGCCCTGGGTAGCAGAGATCAAACCCGGCTCGGCTCTGTAGAATCTAACGAAGGCATTTACGGCGGATTCACCCTTCATTCAGATGGCTCAGTTTTTGTCGCAGGGGCTCTCGACTCCCCCGGCGCGCTTTTGTATGTCAGCGACCATGTTCAAGAGCGCCCTTTCTTTCGCACGCATATGACCCTCGCCATCCGGTGAGCGACGTCATTTATCGTGCAAAGAAAGGAACCAAATCTTGGATATCACCGCTCGTATCAAGCAGGCCATTGCCGCGCATTCACAGCCGCTGCCTGAGTACGCTTCCCTTAGCGCCTTCGACCTTCGCTTCCGTGACGGCAACGCTGCCGACGGCTGGCATCTCGATGACGAGAGCCTGACGCGCGCAGGATACTACTGCACGTATGCCCGGAGGGCGACGGCGGTCGTGCTCATGCCCGGATTCCCGTCGATCCCCACCTTCTGGCGCCCGGCCGTGTTCTTCCTGCCGGACGACCCGACCCTGAAGCCGGAGATGGCGTACGACGGCGATCCGCTGCGGCGCGGCTGCAAGCCCGTCCCAGTCGCGCAAAGCGACGTGTCGAAGGCGAAGATCGAGCGCGAGGTTTTCGGGCATATCGAGCCCGCGTTGGATGCCCTGGCTCGCTTCTACCGGCGGACCGGACAGCGCTGGGAAGTGCTCTATCTCCGCGAGCGCGACCGCTGCCAGAAGGCGGGCGAGGCGTTCGACTGGTCCGAGTTGCCTGTCGACCCGGGCACGCTCTCCTAGCGTCTTCCGTTCGGAGCCGTCCTTTCGGGCGGCTCCTCGCCAAAAACACTGAGACCAACGCGGCTTTCGACGATAATGCGGTTGCCAGCGTGCAGCCGTGTCGTCGGGAAGAGATGCCCGACCTAAGTCGCCTTAGCCTTTCATAAAACCTGTTCTGCTACTTCCATCGATTTTCGGGGGCTTGGATACGAGCAGGAATGGATCGACCTATTGCCGCCGATTCGTGGCAGGAAATACGCCTTCAGGTTCTCGAGCGTGACCACTACCGCTGCGTCTCCTGCTCGACCCCGGTGAAATCGGCCGAGGCGGATGTCCATCACCTGTTGCCCAGATCGATGGGTGGGACGGACGAGCTCTCGAACCTGATCACACTTTGCGATGGCTGCCATGCAGCCCATCATCCAAACCTGGCCGGTGGGCTTGCGAGACGAGTTATCGAGCGATGGGCGGTCAGGCTTGCTCGCTGGTTGGATACCGAAGGCAAGTTTTCTGAAGGCGTGGGCAATTTCGGCCCGGCCCTTCGGCTGTTCGGGAAGGACCGCTTCCGGGAAGGCCAGTTGCCGATAGTGCTGGCTGCGCTCTCGGGAAAATCGGTCCTGGTCGTCAGTCCGACCGGATCGGGCAAGACCCTTTGCTTCCAGCTGCCTGCCGTGCTTCGCCGCGGCCTGACCATGGTCGTCAGCCCCCTGAAGACCCTGATGTCGGAACAGGTGTCCGATCTGCTGGCGAAAAAGGTCCCTGCCACCTTCATCAATAGCGACCTAAGCGTTGAGGAGAAACAGACCCGATTTTCGCTGCTGGGCCGGGGCGCGATCAAGTTGCTCTATCTAGCTCCCGAGCGCTTCTTCGTCAGGAGCGAGAGCGAACGTGCTCGCCTGAAGCAGACGCGGCCTTCGTTCATTGTCGTGGACGAGGCCCACTGCGTCGATCAATGGGGCAGGGACTTTCGGCGGGAATACGGCCGCCTCAAGGAGGTCCGCGAAAAGCTAGGTGCGCCACCCGTCCTAGCGTTCACGGCGACCGCCGGGCGTGAGATGCAGCAGCGCATCCTGAAATCGCTCGGCATCGAGGACGCCGAGGTCTTTGTGCGCGATGTCGACAGACCGAATATCGCGCTCCTCCGATGGCGATGTGCAGCCGATCAGCGAGCCGTCGAAATCGCATCGCTCCTGCGGTTGCCACAGCTCCAGGGACAGAAGGCGATGATCTTCGTGCCGTCAACGAACGTCGGCGAGGAGCTGCAAGCGGCTCTGCGCAGTCTCGGGCTTGAAGTGCCGCTCTATCATTCCAAACTGGGAAACGCATGGGAACGGCAGGAACTCGTCAAGCGCTTCCTTGGGCAAAGCAAGCCGGTCGTCGATCAGATCATCTGCACCAATGCCTTTGGCATGGGCCTCGACGTCCCGAACGTCCGCCTCGTGATCCATTGGCAGCAGTCGGCGTCGGTCGAAGATCAGCTGCAGGAGTTCGGCCGCGCCGGAAGGGATGGGAAGCCTTCCGTGGCGGTTATGTTCCATAGTGGTTCGAGCGTCGGCCGCGATATCTCAAGGTTGCGTTTCATGGCGGAGAAAACGGTTGAGGCAGCACAGGTCCTCGCGCTCGACCGGGAGCAGATGCTGGAGCAGCGCCATCATCAGATCGATCAGGTCAGCGAGCTGATGAGGACACGGTCCTGCATGCGCACCGCGATCTCCGAATATTTTCAGGGGCCGAAGGCCATCCGGCGCCCAAGCCTTTCGGTCAGGATTCTGGATTGGGCATTCAGCAGCCGAAGCAAGACTCGACGTTTCCAGGCCTGCTGCGATCATTGCAACCAGGCGGAGATCAAACGCCGTGGAAGGGCGGGGTACGTCGCCCGTGTCATTGCCGGCTAGGTTTACGGGTCGACGAGGCCCGTGAATAGCAGCGGACCGCGCCTGATCTTCTTCCTGCTCGGATCATCGCCCTGGCAATCGCCAGCTCGGCCTCGACCTTGGTGGTTTCCGGCGATTGAAGGAGATCCGGTGGGAGCGGCGAGTTGCCTGGCGGGACGAATAGCCAACCCGGCTGCCACGTCACACGACGATGCCTTTTGCGCTGAGCAGTCGATCACTGGACTTATATAAACCTTAAGTGGGAAAGCTCTTAATCCCAAGTTGAGTTTTGTAGGATCGAAGATCTAATATCCAGCGGTTGAAGCAGGTGTTGAGGGGCTGCCTAGAATGAACGCCCGCCTATGTTGTCTTCCGGTTTTGATCGCGCTCTGGATGGCGACGATTTCGATTGCCTCCGCCCAGGATTTCAAGGCGCCCAAGGGCGAGCATTGGGTGGCGGTAGCGAGCACCCAAGACATTAACAACGCAATCGGCATCGCGCGATACTTCGGTCGCGACGCGCGGGCGGTGCGAACAAGGAATGGATGGTTCGCCGTCGTTCTTGAACCGCGAAAGGGCACGATGCAGGAGATCAGAAAGAAGCAGGCGTGGCTGCAACTCCCCGGTGATGCCTTCCTTGCGGATGGAAAATTCATCACCGAAATAGTTTGGGCGCCGCGAGATGCCGTTCTTGCTCAAGGCTCGTTGACCAGTGAACGTCCGGCCGTGGTGACCTCGGGGCGTTTGACGGTGGTAGCCCAGCGGAGGATGGGTCACGATGGATGGACAGCGCATCTGATCGGCCAGATCGAGGGCAGGCAGGCCTTTGACCTGAGCTATACGTTCGAGACGGCCGCGGATTATCCCTCTACACTCCAACTCGTCCATTTGAACAAAGACAATGAATTCCCCGATGTGGTGTTCGACGCAAACACTGGGGGAGCTCACTGCTGCGTACAAACGATGGCCGTCACGCCGGATTTGGCTGGCCACTGGTCGGTCGTCGATTTGGAAACGCTCGACGCCGGAGGCCCTGGTTTTGAAGATGTCGACGGCGATGGGGTCGCTGAAATCGTTCACGGCGACAATGGGTTCCTGTACCTCTTCGCGCCGTATGTAGAATCGTTTCAGCCAATACTCATCAAGAAGCTGGTTGGCGGTAGCCTGCGAGACGTTTCGCTGGAAACCCAGTCGCGGCCACGTCTAATTCAAGACACCAGGGGTCTGGAGTTTATGGCGAAGCTGGATCCTTCGCTCTGGAACAAGAACGGCTTTCTGGCTGCCTGGGTAGCTGACAAGGTTAGGATAGACGAAGGATCCGACGCTTGGAACAAAATGCTCCAGGCATACCAGCGTGACACGGACTTCGGAGTGAGCAAGTGCGAGATCGATGAGCCCATCGCCAAGTGTCCGTTAGACAAACAGCGAATGCTTCCGTTTCCTGAAGGTCTATCGCAACATCTCCAGGAAGCCGCGTACACGCATGCCTATGTAGAAAATACCCCCGCGCCGACTCCGGCTAGTGTCCCGAGCACGCCTAGTTCGCCACAAGGCGGCGAAGCGGCGGCGACCGGGACCTCGGGGACGGGTTTTTTTGTATCAGGTGACCAACTGCTGACCAACGCCCATGTAGTCAAAGGGTGTGAGGATGTTGATACTTCCATTGGTGGGATACGAACTCCCGGAAGGGTCATGGCGAGGGACCCAATCAATGACCTGGCTGTAGTAAAGGTGAACAGCGCCGGCGCGGCAGTCGCACAATTAAGAGGCGGCGTCAGACTGGGTGAAGATATAGCCGTGTTCGGCTTCCCTCTCAGGGGCATTTTGGCAAGCTCTGGCAACTTTACCAGGGGCACGATAACGGCCATGGCGGGATTGGGCGACGACTCGCGATATTTCCAAATCTCGGCTCCGGTTCAGCCCGGCAATAGTGGAGGGCCCCTTGTTGACCGAAACGGCAACGTTGTTGGGATAGTGGTCTCGAAGATCGATGCCCTAAAGCTTGCTTCCATCACGGATGACATCGCCCAAAACGTGAATTTCGCGGTCAAGGCTTCGATTGTTGAGAGTTTTCTCCAGGCAAGCGGAGTCCAATTCTCCTCGGACTCTGCTCACCAAGAACTGGCTCCGGAGGATTTGGCTGCAAAGGCCCAATCCATTTCCGTTCCGATCGAATGTCGGCCTCGGATGCAGTGATCGCAGCGAGCTGATCACTAGAAGCGTATCTCCACCAATGGCAGCGCCGCCGGGAACATGCAGGCAAAAACGACAGTCATCGCCAACCATTTTGAGTGTGCCAGGCCGCATCCGCTGTGCCCTGCCGAAGCCGAATTGCGGCCGACTGCAAGCCCTTAGAACTCGCCCGGCCTAGCAGGAGAGATCGCTCCTGTCCCCGATGCAGTCATTCGAGCTGCCTGTAGGTGGACGACGTATGAGGGTCGAGGCCGGTTCGCGCTTTTAGGAAATCGATGTAGGCAACTGCGGTGTTGTAGAAATTCCTGGCATTTTCGGGGTCAGCCATTCTCGCGAAATCGCGATGCATGGTCTTTCGGTGCAACCTACCGGGAGCCTTGATCGTGTCGGCAATTTCCGTCGGGCCGATCTCGTAGGGAGAGGAGTGGGTCACGAGATTGCGCCATTGTTGCATCTGGCCGATGTCGCGAAAGAGTCCGCGGCTCTTGTCGACCTCGATCCCAGCCGCAGACATCAGCAACTCCATCTTGTCCCAGAACGCCCTCTTGGTCCGGTACGCCTGGAAATCGAAGCCCGCGAAACGCTCTTCCGATTGCATTGCGAACGCAACCGACGCGGAGAAGCTTTCGATAGCGGCGAACGCCAGAACCATGCCCCCTGTGAAAAAGGAGAAGCCCATCGATAGGCTGCCGGACCGCGGCTTTTTATCCATCGCGAGACCCGCCCTAACCAGTTCGCCGGCAGCGTGCAGGGTCAAATCCCAATCGTGGCTCTGCGCTGTGTATTCGTGAGACAATCGAGCTCCTTTAGCTTACCAATCCATGTTCGCGGCGATGTCCATAGCGCCGACAAGATGATCCGCGAAACGGTTCATCGCCTCGATGGAGGCCATGGCATTTGCGTAGGTGCCGTCACGAGCCATCGTCATTATGAGTGGCAATTCATATTCCTGGACGTAGATTTTGGCGGGCGCGCGCGGCCCGTCCCACAAGTACGGAATGAATTCTGCAATCGAGGCAAGCGCGCTTTCGATATTGAACGAGGTAGATTGGCCGAAGGAGAAAGTTCCGCTGCCGATCGGATCAGGCAGCCGAACCGGCACAGCGCCAGCCGATGAGTGAAAATCGAATGCCTCGCCCTCCTTTCCGAAGGAGCCGTGGGCCACGAAATTGCGCAACTCTTTGCGCACTCTGAGCAACTCGTCATAGAGCTCTTTTGAACGCGTGTCCGAGAGGTCGAACGCCAGCTTGAACTTGGTGGCCCAATCGGCTTCAGCGGCGTGCGCGACCTCGCCCGCGCTCGCGAGCATGCCGCACAGGATGCCAACATGGATCAGGACGTGTTCCGTCCAGCTGAAGAAGGCCTCGATCGCGGCGAGGCCGAGCCATCTTGCCTCGGTTCGAATGCGCATGGCCGGATAGGATATTGATTGCCAGCTATAGCCCCTCTTGTTGGTTTCCGATGTGACGTTACGCTCGCCCTTCCGCTTTTCAGCTTCCTCTGCCTTTCCGAGATAAAGGTCACGTAGGTACTCGAAACGCTCGAAGAGCGAGGCGCTGTTGTTCCTAACGTTAACTGCCGAGTCTTCCACAGCCTTCGTGGCAAGCCAGTCGAAAAAGGACCGCGCGGCCTTCACCGCTTTGTGGATGTGATTGACGATCTTCGCAGCGTCCGCCTCATCCCGCTCTCCGCCTGCCGCGAAGACCCCGACACCGAACTTCCGATGCTCGACCAGGAAAGCGCGGCCGTTGAATTCGAGCGGGATTGACCATGCCAGTTTCTCGAACCGTCCCAGATCTCTGAAGCCCAGAAGATCGGCCAGGACGAAGTACACGAGATGCTGTGGCGGGAGCTTGCGGCCTGCGTCCGTGCGCCGGGCGTTGAACAGGAAATCCTTGTCGGCCGGCGTGTTCTCGGTCGCCGGGCTGACGGGCCCAAGAGCTCGGCGCGCCTTTTCGCGCACGCCTTCGAGTTCGGGGGGAAGGGGGTGGCGTTTACCCGGCATGATCTTGAATTCAGAACAGCTCGCGCACTCGGATGAAGGGGCCGCCCGTTTCCGCCGCACGGCGGATCTTCTTCGCCAGAACGTCTCCCAAAGGGAGCTGGCGGGTCAGCGTTTCGTGCAGATCGAACCCGTCCATGCAGATAATCGAGGTAGGCGCTCTGCCGAACGCGGTCAGTCCGTCATCGCTGAAGCCTGTGTGGCTGATGAACAGGCCGCGCGCCCACTTTGCCTTGGTCTGTACCTTGCCCGAGAAGGCATGAAGGTCGGCGATTCCGGAGAGATCGTTCTTCCATTTCGCTTCAAGCAGGTAGGTTTCGCCGTCAAGGGAAAAACTCCCGTCAATCTGTTCTCCCACCAAGCGAAAGGAAGCGTGCGGCGCTAGGCCGTAGGCATCAAACAATTCCCGAAGGAATTTCTCGAAAGCGTAGCCGCGCGGCTGCGGCTCCAGCTTGCTGACCTCGATCAACTGGCCGGCTAGCGAGGCAAGCTGCGCGGCCGTCGGCTTTCCCGGCGTCGCCTTTTCCTTCTGCGGAGGCGGGTCGCGCCGGGGGAGCATGCCAAGGAATGATTCATCGGAGAGTTCAGGTATGCGGAACGAAACGCCGCGCAGCAGCGTATTGAGGTGCTCGATCTCCTCGCGCATCAAAGGATCGTTATGCCCGCGCCGCCAGGTCATCGACTGGCGAACGATTGCGTTGATGAGCGGGCAAAAGCGGTTTCGCCTGTGCTCGAGCGTCATGGAGAGAAGCTGGACCAGCGATGGCAACTTGCTGCCGGGCTGCCAGAACTCCCCAACGCCAGCTTCATTTGCGGCCAAGGGGAATGATGTACGAGAATTGCCGCTGCCCGGAAGAAAACCGTAAAGCAGGTCGGCGATCTCGGTAACGGCAGTCACCTCTTTCATACCAAGCGGCATTTGCTAGTCCTTCGCATCGCCTTTGAGCGAGTACACCAACGTTGTCATAAGCCGAAGACGGCTGGTCTTTCCAGTCACCAGCTAAAGAGTCAGAGAGAAACTTTCGGAGCAGACGGTAGCAGAGAACGATAGCCGCAGTGGGTGCGCCCGACTTAAGCTTGCAGAGGCGGAAGTGAAGGTGCCTCGATGCAAGGTCGCGCGTGACTTGTCGCAGTCGCGACTGCCCTGCCATTGGAACGTCGTCCGGACATTCAGTCCATCAGAACTCCATCAAATATGCGTTGATTGTTCGGTTCATGGCGCGCATTATCGCGCCGGGTGGGGATATGGCGAAATTACCAGACGCTACTGATGTCGATGTTGTGGTGGAGATTCCGCCGCAGTTCGCGAAATACGCCGATGCCGCGATGCTTCGGCTGCAGGTGCTTTACCCTGCTTGCCGTCTCGCGAAGCAGAGCGGTGGAATATCAGTAAGTTCACCCGGCGGCCTTGCCGCAGATCAGTTTCGCAAAGACGTTCTTCACGCCGTTTACCGCGAGAAAATCTACTGCGAAACTCTGACAATGCGCCAGGCGCTCGTCGCTGCGGTGACAGCCCGATGAACGTCTGGCCGCTGAAGTTCCGCGAGATGTCAGACGGTTCGGTGCTGTTCTCCGACGACTCAGGTGAGTTTTTCAAGTCCAGCCACGTCTTCCTGGATCGGTACATCACTGACAATCTGTCCCCCGCCGACGAGACGTTCCTGAGAGAGGGAAATCACGGCTTCGACAAGGAGTTCGACCTTCAATGGACCTCTTTCGCCTACAGGTGGGCGCGGCGCCAGTCGAGGCCGACGAGAATGAATTACGTCATCGTCGTGCCGACGCTCCGCTGCAACCTTGCCTGCGGCTATTGCCAGGTTTCCCGCGCTGCCGAAAATGCCCGCGGGTTCGACTGGTCGGCCGAAATCCTCGCCGGCGTCCTTTCGTTTCTCGACGGACTTGAAGGTCCCGACGTCAAGATCGAATTCCAGGGCGGAGAGCCCCTGTTGCGGGTCGACTTGCTGGAAGCTGTCCGCGACTTCTGCCGGGAAAAGTTTTCCCAATCGCAGTTCGTCGTCTGCACGAACCTGCAGCGACTGGATTCGCGCGCATGGGCATTCCTGGATGCCGCCGACACCTTCATCAGCACCTCACTTGATGGAGACCCGGCAACGCATGAGCGCCAGCGCACGCACGGAAGCGAAGTCACCGATGCCTTCTTTCGAAACCTCGAGGCAGCCGTTTCCCGCTATCCGAAGGGAAAAATCTCGGCACTGCCGACGGTGGATGTCGCTGATCCGCCGGACTTCGAGGCGCTTCTCGACAACTACGAGCGCTACGGGATTCGGTCGGTTTACCTGCGCCCGATCAACCACCAGGGATTCGCGCGAAAGATTCGGCAGGGCGACAATGTCCTCGCGCGCTGGAATCGTCTCCATGCCGAATTCATCGACCTTTTGATCGCCCGCAATCACCGGACCGGACGCTTCATGGAAGAGTACTACTTCAGCCAGTCCCTCAAGCGTGTGCTCCGTTTCGACGCCGACAATCACGTCGACATACGGAACCCAAACTTCTTCGCCTCCGACTACGTCGTCATAGATTATGACGGCCGGTTCTACCCGACCGACGAAGCCCGAATGCTGTCCAGGATCGGCCGCATCGATCTCAGCATCGGCGATGTCGGGACAGGAATCGACCGGGCGAAGGTCGATATCCTGGATTCCGGGGCGTTCAACCACTTCGACCCTGACTGCATCCACTGCGCCTACCAGCCGTTCTGCGGGACGGACGTGATCGACGATATCTCCCGGTATGGCCGGATCGACGTTCCGCGGCCGGATACATGGTTTTGCGGTCGGCAGATGTCGATCTTCGACAAGGTGTTCGAGGTCCTTTACCGCAACGACGAGCCTGCCCGTGCCTCGCTGGCGGCATGGCTAGGCGTGGGTGGCTGGGACGGCAGCATGGCGCCGACGCACCAATGATACCCTTGCGCATTAAGGTAGAGGCAAACGCTGACCAGCCTTTCGTGGTGCGACTTCGCTCGTTTGAGGCCGATGCCTGGGAGCAAAGGACTGAACAGCTGAATCCTTTCGATGCGGCGCTGGAGCGCGTCGGCCCGGAAGGTGCGGACTACGTCGGCGAGGGCGGTGCGATACGAATCCTTGGCATCGACCCCTCCAAGGTCAACGGAGACGTCCTGCTAGTGAATCCGCGGCGCGGGACCGCGGACCGCCTCATTCGTAGCGCGTCGCATCACAACACCTTCCTGGTGACCGAACGATGCGACCAGGTCTGCCTGATGTGCTCCCAGCCGCCCAAGAAGCACCATGTCGACCTGTTCCCGCATTTCGAAACCGCGGCGCTGCTTTCTCCGGAAGGCGCGACGATCGGGATTTCCGGCGGGGAGCCGACGCTTTTCAAGGAACAGCTGTTCCGATTTCTGGAGCGCGTGCTCGAGGCGCGCCCGGACCTTTCCATTCACGTCCTGACGAACGCCCAGCATTTTGAAGAGGTCGATCGGCAGGCGATGGGCCGCATCGACCAGGGCAGGGTGGTCTGGGGTATCCCGCTCTATTCCCGGGATCCCGGCGTGCATGACGAAATTGTCGGAAAGGCGGGCGCACACGTACGGGTTTTGGAGAATTTGGCTGTGATGTGCCGTCTGGGTGCCCAGGTAGAGCTCCGCACCGTGTTGATGCGTCCGAACGCAGATGGGCTGCCCGACCTGGCAAGGTTCATCGTGTCCGCTCTGCCGTTCATCCGGACATGGGCTGTCATGCAGATGGAGAACATCGGCTTCGGGCGTATGAACTGGAAGGCGCTCTTCTACGACAGTTCAAAAGCCTTCGATGTTGTCGGCCGCTCCATCGATCTCGTGCGGAGCCGTGGGATCGACGCCTTGCTCTACAATTTCCCGCTCTGCACGGTACCGGAGCCATACCGCCATCTCGCGCCGGCCACGATCTCCGACTGGAAGCGCTCCTACCGGGAGGAGTGCGACGGATGCTCGTTGAAAGCTCGGTGCGGGGGATTTTTCGAGTGGCATCCAGCTAACCACGGATACAGCAACTTGGGGGCTATCCAATGAAGAAGCGGCTTTTCGCGATACCGTCGCTGCTCGCGGCGGGATTCTTGCCAGCCAATGCACATGCGCTGCCGGCCAAGCCAACATTGGACGGCGGCGTCGGAAAGGCGAAAACTCTCTTCGACATCTTCAAGCTCGACCACCTCTACACTCTGGCCGGGCATCGGAGTCACAGCAGCCATAGTTCGCATTCGAGTCATCGATCGTCCACGGGCGGCTATTCCTACATCCCGCCGGCGCCGAGCCAACCCGCCCCGCTATACAGCGCCCCGTCAACTTCCACGCCGACCTATCAGGCGCCCGCGATCGCGCCTACCCCGGCGCCGCTCAAGATGCTCCCGGGCAATGCCTACAAGTTCAAGGAAATCGTCCAGCAGGTCCAGTTCGCCTTGCTGGCGTTCGGTTATTACAGCGGCGAGATCGACGGCGAGATGAATCCCGAACTGAGGGCCGGGCTGCAGCGTATGCAGGCAGACTACTCGTTGAAGGTGACCGGGACGATCACGCCCGAGACGCTGACTGCGCTGAGGATTGAGGCGCGCTAGCGCCTTTTTGGGCGCGTTTGCAGCCGCAACCGATCTACGGGACTCGGCCATCGTAAAGAATTATTCTTTGAGCAAGACGGATTTGATCGGCTCGATCGCGATGATGATCAAGGAAGACATCATCGATCCAGAGACACCGAAGGCGCTGCCGGAATTGCAGCAGTTTGCGGATCTGGCGGGCGCCTGACTGCTGTCGGTGTTGTCGGCGTTGTCGCACCAGTCGCTCTCTCCGATGTTGTGGATTGCTTTGATCGACGTGCGTGCAGGAATTGAATGGGCCGTAAACCTTCCAAACTCGATGTCGTCCTCCCAAAGCGCCAGAGCTCGGCATTCCAGGTCACCGCTTTAGGCGTCGATCCCGCCGTTCATGCTGAATTCCAGAAGGAGGCATTGGCAGTCGCTAGGGAAGGTGCTGCGAAATTCCCAGGGCTGGTACAGGCGGTGCTGAACGAGCTTCGCGTCGTCGACCCCGTGGCCATCCTGGCCTGCTTCGCGAGCTACGGACTTCAGGTCCGCCTGGGACAGGATGGGAGGGAGATAAAGGCGCTCCCAGACATCCACCAGCACCACGCCGAGATCCTCCAGGCATTGTTATTGACCCTTCCGGCGACGGATTGGGGCAAAGGAGTGCTGCTGCCTCAGGCGCTACATTCCGTTCTGACGACCGTCCCAAAGCTTTCGGAGGCCTTTTTCGCTCAGCGCATCGTGGACAGCGAGGCCATCAAGGATGATCATGAAAAGCTCGCGGTGCGTTCGCTCCAGGAGAGGATTCGGCTGCACACGCACGGGGTGCGGAACTGGGGTTACAAGGGGGATGTGATCAAGCTGGCCGTCGATCTCTACGGCGCGCTTGATGCTGCCATGATCGCTCGCCATGGCTTCGGCGCCACTGATGTGATTGAGATCGCCCGGGCCGTCCTCGCCGAATTCGAACGGAAGCAGGGTGCCCACTGGGAGAAGGTGCGGACGATCATTCGAGCTTCCAGCGTCAAGAAGATGGCCGAGCTGTACTACACGCTAGTCCCCGATCTTGTCGGCACGGCCAAGGAATTCGTCGCGGGCCTCCCCGGCAATCTCACTCCGGAAATGTTGCGGCCCGCGATAATCGCGCACATGGACTTGCGGCTTGACCAGATCGCGCTTTTCAGGGCTGCGGAAATCTCAAGGCTTGTTGGGCGGCCAGAGGATGTCGTCGCCGCTGTGTTCCGCGCGCTGTCGTACAAGCCCGGCTCGCTCTCCGAGACAAAGCCCGAGCATCTCCTCCTCGACAATCCGGTGTGGGACAGGCCTGGTATCGAATGCGGAGACGCATTTTTCATACCGATCCCGCAGATGATCTTCAGCCATATACATCGCGTGATGGAGAGACTGGCGAAGGAAGCCGGCCTGCAAACGCAGCTGAACGAACGGCGCGCTGCGTTTCTGGAAGCTGAACTGGAGGCCGTTTTCAGAAAGGCTCTCCCCGATGCCGCTATCAGATCTGGGGTAGCCTGGAAGGAGAATGGCCAGCAATTCGAGACCGACTTGCTGGTGACGATCGACCGCGTGGTGGTGATCGCGGAGGCAAAATCGCACCGCTTGACGCCTCAGGGCCTGCGCGGAGCGCCCGATCGGATCAAGAAGCATGTCCGCGATATGGTTCTCGATCCATCAATTCAGTCCGAGCGTCTCGAAGAGGCAATCCTGGCCGCTCGAGCGGGCGATCCCGAGGCCATCTCCACCGTCAAGGCCCTAGGCATCGACCCGGACATGGCCGACCGCGTCATTCGCCTGTCGGTGACGCTCGATGACCTGTCGGTCCTGAGTTCAGCCGAAGGCGACTTCAAGAAGGTCGGATGGGTCCCTGCCGAACACTCGCTGGCCCCAACGATCCTCGTATCCGACCTTCGTTGCGTAGCCGACATCCTCGACGACCAGTTGCTCTTCCTTCACTACCTGAGCGAGCGGGCGTATTTGCAGAAGGATTACAGCCTTCTCGCGGACGAACTCGACTACCTGGGTCTATATCTCTCGACCGGGTTCAATCTGCGCCAATTGCATGATGAGATTTCCCTCTTCGTGCCAACCGGCATGTCCGCGCCGATCGACCGCTACTACATGGGCAGGGATAACGGGATCGAAGTGCCGAAGCCCACCATGGAACTGCGACCCCTCTTCCGCGCGATCCTGGCACGGCTCACGACGGTAAAGCCGCCGGGCTGGACGTTGATTGGCTTCCATCTGCTTTCATGCGCCGATCCCGCGGAACAGAAGGCCATCGAAAAATCTCTGATGAAGCTGCGCCATAACGTGCGGCGCAATTTCCGGGATCCGGACCACCTGTGCATTCTGCGCGTTCATCCTCCCGAAGACCGACAGGCGCGCGTCGTCTTCTACCTCTTTCCTGAACAGCACCGCGACAGCTATCGCCGACGGATGGAGAGTCTGGCAACCCGTGCGATCGAAGAGGACGGCCTGAATGCATGTGTGGTCTTCGCCCGCGGGGTCGAAACTTGGGGTCGGCCCTTCGAAGCCGTGCTTCTGTCGGAGCGCTCATAGCCGGAGTTTCGGTTAGCCGCTTGGATCCCCATGGCTTCCTGCGGTGGCCCGCAACTCTGCGGATTCGATCCTTGCTTCCAGCCAACGCAAGCTCTTGCGGAAACGGGAGTTCGAAGATGTCAGCGGAACCATTCCCCATAAAGCACGATCTTTTCCAACTGGGACGGAAAGGATTCGCTGTTCTCGAAAGCATGGTCTTCCCCTTGCCGCTCGACCGCGAAGGCGCCAAATACCGGGCGGCTCGCCTCACGATCCGAACAGGCGAAGCCCAGTACGCCGTATTCGCTGCGAACATGAACCTGGAAGCCGCAAAGGAACTTGCCAGCCTGCTGCCGCTTCCTCGTCCGGAACTTAACGGGCTGAAGCTTACTGCAGGCTTCGATGGCTGGCGCGGCTGGGGCGACCCGCTTGTAGCGGCTGGTCGGCTGCCGTCGCGTGATTGGGTTCTGCAGGTCGACGATCCTGGCGACGCTGCTGTTCAGGTCGACGACATCTTCACGCCGGATGGCCTCGATCGCATGACGCCGTCGAAGCATCCCAACGCCCAAATCGAAGACCATGTCGCCAAGGAATTCTACCGTGAACGAGTCGCGGAGAGTGCAGCCGGGGTCGTCCCTTGAAACCAGGTGTAGGATGGCCTCTCGGGGAACGCGTCCTGCACTCGAGGCGTAGCGTGCATTCAAGAGGCCAATTCGTAGGCCAGAACTGCACTTTGCGTCTTTCTGCGTTCACCATGCGTCAACGTCTTTCAGGTACGTAACTGGCGCAAGATTAGCTTTTTATGGCAGAAGATCGCAGATGCTTTCGGTCTATATAAAGCCGACGTTCGGCAATGCTATCAATGATTATGATTGGGAGATGTTTTCTTGGTTGTCGCAACTAATCGTTAATGAAGCCGTCAACAACAGAGAGGCTGACTTCAATAAGGGCGTGAAGATCGAAGACATTTCGGCGCCTGGCAAACCTGTGAGGACAATTCGCGCGGAGTTTGTGGATGTATATGGATCAACCATCACTGTTTTTGCTGCATTCGATGATGGGACTGAGAACGGTTCCGTGGTCATTTTTCATGCTACGGACGACCCGGCCGTTGTGATTCCACACCTGGATATGCATGAGCCAAACTATCGAGGCTAGATAAAACTACCAATATCGAGCTGCAATTAGCTGAGCTTCCGGTTGCGAGCGGCATCGGAAATCCTATACTGCCTATGCGTCCTTTCGAGAAGCGCTTCATGACCGTGCAAATTCTCGCAGGCTTTCGCTTCGATTAGCCAGCGAGACGCTGTGGCGCGCGGTGTCTACCTTCCTCGTGTCGGGCCACCATGTCGGCCACCTTGCTGGCATTGCCGTCTTTGAATCGCTTGTAGGCGTCCTTCATACCTACGCTCGCCGGACGGCCGACCACAAGAGCGAATAAATCGTAGTACGGCTTGAAGTGTTTCTTGTCCGCCTTGTATTTCCAAGACCACCGCCAGGCCCATTCGAAGTCGTGCCCGGGATCGTTCTGCGCGGTCACGGTTCGATCGGTCACGAACTTGAAGATGTGGTTGTTGCAGGTCTTCACGAACACCTGGAGCGCGTCGGCGATGTTGGCTAGTTCGTCTGTCGACGCCGAGAACAGGCCGCCGATAAGATGGTGGTGTTTCGACATGCCAAGGTCGTTGGCATTCTTGTTGCCGAGGTATCCGAAGCGGTGCACGCAGCAGTGCCGGACGTGGCAGATGCTCTCGTAGGTTCCAAGCGCGACTTCGATTTCGGTGGGAAGCTTCGACATGCCTATCTCGCCGAGGCGCGCCTTCAATTCCTTTACCGAGGCGAAGGAGTCTTCATACAGGGCCTCGGCGAGGGACTCGCGTGGGCGTTTCATGGCCACAGAAAAGAGCAACTGCTTCTGTCCAAGAGCTTCCATGGTCAGCTCGTCGATGTGAGCCAGCCGACTGAGTAAAGTTCTGAAATAGGTTTCGACCGCCGAGAGGTAACCCAACACAACGATGGAACAGAGTTCCGGCGACGGGTCCTGATCCACCGTCGCGCCGGCCAGGATGACGTTGATCGCGTTGGTATTCGCGATGAACTTGTCGATCGGACTCCAGACTTCACCGGTGTGTCTGAATAGCTGTGTCGTGTCGATGGAGGGAAGCGGCTGGACTTCGACCAGAGGGGGAATCGCGACCGCGGTCATGACATCATCTCGTCGACATACTCCTCGACCTTGGTGAGGATTCGATCAGAACGTGCCTGCGCGATCGCGGGGATCTTCCGGAGTGCGCTGCCCGGGTCTTGGAGAGCCCGCAGCGCCCCGACGGTACGTATGCTAGCGCTCTCCATCTTCGAGATCAGGAACGGAGTTAGGCCAGGCACGCCGTTGATCTGCATCGCCATGATGCGGTTGTAGATGAGTTCGTCCACCAGCTTCGTGCCGCAGTTCTGGCAGAACTTCTGTTTCTCGTTGCTCCTAGGCTCGCCACACGCCTGGCAGGGTGGCAGATCGAGCTTCAATGATTCCTTCATGCCCTGGTTCGCGAACACCGTCGTGAACTTGCGCCGCACGGGATGCTTCTCGTTCGGGCGCGAAATGAACTCGACGATGTTGCCAAGCGATGTACCGCGGTCGCCCGGCGAGAAGGCCCTCGCTGCGATGAGTGCGGCGAGGTGAGGAGTGAAGCGCCTGTATTGCCTCTCTGGCCCATGAGATACGGCTTCCTCCTTGTGGAGCAGCCCCGCTTCGGCCAGCAGGTCCACCATGCGGCTGGAGAGCGGATCGAAGTCGTCGGCCTCGATGCCGAGCACCGTCGCCTTTTCCTTCTTCCCCTTGAGTTCTTCGTTCCGGCGCGTCATGGCCAGGACCACGCCGTCGAAAAAGCTCTCGCCGACCCGTATCAGGGTCTTCAGTTCGACGACCTTCTCCCCAAGAGAGCGGAACTCGCGAATCCTGTTCTCTCGGTGTGACCGGATGACTTTCGTGACCGTGCTGGCGAGGCTCGACTTCGTCGGCTTGGCTGCCTGGACTGATCTTAACAGCGTGAGATAGGCGCGGGGGATGCCGAACGCAGCATACTGCAGAAGGGTGCTCGCTTCGGGTGTGATCCCGCTAAGGCCTTCTGGATAGCGGCGCTCCGCAATGGTCTGCATCATCGCGCCGTAGCCCGGGTTGTCGATCGCGGCCCACGCTGAAACGGTCCTGCCCTCATGGTCGGCATGGAACCGGGTTCCGAACACTGTGGTGCCGGGATAGACCGAGCATTTCGGCGCGATCTCCGGGGATTTGATCACCCGAAGAATATCCAGAAACTCCGTCATGAAGGCTGGGGATAGCGTGAGCGCTGCGTCGTCCAGCAGGAGGACTGTACGTGTCCGACCGCTTCTCGCGGCCAGGTCCGCAAGGACTCGTTTCACAGCTTCGACGGATAGCTTCCGATGCAGCATCTCGTCATCTGCGTCGAGCTGGAAGTTGCGCTCGAGAGCCTTAACGAGGTTGTCAAGCTGCTCGGACCCCACGCCAAATTCGACGCCAATGTCGTAGTCAGCGGGGCCGCCGACGCGCCTGAAGGTTTCCTGCGCTCCTTGAAGGATTCGAGCAAGTACCCAGGAGTGGAATAGCCCGTTGGCGTCTGTCCGTGCTCGGGACAGCGGCTCCAGGCTCAGGTAGCGGTTCAGAGACGTATAGACGCTGAATGGTCGATCCTTGTGGTCGACACATTCCAGCCATGCATATCGCATGAGATGGGTTTTTCCGCAGCCACGCGGACCGACGAGCAGCACCAGACCGCGCGCGCAGAGCACCCTTACGATCTCGTCGAACTGGTCGCCAGTCGCCGTGCCAGACTTGATGACGGTCTCCTCGACGTGGTCGGCACGCTCCTCGAAGGAATCGTCCAAGGCCTCGTCGAATTCCTGATCGTCCGCGTTCGGCGCTCCGGTCATGGCGTTTCGATCTCCAGGTCCAGGAGATCCTCCTTGTTCAGCATCCTTGCTCCAACGCCGCGAGACGCGCGGACAAGAGCCGCCTGACCGGCGTCGGACAAAAGGCCTCGGGCGACGGTATCGCGCCACGTAGCCGGCACGCGGATGCGGTAGATGCAATCTGTAATGATCGCTCGGCCGTGGGTCACGACGCAGATCTTCCTCTGCAACTCGCGATCGACCCGGGCTAGCAAGATGTCGCCAGGCTCGGCAATACGCCTGCCTGGACGGTCCTCACTTAGGCGTTGGCCAGAGAGACGATAGGCGAGGGGCGAATGCTGGTTGAAACCGTTCGTGTGGAAAATAGGTTCGCTACATTCGCGGGCTTCGGCCGACGACAGCGAGCCTCGCGTGATCTCCGCCTGGATGCCGCGCAACGTAAAGCCGTGCCTCACTACGTTCCTGATGGATCGGTAGAACCCGTAGTCCATCCGAAACTCGGCTGCCTCGGTTCCGACGGTGATCGGGGACGAGGTTCCGTCGACGTCGAGACTGCTGATCTCAACCGGTTCGCCCCGTCCGCATTCGTTCCTAAACACGATCACGTGCGCCTGTGCCTCGGTGCCTCTGAAAGACCCCCTCGGCAACTGGACAACTCGCATAACGCGGACACGGTCAAGCAATGCCTGTCGGATGGCGCGCGACCGTCGTGCGGACACGAGCCCGTCCGGGACGATAACCCCGATTTCGGCACCGCGTTCTGCTAGGCGGAGTATTTGTGCGATAAACATGATGTCGGAAGAGAGTGCCTCCGACGGAACCGCGTGCAGGCGCTCCAGACCGGCTTCCGCAAGGATCCGAGCGAAGCCGTCCCGCCAACGAATCCTTGTGTAGGGAGGGTTGCATACCGCGAGGTCGAAGCGCGGCCCGCCTACCATGTCGGGCAGATTCTCGTCGAGGACATCGGCCACCAAGTGCTCGTGCGCTTGATGGCCTGCAGAAGCCATGCCCAGCCGGATGTGTTGCTCGGCACCGAGGTCGACGTCTACCGTTTGGATACGGGCATCGACCCATCGTCTTGCGGCGGCGACCGTCAGCGACCCGCCACCCGAACCGAGGTCCAGGATCGAGCTCGCATGACGGCGATCGAACAGGCTGACGAACACCTGACCGATGACGGGATCGGTGTAGTACCGTCCCAGCGGATCGCTTTCTGTCCCGAACCCCTGACGCATGTCCCCCACTTACACACTCGGCTTCGCGAATCGGTCGCTCATACCGTTGCCCTATGCGGATGATTTTCCAAGGGTGCCGAAGTCACAAGAGTACATGCAGGCGCAGCAGGCCGAAACTGAGTTCGAGGTTTTCGCCGGTGCCCACCAACTCCCGCTTGAAGTCGATGTTTTTGCCTTCGCCCTCCCCAATAAGGCCGAGGAGGTCGTTCGCGGAGAGTTCCGCCAGTGGTCTGTTGAACAATGTCATACCTTGAACGCCCGCGCTGGAGTGGAGCTCGCGGTTCTTAAAAATCACAGTCTCCGACCTCAGAACGGCGGAATACGGTCTGCAATGTCTTTCAAGGCGACCCGGGCACCGAAAGCGCCCGGGTTAGTTTTCGTTCTGGCTGCCAGCCGAAGGTGAGCAGACTTCCTGTGTCGAATGAGCGATCTGCCTTGACGTTGAGCGAGATTCAGTGACGCGTCAGGCGACGAGGCGGCATCTAGAGCTCAACTGCACCCGCTGGTCGCACCGCACGTGTCGCACTTCTCGCAGGTGCCGTTCCGCACCATGGTGAAGTTGTGGCACTCGGAGCATTCGTTGCCGGTGTAGCCCTGGAGCAGCGACTGCTGGCGCCTTGTCGCGGCGAGCTTCTTCGCCTCGGCGGCCTCGTTGGCGGCGGCGTCGGTAAACAGCGCCTCGGCGCCGCCCGCGGCCTCGGCTTCCTGTTCCACCATCTCCTCGGCGAGTTCCCTGGCGCGCTCCTCATAGTCGCGCTTGTAGGCGATCGCCTCGTCGCTCGCCGGCTTCAGCGTCAGGACGTTGGAGCCGGAGAAGGCGGTGGGTGCTGCGCGGGCAGGGGTGGTGGTCCCGGAGGAACCAGAACCCCCGCCAAAACCCTTGGGGTCGGCGCCCATGCCGGTCACCAGCTTCACCGGCGAGGCGCCGCGATAGAGACCCTTGGAGAAGGGCGTCGCCTTGCCTTCGGTGATGCCGCGGCCGAGCGCGGTCTTGTCGAAGTCCGACTGGTCGACATGGGCGAGGTCGTGGCGACCGAGATAGGAGACCGCAAGCTCGCGGAACACATAGTCGAGGATCGACGTCGCGTTCTTGATCGCGTCGTTGCCCTGCACCATGCCGGCCGGCTCGAACTTGGTGAAGGTGAAGGCCTCGACATATTCCTCGAGCGGCACGCCGTATTGCAGGCCGAGCGAGATGGCGATGGCGAAGTTGTTCATCATCGCGCGGAAGGCGGCACCTTCCTTGTGCATGTCGATGAAGATCTCGCCGAGGCGCCCGTCATCGAACTCGCCGGTCCTGAGATAGACCTTGTGGCCGCCGACGACGGCCTTCTGCGTATAACCCTTGCGGCGGTTCGGCAGCTTCTCGCGGTCGCGGTAGAGACGTTCCACCACGCGCTCGACGATCTTTTCCGTTACCTGCACGGCGCGCTGCGCGGCGGGCGCTGCGATGAACTGCTCCACCGCCTCGTCCTCATCCTCGTCATCATCGGCAAGCAGCGAGGCATTGAGCGGCTGCGACAGCTTGGAGCCGTCGCGATAGAGCGCGTTGGCCTTCAGCGCCAGTTTCCACGACAGCATGTAGGCGTTCTTGGCGTCCTCGACCGTCGCCTCGTTCGGCATGTTGATGGTCTTGGAGATGGCGCCCGAGATGAAGGGCTGCGCCGCGGCCATCATCAGAATGTGGCTCTGGATCGATAGCGAGCGCTTGCCGATCTTGCCGCACGGGCTGGCGCAGTCGAACACCGGCAGATGCTCGGGCTTCAGGAAGGGCGCGCCTTCGAGCGTCATCGCACCGCAGACATGGATGTTGGCGGCGTCGATCTCCTTCCTGGTGAAGCCCAGCGCCGGCAGCATCTCGAAGGAGAAGTCGCTAAGCTGTTCGTCGGTGAAGCCGAGCGTTTCCTTCACCCAGTCGGCGCCGAGCGTCCACTGGTTGAACACGAACTTGATGTCGAAGGCCGACTTCAGCGCCGCATTTAGCGCCGCGATCTTCTCATCGGTGAAACCCTTGGCCTTCAGCGTCGAAGGGTTGATGCCCGGCGCCTGGTTGAGGTTGCCGTGGCCGACCGCATAGGCCTCGATCTCGGCGATCTGGCTTTCGGAATAGCCCAGAGTGCGCAGCGCTTCCGGCACTGCGCGGTTGATAATCTTGAAGTAGCCGCCGCCGGCGAGCTTCTTGAACTTCACCAGCGCGAAGTCGGGCTCGATGCCGGTGGTGTCGCAGTCCATGACAAGACCGATCGTGCCGGTCGGTGCGATCACCGTCGCCTGCGCGTTGCGGTAGCCGTGCTCCTCGCCGAGCTCGATGGCGCGGTCCCAGGCGGCGCGGGCATGCTCGGCCAGCGCCTGCTGCTTCAAGTCGGACGCGACCAGCGGCACCGGATTGACGGAGAGCTTCTCATAGCCATCCTTGTCTCCGTAGGCAGCGCGGCGATGGTTGCGCATGACGCGCAACATGTTCTGGGCGTTGCGGTCATAGTCCGGGAAGGCGCCGAGCTCGGAGGCCATTTCGGCCGAGGTCGAGTAGGCGACGCCGGTCATGATCGCGGTGAGCGCGGCGCAGATGGCGCGGCCCTCGTTGGAGTCATAGGGAATGCCCGAAGTCATCAACAGGCCGCCGATATTGGCGTAGCCGAGGCCGAGCGTGCGGTAGTCGTAGGAGAGCTTAGCGATCTCCTTCGACGGGAACTGCGCCATCATCACCGAGATTTCGAGCACGATGGTCCACAGCCGAACGGTGTGCTCGTAAGCGGCGATGTCGATCGTGCCGTCTGCCTTGCGGTAGGGCAGGAGGTTGATCGAGGCGAGGTTGCAGGCCGTGTCGTCGAGGAACATGTATTCCGAGCACGGATTGGAGGCACGGATCGCACCGGCCGAAGCGCAGGTGTGCCAGTCGTTCATCGTCGTGTTGAAATGCAGGCCGGGGTCGGCCGACGCCCAGGCGGCATAGCCGATCTTTTCCCACAGATCGCGCGCCTTCAGCGTCTTCACCACCTTGCCGTCCTTGCGGGCGGTGAGCTGCCAGTCGCCATCGGCTTCCACGGCGCGCAGGAAATTGTCCTTCAGCGACACCGAGTTGTTGGAGTTCTGGCCGGAGACCGTCAGATAAGCGTCCGAATCCCAGTCGGTGTCGTAGGTCTTGAACGACATCGAGGTGTAGCCCTGGCGGGCGAACTGGATGACGCGGTAGATGTAGTTCTCCGGCACCGAGTTCCGCTTGGCCGCCTTGATCTCGCGCTTCAGCGCGGTGTTGAGCGCCGGGTCGAAGCAGTCGTCACCATTGCCTTCGCAATTGACGCAGGCCTTCATGATCGCTTCGAGGTGCTTCTTGACGATCTTCGAGCCGGTCACCAGCGAGGCGACCTTCTGCTCCTCATTGACCTTCCAGTCGATGAATTCCTCGATATCGGGATGGTCGGCGTCGACGATGACCATCTTGGCGGCGCGGCGCGTCGTGCCGCCCGACTTGATGGCGCCGGCCGCGCGGTCACCGATCTTGAGGAAGCTCATCAGGCCGGACGAGCGGCCGCCGCCGGAAAGCTTTTCGCCTTCGCCGCGCAGCATGGAGAAGTTCGAGCCGGTTCCGGAACCGTATTTGAACAGGCGCGCCTCACGCACCCACAGGTCCATGATGCCGCCCTCGTTGACGAGGTCGTCCTGCACGCTCTGGATGAAGCAGGCATGCGGCTGCGGATGCTCGTAGGCCGACTTCGACTTGGTCAGCTTGCCGGTGAAGGGGTCGACATAGAAATGGCCCTGGCTCGGACCGTCGATACCATAGGCCCAGTGCAGGCCGGTGTTGAACCATTGCGGCGAGTTCGGCGCGACGCGCTGGGTGGCAAGCATATAGGCGAGCTCGTCGCGGAAGGCGCGTGCGTCCTCTTCCGACTTGAAGTAGCCGCCCTTCCAGCCCCAATAGGTCCAGGTGCCGGACAGCCGATCGAAGACCTGGCGGGCATCGGTTTCCGACCCATAGCGCTCCGCCTCGGGAAGTTTCGCAAGTTCGGCCTCGTCGGCAACCGAACGCCACAGGAAGGAGGGGACGTCGTTCTCCTCGACCTTCTTCAGGCGCGCCGGCACGCCGGCCTTGCGGAAATACTTTTGGGCCAGGATGTCGGCCGCGACCTGGCTGAACTGCGCCGGCACATCGATGTTGTCGAGGCGGAACACCACCGAGCCGTCGGGATTCTTGATCTCCGACAGGGCCTTGCGGAATTCGATCTCCGCATAGGCAGACTGCTCTGGCTTGGTGAAGCGACGCTCGATGCGCATTGGTCCGGTCCCTTTTGTCTATATGTAGCGCTTTTCCCCAGGGTTTTCTGCCCCACAGAGCGAAAAGCGCAGTCCGCCGTTTGCCGGCATTGCGAGCAGCGCCGGCACTCTCCTCGTCGCGTGTGCCGGCATGCAGACGACAATACGCCTTCCCAGGCGTTTGCACAGGCTGCAGACCGACCCGCGGGTCCCTAAAACTGAAACTTTGGTCGATTCCCTCGCTTGAGGGAGGTTCACACTATCTAGGGTCGAGCCTGCCTGCAAACACTAAATATAGTGTTAACAGATCATTTTTTCCAGACCGACAATTCTCCCTTTCGCCCACCCAAGCCCCAACAATCCCAACGCTTCCGCCGGCCTTCTAAACCGGCGGAAATGTGGGCAAAACGCACAAAATCCGGGAAAAAGACCGGCCTCTGAAACTCTCCGGTCACGCCCGCAACAGGAGCGCATGGCCTATAAAAAGCGACTCGTTTTGAACCGTCAAGGATTCGTTTTTGTAGGTTTTGTGACCCCAATATGTTGTGTGTCACATATGTGGATAACGGGGACAGAAAACCGCCCTGGAAAGCCTGGATTTGGTGGGCATCGCGGGCGGGTCGGCGAAGGGGCGCGACCGCGATGCCGAGCGCCTTTTCATTTTAGCTGGCTTGCACTATCTCTTGCCGTTGCGCGGGGGCGTGTCTTGTCAAGCCTAAAAGCATTCGCTACGCCGCGCTCATGACAGCTACCGTTCGCTTCGCCCCATCGCCGACCGGCCGTATCCACATCGGCAATGCGCGCACCGCTTTGTTCAACTGGCTGTTCGCCGTGAACAACAAGGGCCGCTTCATCCAGCGCTTCGACGACACCGACATTGCCCGCTCGACGCAGGAATTCGCCGATTCCATCCTGTACGACCTGCATTGGCTGGGCATTTTTCCGGATGCCACCGAATACCAGTCGCGACGCATCGATATCTACGACGCTGCGGTGGAACGGCTGAAGGCGGCGCGCGTGCTCTATGCCTGCTACGAGACGCCCGAGGAACTCGATCTGCGCCGTAAGGTGCGCCGCACGCGCGGCCTGCCGCCGGTCTATGGCCGCGAGGCGCTGACGCTCACGCCAGAGCAGGTGGCCGAATACGAGTCGGACGGGCGCCGGCCGCACTGGCGCTTCCTGTTGCCGAATTTCACCAGCGATCCGCTGCAGCCGGAGCGGACCGAGGTGCACTGGAACGACCTGGTGCGCGGCGAGGAGACGGTCGATCTTGCCTCACTGTCGGACCCGGTCCTGGTCCGCGAGGACGGCACCTATCTCTACACTTTGCCTTCCGTGGTCGACGACATCGAGATGGGTGTCACCCATGTGATCCGCGGCGACGATCATGTCACCAACACCGGCGTGCAGATCGCACTTTTGCAAGCGCTGGGAGCGGAACCGCCGATCTTCGGCCACCACAATCTCCTGACCACGGTGTCGGGCGAGGGGCTGTCGAAGCGCACCGGCGCGCTGTCGATCGAAAGCCTGCGCGAGGATGGCATCGAGCCGATGGCGGTTGCATCGCTCGCCGTGCTCGTCGGAACGTCGGAAAATGTCACGGCCGCGCACGATCTCAACGAGCTTGCCAGTCATTTCGACCCGGCCGCGACATCCAAGTCCGCCGCCAAGTTCGATCCGGATGAGCTCTTCGTGCTCAACCGCACCTTGATGCATCAAATGCCGTTCGAGGAGGCGCGCGACCGGCTGATTGTGCTCGGCATTTCCGGCGACAAGGCCGAGCCCTTCTGGCTCGCCGTGCGCGGCAATATCGACCGTTTGTCCGACGCGGTCGCCTGGTGGCGAATCTTAAGCGACGGGCCGCAGGAGCCGGCGGAGTTTTCCGGCGAGGATCGCGAATTCCTCCACCAGGCCTTCGACCTCCTGCCGGAAGAGCCGTGGAACGGCACCGTTTGGAAGGATTGGACGGGCAAGATCAAGGAAGCGACGGGGCGCAAGGGCAAGCCGCTGTTCATGCCGCTGAGGCTCGCGCTTACTGGGCGGACTTGGGGGCCGGAGCTTTCAGATCTATTGCCGCTGATGGGTCGGGAAGGAACGCTGGCCCGACGACCCTGACCTTGCGCTGTTCCGGCGGCAACGCCGAAACCGGCGACTCCTGGGCTTTGGTGGTCAGCCGCTTGATCGCCTCGCGATCGAGCCCTCCGTCGGCATTGGCGAGCGTTTCGGGATCGGCGCCGGGATCGGGCTTGGAAGCCGGCGTCGGAAGAAACGGCGTCGTCTCATTGTCCGGTCGCGACTGCTCCGGATTGGGCGGGTTGCCGGCGATGATCGAGAAACTGCCGGCTTGCGCGTTGCAGCCACAGGCCGGTGGTCGCGGGAGGCTGGCGTTCTTGTAAAGAAAAGCAGTCGGCAGTTCGCTATAGGGACGGCCGGTCGCAGACGAGATCATCGCGCCGGCGTCATCATCCATGCCGCGCGTGTAGAAGACCTGCATCTCGGTGCCCGGGCAGCTCGATTCGCAATTCTTCTGGTCGCGCTCGAAATCCCCAACAGAGGCGGCGTTCGACATCGGGAAGAAATAGCCGTCGCAGGTGCGCACGCAGACCGTGCGGAACTCGCCGCCCGGCTGCGGCAGGTCCATGCCGTCCGGCTGGTTGATGACGCGGCGGATGTTGCGCATGCTGGGATCGTCGGGCGGAAGCGCCTCAGGCGTGTCGAGCGTGTCGATCTCCTGGTCGCCGCGGCCGAAAAGCTGCTCGAACAGATTGCCGCCGCCATTGTTGCGGGAAGCCTCCTCGATCGGCGCGCGCCGCGGCGCGATCTCATTGCCGCGGCAGCCATTGGCGTCGAGCGCCGCGAGGATGCGGCTGCGGTCGCGCGGCGTGCCGCCGCCAACCAGCCGCTCGCGCTTGGCCTGCAATGCGTCGAGATTGGCGTTCATGCGTTGGATCGAGGCGTTGATCGCCGCGCATTCGCTGACATTGCGCGAGAACAGCGTGAAGCCGCAATTGGCATCGCTCGCCCGGCCGCGCGCCTTGGCCAATTGCTCGCGCTGGCGCGCGATCGCGTCGTCATATTTGCGGATCAGGCCCGGCCCGCCGCCACCGCCGCGAGCCGCGGCAAGCTCGGCCTCGAGCTGGCGGCACATGCGGGAAGCTGCCTGCGGCTCGGTCACGGCAACGGCCGACGCGGCGAGCGCTGTGAGCAGCGCCGCGAGATGCGTCAGCTTCAACCCTTTCATCCGCCTGAAACCCCGATTGACCGCGGCCGCAAGGCTACCGTGTTCGTGGTTAACTGTTCCCTAGTAAAGGCAGGTCGGGCCACACCGATGCCAGCAAAAGCATGACCATTCCAACAAACGCAACGTTCCAAACGAGCGAGCGGAGCAGAGGAACGCCGAAAGCATAGAGCGGAAGATAGACTAGCCTGGCTGAAAAATAGAGTCCGGCTCCCCACTTGCTGAGCACGGTCTCGTGACCGACCGCGTGGACAAGAAAAACCGCGGCGACGAACACCGGAAATGTCTCGACGAAGTTTCGCTGTGCCCGTTCCAGGCGCCCCGCCATCCCTGTGAGCGGAGGGACTTCGGTGTCTCGGGCGCTGGCCGTCCAGCGGTAACCCCGCTGGAAGCTCGCCGAATGCGAGGCGAGAACAATGTGGATGAAACAGAGAACGCAGCTCGCGGCGAGCATGGCTAGTTCGAAGCTCATTCAACCCTCGCACCTGCCCATTCGTCTTTCGAGTCTGAACGTCGAAAGGTGACGGTGTGGCCGCAATGGCCGCCATCAACTTACAATGAAGCGCCAGCGGTGTTTACAGCCAGAGCCGTCCTCAACTCAGATTGGCAATCGCCTGCGCCTTGTGCGCCGCTTCGACCACCGCCAGCGCGGTCATGTTGACCACGCCGCGCGAGGTCACCGACGGCGTCAGGATATGCGCGGGCTTGTCGGTGCCGAGCAGGATCGGCCCGACATGCAGCGCATCCATCATGGCGCCCAGCGCCGTCAGCGTGATGTTCGCCGAATCGAGGTTCGGGAATACCAGCAGATTGGCTTCGCCCTTCAGCCGCGAATGCGGATAGACGCGCTGGCGCAAATGTTCCGACAGCGCGGTATCGGCGTGCATCTCGCCGTCGCATTGCAGGTCGGGCGCGATGCGCGCCAGGATCGCCGCGGCTTGCCGCATTTTAAATGCGCTCGGCGCATCGCGCGAACCGAAATCCGAGAACGAGAGCAGGGCGGCCTTTGGTTCCATGCCGAAACGCCTGATCTCCTCGGCTGCCAGGACGGTCATCTCGGCGATCTCCTCGGCCGTCGGATCGATGGAGACATAGGTGTCGGTGAGGAAGATGATGCCACGTTGCGAAATCAGCATGGAGAGCGTTGACAGGTCACGGTCCTTGACGCCGGCGCGTGGACCGATGATCAGCGTGACATTGCGCAAATGCCGCTCGAAGCGACCTTCGAGCCCGCAGACCATCGCATCCGCATCGCCACGCTTCAGCGCGAGCGCCGCGATCACCGTATTGTTGGTGCGCACCATGGTGCGCGCGGCTTCCGTCGTGATACCGCGGCGGCCGGCGAGCTCGATCAAGAGGTCGACATAGTGGCGGTAGCGCGGATCATCTTCCGGGTTGATCAGGCCGAAATCGACGCCCGGCCGGATGCGCAGGCCGTAGCGTTTGAGCCGGACCTCGACGACATGCGGGCGGCCGATGAGGATCGGCTCGGCGATGCCTTCCTCCAGAACCACCTGCGCTGCACGCAGCACGCGCTCATCCTCGCCATCGGCATAGATGACGCGCTTGGCGCTGGAGGCCTTGGCCGAGGAGAATACCGGCTTCATCACCAGGCCGGAGCGGAAGACGAAGCGGTTGAGCTTGTCGATATAGGCGGAGAAATCGGCGATCGGCCGTGTGGCCACGCCGGTGTCGCAGGCCGCCTTCGCCACCGCTGGCGCGATGCGCAGGATGAGGCGGGGGTCGAAGGGCGAAGGGATCAGAAAATCCGGGCCGAAGACCGGCGTCTCGCCGGAATAGGCGCGCGCCGCGACATCGGAGGGCTCTTCGCGCGCGAGCGCGGCGATCGCCCGCACGGCGGCCATCTTCATCTCCTCGTTGATGGCGCTGGCGCCGCAATCGAGCGCGCCACGGAAGATGTAAGGAAAGCAGAGCACGTTGTTGACTTGATTGGGAAAATCCGAGCGCCCCGTGCAGATCATGGCGTCCGGGCGGGCGGCGCGCGCCACCTCCGGCATGATCTCCGGCGTCGGGTTGGCAAGCGCCAGGATCAGCGGCTTCGGCGCCATGTGCTGGAGCAATTCCGGCTTCAGCACGCCGGCGGCGGAGAGACCGAGGAAGACGTCGGCGCCCGGAATGACATCGGCCAGCGTGCGCGCTTCCGTATCCTTCACATAGGGGTCCTTCCAGCGATCCATCTCCTCGACGCGGCCTTTGTAGGCGACGCCGAAACGGTCCGTGACCCAGATGTTTTCGACCTTGGCGCCGAGCGAGACCAGGAGATTGAGGCAGGCGAGCGCCGCAGCACCCGCACCGGAGGTGACGATCTTGATGTCGGAGATCGACTTGCCAGCGAATTCCAGCCCGTTGAGCACGGCCGCGGCAACAATGATAGCCGTGCCGTGCTGGTCGTCATGGAAGACCGGAATGCCCATGCGGGCCTTCAGCCGCTCCTCGACCTCGAAGCATTCGGGCGCCTTGATGTCCTCGAGGTTGATGCCGCCGAAGGTCGGCTCGAGCGCGGCGACCGTCTCGACCATGCGCTCGATCTGCGGCGCGTCGATCTCGATGTCGAACACGTCGATGCCGGCAAACTTCTTGAACAGAACCGCCTTGCCTTCCATCACGGGCTTGGAAGCGAGCGGGCCGATATTGCCGAGACCGAGCACCGCCGACCCGTTGGAGACGACGCCGACAAGATTGGCGCGCGCCGTGTAATCGGCGGCGGTCGCAGGATCGTCGCGGATCTCGAGACAGGGCGCGGCGACGCCCGGCGAATAGGCAAGCGCGAGGTCGCGCTGGTTGCCGAGCGGCTTGGTCGCCTGGATCTCGAGCTTTCCCGGGGAGGGGTGCTTGTGGAAGAAGAGCGCGGCCTCGTCGAGGTCCGAACGGGCCGTTTTCTTGATCTCGCCGTCCATCGCGGCCCCTCCTGTGCTCCTGCTTTCGAGCCTTTTAGCATGCGGCGACGATTCTTCGCGACGCCAAATGTCGGCCTTGGCGTTCACAATGCCGAGGCGAAAATAATCAATCTATTTCAGCCTGTTGGCTCGGAAACTTCCGACGGATTGCCGACGCTCGTCAGAACGCGCTGACGTAGAGGCCGCCGTCGACCGGGATGTTCTGTCCAGTGAGATAGCCGGCATGGACCGAGCACAGGAAGGCGCAGATCTGGCCGAACTCCTCCGGCGTGCCGAGGCGTTTGGCCGGCACATCGGCGCTGATGCGGGCCTTGCGCGCGGCTGCAGTCGCAGGCTCCTCCGGGGTGCCGGCCTCGTGCGGGCCACGCAGCCGGTCGGTGTCGAGCTTGCCGGGCAAGAGGCTGTTGATGGTCACGTTGCGGTCGATCACGGTGCGTGCCACGCCGGCAAGGAAAGAGGTCAGGCCGGCGCGCGCGCCCGACGACAGGTCGAGCCCGGGGATCGGCACATAGACCGACAGCGAGGTGATGTTGACGATGCGGCCGAAGCCGCGCTTGGCCATGCCGTCGATCACCGCCTGGATCAGCTCGATCGGCGTCACCATGTTCTGCGTCACGCCTTCGAGGATTTTCGCGCGGTCGAGCTCGCGGAAGTCGCGCAGCGGCGGGCCGCCATTGTTGTTGACCAGGATATCGGGCTCCGGGCAGGCGGCCAGCATCGCCTTCTGCACCTCGGGCTTCGACACATCGCCGGCAACCTCGATCACCTTGACGCCAAACTTCTTGCGGATCTCCACAGCGGTCTTGGCGAGCAGCTCGGCGTTGCGGCCATTGACGACGAGGTCGACGCCGGCCTCAGCCAGCGCGACTGCGCAGCCGCGCCCTAGTCCCTTGCTCGAGGCGCAGACGATGGCCTTCTTTCCGCGAATGCCGAGATCCATGGCGATTTCTCCTTTTTCGAGGGCGGCAAGCTAGCGCTTGGACTGGACCAACCGCAACCGTCATACGGTTGTTGCATGAATCGAGGCATAGGCACGCGAAAGCAGAGGTGAAATCGCGATGTCAGGCCCAGAGCCCCGCACTTTCCGCACCATGTTCATTTCCGACCTGCATCTCGGCTCGAAGGCGGCCAAGGCCGATTTCCTGATCGATTTCCTGCGCTACCACGATGCCGATACCATCTATCTGGTCGGCGATATCGTCGACGGCTGGCGCCTGCGGCGCAGCTGGCATTGGCCGCAGAGCCATAACGACGTGGTGCAGAAATTGCTGCGCAAGGCGCGCAAGGGCGCTTCGATAACCTATATCGCCGGCAACCACGACGAGTTCGCCCGCCAGTTCCAGGGCGTGCATTTCGGCGGCATCGTCGTTGCCGATCGCGCCATCCACGAGACCGCCGACGGCAGGCGGCTGCTGGTCATCCATGGCGACCAGTTTGACACGGTGGTGCACAACCAGCGCTGGCTCGCCTATCTCGGCGACTATGCCTATGACGCGGCGATGCTGGTCAACCGCGTCGTGACCAAGCTGCGCCACCTGCTCGGCCTGCCTTACTGGTCGTTCTCTTCCTGGGCCAAGGTCAAGGTCAAGAAGGCGGTGAACTTCATCGGCTCGTTCCAGACGGTCCTCTCCGAGGAAGCGCGGCGCTCGCATGTCGACGGTGTGATCTGCGGCCACATCCACCATGCCGCGATCGAAAACTATGGCGACGTGCAGTACATCAACACGGGCGACTGGGTGGAAAGCTGCACAGCGGTGGTAGAACATTTCGACGGCAGGATGGAAATCTTGACCTGGGCGCATGTGCTGCCCGAATCTTCCGCGGGCAAGGATGTGCTGGTGCCCGTCGATATCGTCGATCTCAAAGGCAGGGCGGTAAAGGCTGCCTGAGCGCTTTCCCGCCTTCCTGGCTCAAGCGGCAACCGCGCTGCGATCGCGGCCATATTGGCGCGGCGAGGCGCCCATCACGCGCTTGAAAGCCGTGCTGAAAGCGCTTTCGGATTCGTAGCCGAGCGAGAGCGCGATGACCGAAGTGTGCTCGCTGGAATTGGCCAGCCTTTCGCCGGCAAGCAGCATCCGCCAACGAGTCAAATATTCCATCGCCGACGTTCCAACCATCTCCTTGAATTTGAGCGCGAAATTCGATCGCGACATGCCGGCGCGCTCGGCCAGTTCCTGCAAGGTCCAGCGATGCGCCGGGTCCTCGTGCATGGCACCGATCGCGGCGCCCATCTGCTTGTCGGCGAGCGCAAAAAGCCAGCCGACGCCGCCATTCGGTCCTTCCGCCATATGCAGGCGCAGTGCCTGGACCAGCATCATGTGGGAAAGGTGCTGCGCCACCAGGAAACCGCCAGGCTGACCTTCGCGGAGCTCCTGCATCATCCGTTCCACCGACCAGCGAAGTGCCGCTTTGTCCTCCTCCCTGCGGATATGGATGATCGGCGGCATCATCTTCAGCAGGATGTCGGCATGGCGGCCGCTCAGCACAAAACGGCTGCCGACCAAGAAGACGTCGCCGCCGCCATTGTAGGTGACGACGCCGCCGGCGCGGGCCGGGGGAAAAACCGTGTGCGCGCCGACGGGCTTCACCTCAAGGCCGCTTGCCAGACGGAACGGCCGGCCGCCGGGCAGCAGGAAGCAATCACCGGCGGTGAGATGCACCGGATCTGGAACGCCTTCCACGGCCAGCCAGCACTGCCCCGAGACAACCGCGTAGCATTTGATGCCGATGTTGCGGGGGAACTCGATAGCCCAGTCTCCGCCGGCATCGAAGCCGGCCGAGACATTGCTTTGCGGCTTCAGCAGCGACAGCACATCCGATAGTGGGTCCATGCGCGTTCCTGGACGATTGCAAAGATAATACGGACTTTGCAGCATAGATCGTCCTCCCTCAAGCGTTTATTTGATCGTCACGGGCCGCCAAGGCAGCGGCGCCCATCAAATCAAGCAAGGGAAAACTGCAATGCGTGTCTTCGTCACCGGAGCCACCGGCTTTGTCGGCTCGGCCACTGTCCAGGAACTCCTCAGCGCCGGCCACAAGGTGCTCGGCCTCGCCCGCTCGGATGCCGGCGCCGATGCTCTCGCCGCCGCAGGCGCCGAAGTGCTGAGGGGCAATCTGGAAGACCTGGACGGCCTTCGCCGCGGCGCGGCTCAGGCGGATGGCGTCATCCATACCGGCTTCAACCACGATTTCTCGCGGTTCAAGGAAAACTGCGAAACCGATCGGCGCGCCATCGAGGCGATGGGGCTGGAACTTGCCGGCTCCGACCGACCGCTGATCGTGACCTCCGGCATCGGGCTGGTTCAGCCCGGCCGGGTCGCGAGCGAAGATGTTCCGCCTGCCTCCAACCCAGCGATCCCACGCGTCTCGGAGCAGACGGCCTATGCCGCGGCCGAGAAGGGCGCGCGCGTGTCGATCATCCGCTTGCCGCCGTCGGTGCATGGAGTTGGCGATCACGGCTTCGTCCCGATCCTGATCGGCATCGCGCGCGAGAAGGGCGCCTCGGTCTACACCGGTGAGGGCCTCAACCGCTGGCCGGCAGTTCACCGGCTCGATGCCGCCAGGCTCTACAGGCTGGTGTTGGAGAAGGGCCGGGGCGGCGCCCGCTACCACGCCGTCGCCGAGGAGGGCGTGCCGTTCCGCGAGATCGCCGGCGTCATCGGCCGCAGACTCGGCGTGCCGGTGGTCAGCAAGAGCCCCGAAGAATCGGCCGCTCATTTCGGCTGGTTCGCGCATTTCGCCGCGATCGACAACGAAGCATCGAGCGCGCTGACCCGGCAGGAATTGGGTTGGGAGCCGACGCAGCCGCGACTGATCGAGGACGTTGACCAAGCGGCCTATTTCCAAGCCTGAGCCGCGACGATGGCGAGCCCGAGGCGCGGATGCGCCTCGGGCTCGAGATCCTTTGTCTTTCAACAGCTTTAGCCCGATCGATTGGTCCAGGCAGTTCCGCCCGGACCTGCCGCATGATAGGGATCGAAACGCGTTGCGGGCCATCGAATGCAGCGTAATTGGATCGATTCATGTCGCTGCCGCCGCTTTCGCCTGAGCAACTCGTCAAGCCTAGCCATTTCGAACTGCGCATGAGCCTGATCTTCGCGACATTGTTCGTGTCGCAGGGCACGCATCTGCCGTATTTTCCGCTCTGGCTGCAGGCGAAAGGTTTTCACGCCGAGCAGATCGCGGTCATCCTGGCCGCGCCGATGTTCCTGCGCGTCGTGACGACGCCGATGCTCACCGCGCTTGCCGACCGGGCGAAGGACCGCGCCAACGTCTATATCGCTCTGGTCGTGGCATCGATGATCATTTCGGCCGGCTACTTCCTGCCGGCCACCTACGCGATCGTGCTCGCCGTATCGCTTGCTTTGACGATCGTCTGGACGCCGCATTCGCCGATGGCCGATTCGCTGGCGCTGTCGGGCGTGCGCCGCTTCGGCTCGAACTACACCGCCATGCGCAAATGGGGCTCGATCTCCTATCTCTGCGCCAATGTGGTGGGCGGCTTGATCCTGGCCGTGACCGGAGCCAAGGCAGTGCCGGTGATCATCTTCGTGGCCATCGCCGCAGCACTCGTCGCTGCGCTGTTTGCGCCGCGCATGGGCAAGCCCCGCAAAGCTTCGCCGCTGTCGGCGACCGATATCCAGCATTCGGCGCCAGGCCTCTTCAATGCCTATTTCCTCTATTTCACGCTCGGCGTCGGCATCATCACCGCCAGCCATGCCTTCCTCTACGGTTTCGTGTCGATCTACTGGAAGTCGATCGGCATCAGCGATTCCGTCGTCGGTCTGCTGTGGGCCTGGGGCGTGGTGTCGGAAGTCTGCATATTCTTGTTCTTCAACCGCATTTTCGCCTCCGTCTCGGTCGTCAGGGTGATGATGATCGCCGGCCTCGGCGCGATCGTACGCTGGATCGCCTTTCCGCTGGTCTGGTCGCTTGGGCTGGGCGTCGTCGGCTTCTTCGGCGTCCAGACGCTGCATGCGGTGTCGGTGGCGATGGTGCTGATCGGCCTGCAGAAGATGATCGGCGAGACGGTCTCGGAAGAGCGCACCGGCGCCGCGCAAGGCATCGCCTATTTCTTCAACGGCTTCTTCATGGCCGCGGTGACGCTCGCTTCAGGCCCGCTATACGACCGCCTCGGCGTCGACGGTTTCCTGGCGATGATCCCAATCGCGATAATCGGCCTCGTGCTGATCGGGCTTGCGGCGCGCTCAGCCCCACAGCGCCCGGTCAGGGGGTGAGACCAGCGATCCCTGGTAGACGAGGCCGGGCTCGCGGTCGCGTGCAAGCAGCAGCGGGCCGTCGAGATCGACGAAATCGGCGCCTTGAGCCAAAAGCACCGCCGGCGCCATGGCGAGCGACGTACCCACCATGCACCCCACCATGATGCCGAAACCCAGTTCGCGTGCGCGTTCGCGAAGCGCGAGCGCTTCCGTCAGGCCGCCCGTTTTGTCGAGCTTGATGTTGACGGCATCATAGAGGCCGACCAGCGAATCGAGATCCTTCGCCTCGTGCACGCTTTCGTCGGCGCAGATCGGCACCGGATGCGCGATTTCGCGCAGGATGCCGTCGCGACCGGCGGGAAGTGGCTGCTCGATGAGCGCGATGCCGTGCTCGGCAGCGAAGGCGAGGTTGGCTTCAATGTTGTCGTCGGTCCAACCCTCGTTGGCGTCGAGGATGATGCGGCTTTGCGGAGCGGCTTCCGTCACCGCGCGAATCCTCGCCATGTCGTTTTCGCCGCCGATCTTGACCTTGAGCAGCGGCCGCGAGGCGTTGGCGCGAGCCTGCGCCGCCATCGCTTCAGGCTCGCCGAGCGAGAGCGTGTAGGCGGTTTCCAGCGCCTTTGGCGAAACGATGCCAATTGCATCCGCTACTGGTCTGCCGGCGAGCTTTGCTTCGAGATCCCAGAGCGCGCAGTCGATCGCGTTGCGTGCCGCGCCGCCCGGCATCGCGGCAAGCAAGGCGGTGCGATCGATCCCGTTGGCGATTCGCTCGCGCATAGCCTCGATCGCGGCGCGCGCACCATCCGTGGTCTCGCCATAGCGCTTGTAGGGAACGCACTCGCCGCGCCCGACATGACCGTTATCACCAATGGTCACGGTGATGACTTCGGCCTCGGTTTTCGAGCCGCGCGAGATGGTGAAGGTGCCGGCTATCGGAAATCGCTCCGCCTCGACCGAAATGACACGCGCCATATTTTTCTTCTCCAGCTGTGCGACACCGGTCTGCCGGCAAATCGACACGCCAGTCCCGTCACGCTAAACAGGACGCCATGTTGACCATCCGCAAACGCGACGCAAGCCGCACGCCCGCCGGTGATGCCAATCACCAGCCGCGCATCGACGTGGGCGAAGAAGGCGGCGTGCTCGGCTGTGTTTTCTCGGGCGTCTGGACAACGCGCACCGTGGCGTCGGTCGATGCCGAGATGCGCAAGATAGAGAAGCGCAACAATGCGAAAAGGCTGGAGCTCGATCTTTCCCGCATCGAGAAGATGGACACGGCCGGTGCCTGGGTGATCGATCGCCTGGCGAGCGCCTTCGAGAAGAAGGGCGTCGAGGTCCATGTACAGGGGCGGAGCGAGATCGCATCGATCCTGCTCGGCGCCGTCGGCGGCGCGGTGCGGCGCGAGCCCGAAAAGGGGCCGGCCGGGCCGCCCAACATCATCCTGCGCGCGCTGGAGCTGGTCGGCCGCCGCGTCTACGAGATGCGCGACGATTTTCTTTCGTCGATGAACATCCTCGGCGCGACCATCCGCGGCGCCCAGATGAAGCTTGGCCGCGGCCATGCCGTTAATCCGGCGGCGATTTTCAACCAGATCGACCGAATGGGCGTCGGCGCCATCCCTGTGGTGGTGCTGATGTCGGCCATCGTCGGCGCGATCGTTGCCCAGCAGGGCGCCTACCAGCTCAGCTATTTCGGCGCCGACATCTTCGTCGTCGACCTCGTCGGCGTGCTGATCCTGCGCGAGCTCGGCGTGCTTATGACGGCGATCATGCTTGCCGGCCGCTCAGGCAGCGCCATCACCGCCGAGATCGGCTCGATGAAGATGCGCGAGGAGGTCGATGCGCTCAAGGTGATCGGTCTCAACCCGATCGGCGTGCTGGTGTTTCCGCGCCTCGTCGCCCTGGTGATCGCGCTGCCATGCCTGACGATCATCGCCAATTTCGCGGCGCTTGGCGGCGGCATTGTCGCCGCCTACCTCTATTCCGACATCGCGCCGGCCGCATTCATTGACCGGTTGCGGGTCGCCATCGACCTCAGCACCATCTTTGCCGGGCTGATCAAGGCGCCTTTCATGGCGCTGATCATCGGCATCATTGCTTCCGTCGAAGGCATGAAGGTCGGCGGCAGCGCCGAATCGCTCGGCCTGCATGTGACCGCCTCGGTGGTGAAGTCGATCTTCGTCGTCATCATCCTCGACGGACTTTTCGCCATGTTCTACGCAGCGATCGGGTTCTGAGATGGCGAACGGCAACGGAGCCAGAACAGAGGAGGGCGAGAGCGAGATCGTGCTGTCGGTGCGCGACGTCACCGTCGCCATCGAGGACAAGGTGATCCTCGACAAGCTTTCCCTCGACATCAAGCGCGGCGAAATCCTGGGCTTTGTCGGCGCTTCGGGCGCCGGCAAATCCGTTCTGTTGCGCACCATCCTCGGTTTGATGCCCAAGCAATCGGGAACGATCAGGCTGTTCGGCGTCGATGTCGATCAAGCGAGCGAGGCCGAGCGCCTGCGCATCGACATGCGGCTCGGCGTCCTCTTCCAGCATGGCGCGCTGTTCTCGGCGCTGACGGTGCTCGAAAACGTGCAGGTGCCGATGCGCGAATATCTCGATCTGCCGAAGAAGCTGATGGACGAGCTCGCCATGCTCAAGGTCGAGCTGGTCGGTCTCCCGCCGGATGCGGCGCAGAAATTCCCGTCCGAGCTTTCCGGCGGCATGATCAAGCGCGCCGCACTTGCGCGCGCGCTGGCGCTCGATCCGGACATCGTCTTTCTCGACGAGCCGACCTCGGGCCTCGATCCGATCAGCGCGGCCGAATTCGACGAGCTGGTCGTCAAGCTGCGCGATACCATGGATTTGACGGTCTACATGGTCACGCACGACCTCGACACGCTGTTCACCGCCTGCGACCACGTGGCGGTGCTCGGCAAGAAGCGGGTGCTGGTCGAAGGCACGATCGACGACATGCTGAAGAGCGAGGAGCCGTGGGTCAAATCCTATTTCCGCGGAAAACGCGCCCGGCAACTTGATCTTGCCGCGCGCGCATAGCCATAAGTGAGGCAATGGAAACCAGGGCCAACTACATCATTGTCGGCATCTTCACGCTGGTCGCGATCCTGGCGGCCTTCGCCTTCGTCTATTGGACCGCCGCTGTTGGCGAAAGGGGCGAGACGGCGGTCTTGCGCGTCCGCATCCCCGGCTCGGCTTCCGGCCTCGGCCGCGGCAGCTTCGTGCTGTTCAACGGCGTCAGGGTGGGCGAGGTCAAGCGGGTCTATATCGATTTCGACAATCCGACGGTCGCCATTGCCGACACCGAGATCGATCGCATGACGCCGATCACCAAGTCGACGCAGGCCGATATCGGGCTCACCGGCCTCAGCGGCCAGGCCAATATCGAGCTCAGAGGCGCCGATCCCAAGGAAGCCAAGCTGCTCGATCTGGCGGAAAAGGAAGGCAAGATCGCCGAAATCACGGCCAATCCGTCGGCCGTGACCAATCTGTTGCAAACGGCGCAGAACATCTTCACCCGCGCCGACAAGGTGCTCTCCGAGCTCGAAGGCTTCACCAAGGACGTTCGTGGGCCGCTGACGCAGACGGTCAAGAACGTCGAGACCTTCTCCGACGCGCTGGCCAGGAATTCGGACGGCATCGACAAGTTCCTGTCTGCCGTGAGCTCGCTTTCGGATCAGCTGAAGGCCGTCTCGGGGCGGCTGGACAGCACGCTCAAGGCGGCGGAAGGCCTGATCAACTCGGTCGACAAGGACCAGATCAAGAGCATCGTCGCCAATGTCAATACGGTCACCGCGAACCTGAAGGAAACCTCGAAGCAGTTCGACACGACCATCGACAACGTCAACACCGCGGTCGGCTCGATCAACGATTTCGCCAAACAGACGCAAGGCACGCTTGCCAAGGTCAACGGCGTGCTCGACGGCATCGACCCGAACGACGTCCGCACCGCGCTCGCCAACATCCAGAAGGCGAGCGACAGCGCCAACAAGGCGGCATCCGACATCGCCAAGGTCACGGACAAGCTCGCCAATCGCTCCGACGACATCAACGATACGATCAAGAATGCCCGCCAGCTCGCGCAGCGTCTCAACGACGCCTCGGTGCGCGTCGACGGCATCCTCGAAAAGGTCGACAAGCTTCTCGGATCCGGCGAAGCCAACGGCGTGATGGCCGATGCCAGGGCGACACTGAGATCCTTCAAGCAGGTTGCCGACACGCTGAACGCCCGCCTCGGCACCATCGTCGACAATCTGTCGCGCTTCTCCGGCTCTGGCCTGCAGAATGTGGAAGCGCTGGTGCAGGAAAGCCGGCGCTCGATCAACCGCATCGAGGAAGCCGTGACCGATCTCAGCCGCAATCCGCAGCGGATCCTGACAGGCGGCGAGGGAGAGGTTCGTCAGTTCAACGGCAGGGCGCGGCGTTGACTTCGGCCGCCGCGAACGCCAAGAACGTGAATTGCAGCTGCAAGTTGATCGTAAGGTCCGGGGACAACGGGGATCGCGCGTGAAGTCGGTGAGAGGGTTGAAGTCGGTTGCGGCCGCGGCGCTCGTGTTCACGCTCGCCGGCTGCGCGGCACTGGGAGGCAAGCCGGCGCCTCTCGACACGTTCGAGCTTTCGGCTCCGTCGGTCGAAATGCACGCCCACAGCCGCCGCCAGATCCTGATCGCCCAGCCTTCGGCGCTCAAGGCGCTGGACAGCCAGAACATCGTCATTAGGCCGTCGGACCAATCGATCCAGTTCCTCAAGGGTGCGCAATGGGCGGACCGCCTGCCGCTCATCGTTCAGGCCAGGCTCGCCGAGACCTTCCAGCGCTCCGGCAGCTTTGCCGGCGTCGGCAAGCCGGGCGAGGGGCTGGCGATCGACTACCAGATCATCGTCGAGGTCCGCTCCTTCGAAGTCCGCGTCAATGGCGGCGAGCATGCCGAAATCGACCTCTTCGTGCGCATCCTCAACGACCGCAACGGCGAGGTGCGCGCCTCGAAGAGTTTTACCGCGAGTGCGCCGGTCTCGGGTGCTGGCAACGCTGCCTATGTCGGCGCGCTGGACAGCGCCTTCGGCCAGGCGGCGAAGGACATCGTCCGCTGGACGGATTCGGTGATCTGAAAAGGTTCCATCCTGTCGCCGAGGCCGTTGCCGTTAGGTGACAACCATGAAGCGTCGGCCGACGACATCCATCGCAGCCCGTGTCGCAAGCATGCTGTTCGGACAAACCAAAAAGGCGGGAGCTTGTCCCGCCTTTTTGTTACTCGCTAACAAACGCTCACCGCAGGCGACCGCTGGCGTGGGCAAGCATGGTGTAGACCTTGCCGGTATCCGACGTGAGATAGGTCTGCGCCATGATGTTGTCGCGGTCGTTGCGCGACACATCCTTGAGCAGCTTCTCGAAATCATCGCAGTAGCGGTCGACGGCGGCGCGGAACTCGGCCTCGGCCTGGTACTTGCGGCGGATCTCGTCGAAGGTCTGCTGACCCTTCAGCGTGTAGAGGCGGCGCGTGAACACGTCGCGCTCGCCGCGGCGATAGCGGTTCCACAGCTCGATCGAGGCGTCATGGTCGATGGCGCGCGCGATGTCGACGGAGAGGGAGTTGAGCGACTCCATGACATGCAGCGGCGTGCGCTGGGCGGGTGCCGCGCGCGGTGCTTCGACCGGCGCCGCCGGCTTCAGGTCCTCGCCACGCGAAGCGTTGGTCAAGAGATCGCGCACCCAGCCGCCCTGAGGCGAGCGGCCGTTCGGATCGCGGCGCGGCGCCTCCGTGGGGCGCTCGAGATCGAGCGTGCCGCGCAGCGTCGTCTCGCCGAGCGGCGCCTGGGGTGCCGGGCGTACCGGCTGAGGCTGCTGCGGCTCCTGCGGCCGGCGCAGCGGCTCGGCGGGGCGGGCAGGCGCCTGCGGCGCAGGGCGCAGGGCGCGCGGCTCGCCGGTCTCGCTGCTGCCGCTGCGGCCCGATTTCGCAACGATGTCAGACAGTTCCTTGAGCGCGTTGATCTGCTCGGCGACGGCGCGGCGGATGGCCGAGGTCGATTCCTTGGCTTCCTCGGGCATTTCGATGACACCCTTCTTGAGCTCGGCGCGGGTGAGATCCAGTTCGCTCTTGATGGAGCCTGCGGTGCGCCGCATCTCCTCGGTGGCGTCGGCGAAGCGCCGCGTGGCCGAATCGACGACGTCGGCGATAGCCGTGCGGATCTTCTCCGCCGATTCCATCGTGCGGCCCTCGGCGTTCTGCATCGTCTGGCCGACGAGGCTCTCGAAGGAGCGCATCACCTTCTCGAGATCCTCCGACTTCTTGACCAGGCCGACGGCGAGGTCCTCTAGCGAGGACTGGCGTTCCAACGTGTGCTCGAGATTGCTCTGCGCGGAGCTGAGCAGATCCGAGGCGCTGGACAGCAGGCGGCTGTGCTCGTCGAACTTGGTCGCGATCGAGGCGACCTCGCGCAGCGTCGCTGACGACAGATCGGTGAGCCGCGTCGTGTTGGAATCGACGAGACGCGCCGAGCTGGCGAAGGTCTGGGCCGCCTTTTCCGTGGTCGTGGCGAAGCTCTGCGTGCTGCCGGCGAGGCGCTGCTCGACCTGGCCGAGGTTGACGGCCGCCTGGTCGATCAGCTGGCCGAGCTGCGCGCTCGAGGTGGTCATGCGACCGATGAGGTCGGCAACGCTGTCGGCCAGCGTCGAGCGCGCGCCCTCGACGGCCGAAAGCGTCTCGGCCGTGCGGTTGGCAAGCGCGTTGACGAGGGCGGCGTTTTCGCTGCGCAGCTTCTCGGTCGCCCGTTCGGTGACCTCTTCCATGCTCTTTTGCAGTTCGGACCCGCCCTGGGCGAAGCGCTCGACCAGGGGACGCGCCGTCTCGTCGAGGATCCTCGACATTTCGGCGGAGCGTGCCGCCAGCATCGTGTTGAGCTCGCGAGTGTTGGCGCCGATGGTCTTTGCCGCCTCGTTGGTGCTCTGGCCGATATGCTGGCCGACCGCCGTGAAGGTTTCGGCGATGACGTTGGCGCGCGAGATCAGCTGCGCCTCGGCGCTGGAGACCTGCTCGTTGAGCTTCTGGCCCATCGTCTCGGTGCTGTAGGCGAGGCGGTTCTCGACGCTCGCCACCTGCTCCTCGACGCGGGTCGCGGCAGCGGCGGCGCTCGAAGCCAGCCGCTCGTCGGCGCCGGCAAGCGCCTGCTCGATCTCGCGGGCGTGAACGGCAAGTTCCTGGCCGGTCTGCCGGGCACGGTCGGCGACACGCTGCTCGGTGGCGGCGAAAGCACCGACAATGGTGTCGGCATGCTCGCCGATGGTCGAGGTGCTGCTGGCGATGCGCGATACCAGGCGGTCGTCGGCATCGTCGAAGATGCGGGCAATTTCGGACGCCCGCGACGACAGCGCTTCCGAACCCTCGGCAATGCGCGAAACCAAATGCTGGTCGGCGGCATCGAAGATACGGCCGAGATCGGAGGCGCGCGCGGCCAGCGCTTCGGCCGACTCGCTGATGCGCTGGCTCAGCCGCTCGTCGGCGCCCTCGAAGTTGCGCAGGATGTCGCCGGCGCGCGCCGCCAGCGACTGCGCCGTCTCGACGGCGCGGGCGACCAACTTCTGGTCTGCTGCGTCGAACGTGCCGGCGATCTCGCTGGCGCGAGCGGCCAGCTTGTCGGCGGTTTCCTCGGCGCGAGCCATCAGCGAATTGGACGCATCGTCGGCGCGGGCCATCAGCATGCTGGACGTGTCCTGCGCCCGCTCGTGCAGGCGGCGGTCCGCCGCCTCGAAAGCGTTGGCGATGTCTTCGGCCCTGGCAAGGAGCGCTGCCGAAGTCTGCTCGGCGCGTTCGGCGATCTTGCGGTCGGCGTCGCTGAAGGCAGCACCCGCCTGCTCGTGCAGCGTGCTGGTGATTTCCATGACCTTGTCGCGCAGCGCGCCGGCAACGAAGACGGCGGTCTTTTCGAGAACGCCGCGGACATTGTCGACGCCGGTCGAGAGCGCACGCTCCATGGTGCCGGCGCGTTCTTCGATGACGCCGGTCTGCCGGCTAAACGCCTGCTCGATCTTCTCGACATCGGCAGCGATCGCGGCCGAGATGTCGCTGCTTTTGGCGGCGATCTGGTCGATGTGGCCCGACACCGAACGGTCGACGTCCTTGCGCGCCTCGGCGAGCTTGGCGAGATCGTCCTCCAGGGCGCGGGCCAGCATGTCGCGGCCTTCGGAAAGCTTGCCGACATGGCCGGCAATGACGTTGTCGATCTCCGAGCGGCTTTCCGCCAACTTCTGCAGGTCGGCTTCGAGGGCGCGCTTGAGGATATCGCGACCCTCGGCGAGTTTTTCCACCTGGCCGGAGACCAGCCCATCGATGCCAGCGCGGCTCTCGGCGAGCTTTGCAAGGTCGGCCTCGAGGGCACGGGTGAGGACATCGCGGCCTTCCGCGAGCTTCTCGACCTGAGCGGCAACGAGGCCGTCGATCGATGCGCGACTTTCGGCGAGCTTGGCGAGGTCCGCTTCCAGGGCACGCTTAAGGATGTCACGGCCCTCGGCGAGCTTCTCGACCTGGCCGGCGACCAGCCCGTCGATGCTGGAACGGCTTTCGGCCAGCTTGGCGAGATCGTCTTCCAGGGCTTTGGAGAGCGTCGCGCGGTCCTGGACCAGCCTGTCGGCGTGGGTCTGCATGAGGCCGCTGGCATTGGCCATATCGGCATCGAGGGCGCGCGAGAGCTCTGAGCGATGGTCGGCGATCTTCTGCGAATGATCGACGACGGCGCCCTGGATGGTGTTGAGGTCGGCTTCCAGGGCGCGCTTCAAGATATCGCGGCCCTCGGCGAGCTTCTCGACCTGGCCGGCGACGAGGCCGTCGATGCTGGAGCGGCTCTCGGCCAGCTTGGCGAGATCGTCCTCGAGCGACTTCGACAGCACGGCGCGGTCCTGGACCAGCCTGTTCTGGTGGTCGGAGATTGCCCCGCTCACGCTCTGAAGGTCGTCTTCGAGTGCCTTCGACAATGCCGCGCGGTCCTGGACAAGCCTGTTCTGGTGGTCGGAGATGGCTCCGCCGACGGTCTGCAGGTCGGCCTCCAGGGCCTTCGACAGTTGCGCGCGTTCTTCCTGTACCTTCTCCGAGTGTCCCGCAATGGCACCCCTGATGGTGTTGATGTCGGCTTCCAGGGCGCGCTTCAAGATATCGCGGCCTTCGGCGAGCTTCTCGACCTGGCCGGCGACGAGGCCGTCGATCGAGGCGCGGCTTTCGGCGAGCTTGGCGAGGTCGGCTTCCAGCGTCTGCGACAGCAGGCTGCGGTCCTCTGCGAGCTTGCCGGCATGACTGTCGATCAGGCTGCGGATGCCGCTGAGGTCGCCCTCCAGCGCGCGGCTGAGCTCGCCGCGGTCCTCGGCAAGCTTCGTCGAGTGGGTCTCGATCAGGTTCCTGATGCCGAGGATGTCGGTCTCGAGCGCCTTGGCGAGCACGGCGCGGCCCTCGGCGATCTTCTCGACCTGGCCGGCGACGAGGCCGTCGATCGAGGCGCGGCTGTCCGCCAGCTTGCCGAGATCGGCTTCCAGCGCGCGCGCCAAAATGTTGCGGCCCTCGGCCAGCTTGCCGACATGGCCAGCGACCATTTCGTCAATCAACGTACGGGCTTGCACGAGTTTGCCGGAGTCCTCGTTCAACGCTTGGGCGAGGCGGTTGCGACCTTCTTCGAGCTGTTCAAGGTGGCTGCCCAGAGAAGCGTCGATGGCAGCGCGCGACTCGTTTACCTTGCGCAGATCCTCTTCCAGCGCGCGCGAGATCAGGTTGCGGCCTTCGGCGAGCTTCTGCACCTGGTTGGTGACGGCGGTATCGATTTCGGCGCGGCCTTCGGCAAACTTCGCCAGATCCTCCTGCATGGCGGCTGCCATGCGATCGCGGCTTTCGGAAAGCATGCGGCTGTGGTTCTCGACCGCTTCCTCGATGCCGACGCGGGCATCGGCGAGCCGCTGGATGTCGGCGTCGAAGGAACGCGACACGACATGGCGCGCGGCCTCCATGCGGCCGGCGAAATCGGTGGCGCGGGCTTCGAGCATGGACGAGGTCGACGAGACGATGTCTGCCATGTCGGCGCCGATCTGGGTCTTGCCCTGATCGATCATTGCCGACAACGTGTCCTTGCTCTCGGCGAAGGTGTTGGCGATCTCGCGTGCGCGTTCGACCAGAGTCTCGTTGATCTGGCGGGCGCGGGCCTCGAGCGCCGCGTTGAGCTTCTGCGTTCCGGTGTCGAGTGCCTCGGCGCGGGTCTGGAACTCGCTGATCAGCGCCTGGCCGCGTTCGGCCAGCGTCCGCTCGATGCCGTTGAGGCTGGCTTCGAACTCGGAATTCAGCGTGCGGGCGGCACCGCCGAGCAGCGAAACCATGCCGTTGGTGCGGTCGTCGAGCAGGTCGGTCAGCGAGCGGGTGAGGCCGTCCGTGGTGTCGGTCAGCTTGGCGATGCGGGTGTCGAGCAGGCTGGCGAAGGCCTCGCCCGAGGTCGACAGGCGGTCGGTGATCGTATCGAGCCGGGTTTCCACCGAATCGAAGATCGACATCGAGCTCTCGTTGATGCGATCGATCAGCGTGTCGCCGGAATTGTTGATCGTCATCGACAGCTTGGTCGAGGCGTTGAGGATCGAGTCGCGGATGATGTCGCTCGCGGCGCCGATCTCGTCGCGCAGCGTTTCGTGCGCGCCGTGGATCGAAGCCCGCACGCGCTCGGCATGGCTCACGACCGCCTCGCGCTCGCTGCCGAGGCCATCGACCAGCGAGCGGATGCGGGCCTCGTTCTCGGAATAGGAGCGCTCGATCTGACTGACTTCGCTGTGGACGAGCGTTTCGAGCTCGACCGCGCGCGCCAAAGTGCGCTCGATGCCTTCGCCCATGGCCGCCACCTCGCGGCGGACGGCCTGGCCGATCATCATGACGCGGTCCTGGGCAAGGTTTTCCGGCTCGGCGAGGCGGAAGGCCACCTCGGTCATCGATTGCGCGGCAATGCGCATTTCCTGGGCGCGCCGGATCATGGCGGCGAAGGCCCAGAACAGGATGACCGGGACGATCGCGGCGACCGCCAGGCCGATCAGCTCGGGGCGGGCGAAGAACTGGTCGAGGGTGCGGATCGTCCAGATGCTCGGGCCGAACAGGAGGTTGGCGAGGCCGCCGGCGCCAGCGATCCAGGCCAGCGAGATGAACGCTATCACCCAGTAGACGGTGCTCGACGCGCGCCGGTTGAGGCTATGCAAGAGCGTCCGGTAATCCTTCTGGCGGTCGTCGTTGGCCGGCGTGAACCCGGCAGGAGCGGGCGTGAAACCGGCCGGCTGCGAGCCGCGCGATTCGAGCGGGCGCAGTTCCGCCGGCTTTGCCTGGGGCGCCGCTTTCGCCGCCTGGGGTTCATTTGCCGGTTCGATTCTCTGGCTGCGGCCTTCGCGCGCCAATTCGTCTGCGGCCGCCGATATCTGGGCCTCGAGATCCTCCATCGACGCCGCCATGTCGAGCCCGCCTTCGTCGCCGCCAAGGTCAAGGTCAAGCGCCTTTTCCAGCTCCGCGGCCACGTCGCTCTCGAGAGATTTGGTCGTCGTCGGTTTCTTAGCCATGCCTTCGCTACCCTGTACTAGCTGCCGCGGGACTTATGATTTTGGCCTGAATCTGGCTTGTCTGGTCCCAGACAGGAGGCTGAAAATGGACGTTCGTATCGTAATGACACACGGGGGTAAAGAAAACATGCATTCCGGGCGATACGTAAAACTTTAAATATAAGGTTAACGGAAGCGTGAGTTGGCCGCCTCCGTGACAACATTTTTCCCCGCTACCCGTTAACCCGATGGCGACGCGGGTCGCCTATTTTTTTGGCGGTCGGCCGCCCTATAGGAGTTGCAGTGCGTATGCGTGGCGAAAGTGGAATCGCGTTTTCCATGCCCGGCGGCGACGTGTCGGGAACGGCAGGGTCGCGGCCTGTGGATATGGCCCATCTGGCGCGGCAGACGATGGATGATCGCGCGCTCGAACAGGAAGTGCTGGCGCTGTTCGTGCAGCAGGCGCTTTCGGTGCGCGACAAGATCCTCGATGCCGATGCCAGGGAACGGGTGCTCCTGGCACACGGCCTCAAGGGCTCGGCGCGCGGCATCGGTGCCTTTGCGGTTGCCGAATGCGCCGCAGCGATCGAAAGGCAGCCCGAGGATGCCCGCATCCTGGAGAAGCTTGGCGTGCTGATCGAGGAAGTGCGGGACTTCATCGCCGCCATCAGCCGCTAGTCTCTCCAGGGGATACCTTCCGAAAAACGTCATTTCGTGGCGCTTTCGCGCCGCAGTTGACTTGTCCAGCGGAGTGATTATTTCCGCTGCGACTCCTCAGGTGACCAATGACCAAGCTGACTTTCATCGCCAATGACGGCACTGAATTCGACGTGGATGCCGAAAACGGCTCGACCGTCATGGAAAATGCGATCCGCAATGCGGTGCCCGGCATCGAGGCCGAATGCGGCGGCGCCTGCGCTTGCGCGACGTGCCATGTCTATGTGGACGAAGCGTGGACGGCCGAGGTCGGTGAGCCGGAAGCGATGGAAGAGGACATGCTGGACTTCGCCTACGATGTCCGGCCGAACTCGCGCCTGTCCTGCCAGATCAAGGTGCGCGACGCGCTCGACGGCCTGGTCGTGCGCGTTCCCGAACGCCAGGGCTAACCCGGCTCTCCATTTGCCAATTTGCCCCGTGGCAGCTTGGCAGCGGGCCAATGCTCATGCAGTGTCCCCTCCATTTCCCAAAACGGGGCGGAACTGATGACGGACACGATCAAGACGGACGTACTTATTGTCGGGGCAGGGCCGATCGGCCTGTTCGCCGTATTCGAGCTCGGCCTCTTCGACATGAAGTGCCATCTCATCGACATTCTCGACCGTCCCGGCGGGCAATGCGCCGAGCTCTATCCGGAAAAGCCGATCTACGACATTCCCGGCTGGCCCATGATCACGGCGCAGGGTCTGGTCGACAAGCTGCTCGAGCAGATCCACCCGTTCAAGCCGGACTTCACCTTCAACCGCATGGTCTCCAGCCTCGAGAAGCTCGAGGACGGCACGTTCCGCGTCACCACCGACGAGGGCGAGGTGTTCGAGGCCAAGGTAGTGGTGATCGCCGCCGGCGGCGGCTCTTTCCAGCCCAAGCGCCCGCCGATCCCGGGCATCGAGGAGTATGAGGGTAGAAGCGTCTTCTATTCCGTCCGGCGCATGGAGGAATTCCGCGGCCACGACCTCGTCATTGTCGGCGGCGGCGATTCGGCGCTCGACTGGACGCTCAACCTGCAGCCGATCGCCAAAAGCGTCACGCTCGTGCACAGGCGCCCGGAATTCCGGGCGGCGCCCGACAGCGTCAACAAGATGTACGCCATGCAGGAGATGAAGCAGCTGCAGTTCCTGGTCGGTCAGGTCGGCGGGCTCACCGGCGCCGGCGGACAGCTCTCATCCGCAACCATCAAGGGCGGCCCCGACGGCGACGTCGAGGTGCCTTGCACCCGCATGTTGCCGTTCTTCGGCCTCACCATGAAGCTCGGGCCGATCGCCGAATGGGGTCTGAACCTGCACGAGAACCTGATCCCGGTCGACACCGAGAAATTCCAGTCGTCGGTCCCCGGCATCTTCGCCGTCGGCGACATCAACTGGTATCCCGGCAAGCTGAAGCTGATCCTTTCGGGCTTCCATGAGGTGGCCCTGATGGCGCAGGCCGCAAAACGCATCGTCAGCCCCGGCGAGCGCATCGTCTTCCAGTACACGACGTCGTCGACCAGCCTGCAGAAGAAGCTCGGCGTCCACGACTAACCCTGCTGAGAGTAGTACCCGCCCTATTATTCCGCCATGGCCGGCGCCGTGTGCTCGGCCTGACCGCGCAGCGGCTTTTCCGGCATCAGCGCCAGCGTAATCAGCGCCAGAATTAGCGTGATGCCGGCGGTGAGGAAGATCATCACGAACGGCGTCGCCGAAGTGAGCTCGACGTGGGTGAGCGAGCCTTCCGCAGCGAGCGGCAGGCCGAAGCCCAGCGCAACGGCGCCGAGCATGGCGACGCCGAGCGCGCCGCCCAGCGAGCGCAGGAAGGTCAGCACCCCGGTCGCGACACCGAGATGCGCCCGATCGACGGCATTCTGGACCGAGACGGTGCTGACCGGGTACGTTGTTCCGCTGCCGAGGCCGATGAGGGTCGTCAGGACCTCGACTTCGAGCAGCGAGGCATGTCCCGCAATGGCGCTGAGCACGCCGATGCAGACGATCGCCAGAATGATGCCGACCATGGCGATGCGCTTGTAGTGGACAAAGTGCGGGATCATGCGCCCGCTGAAGGTGGCGCCCGCAACGGTGCCGAGGAGCAGCCCAAGCATGGCGGTACCGGATTCGCTGACCGAGAGCCCGACGACAGACTGCAGATAGACCGGCAGGTAGACCGAGGCGCCAATGTTTGCCGCCTGCAGCAGGAACATCGACAGCGTGCCGGCGAGCACGATCGGGTTGGCCAGCACTTCGAGCGAGATTAGCGGCTCGGAGGCTTTTAGCAGCCGCGCCGCGAACAGCGCCCAGAACAAGATCGAGCAGGCGACCAGCCCCAGGATTTCCGGCGAGACCCAGGGATAGGTGCTGCCGCCCCAGTTGAGCGCCAGTAAGAACAGCGCCGTCGCAATCACCAAAAGCACGGCGCCCAGTCCGTCGATGCGGTGGTGCTTTGCCGCGATCGGCAGCTTCTTCAGCGGGTTGTTGATGATGGCCATCGCCAGGAAGCCGAGCGGCAGGTTGATCCAGAAGATCAGCGACCAATGCAGATGCTCGGCAAACGTGCCGCCGAGCAGCGGCCCGGCAACGCTGGCGACCGCCCAGGTGCCGGCAATCCAGGCCGCATAGCGGGCGCGCTCGCGCGGCGGCACCAGGTCGCCGATGACCGTCTGGGCGAGCGCGAACAGGCCGCCGCCGCCCGCTCCCTGGATCGCCCGGCCGATGACCAGCACCAGCATGTTGGGGGCCAGCGCGCTGACCAGCGATCCCAGGAGAAAGATCAGCACGGCAGCGTAGATCACCGGCCGGCGGCCGTAGACATCGGAAATCTTGCCGTAGAGCGGCGCCATCGCGGTGGCCGTCAGCAGATAGCCGGTGACGATCCAAGGCAGGTATTCGGCATGGCCGAGGGCGCGCGCGATCGTCGGCAGGGCAGGGGCAACGATGGTCTGGTCAAGCGCAGCCAGAAGCATCGACAGCAGCACGCCGCCGATGATGGCGTTCTTCTCGCTCTCGCTTATCCGCGGCGAGGTCGTTGTTCCCATCGTCGTGCGGTCGTCGACCGTCTGGTCCATGCGGCATTCTTTCAAACAAAAAAGGCTGGTGCGCGGTCCGCAAGAGGGCGGTCCGGTGTCTTCCGCCTGTCATTTGTGTCTTGTCTTCCAAGCCCGCCAGACGGCGAACCCGATATATGTCGTGCGATATAGGCCGTCTTCGAGCACCGGCTGATAGTTTTTCGAATCTGGCACTACGTTTCCGCGGGGATTGGCCCTCGCAGGCACTGCCCCGCCATCGGTCAAGTCGGTGGCAACCGCCCGCTTTGGATGCGTTCCATCCGATAGCGCAGAAGCCGGATGATGCGGCTTTCGAAGTTGACGCCTTCGACGCGGTCGAACTGCACCTGGGCGAGGTCATGCTTGGCGAGGATGGCTGTCGAAATCTCGGCGGCCTTAGCCTTCGCGGCTTCGCAGGTCTTCTGCGGATAAGTTGCCTTAAGCGCGTCCTCGAGCTCGCGCGCATGGTTCTTGGCGATCTCGACATGGCGCTCCTCGTGGCGCTTGATGTCCGCCGACAGCGTATCCCAGAACAGCCTGACTTCCGGATCGGCCTTGCGCGGACGCCGCCATTCCGGAAGGATCACCTTGACCTTCAGGGTCACCTGCGCGTTCGCGATCCGGCAGGAGTTCGCCGTCTGCGCGTAGCTGACGCGGGTGGTGAAAGCCATCTGCGTGGCGCCTGGATGCCTGGACCCCGTGCTCTTCACCTCGGGTCCGTTTTTCGTCAGCTGTTTTTCGATATCATCGAGCGTGCGGCCATTGACGCTGAAATAGCTGTAGGTCTTCACCAGATTCGTCGCGCCGGCCGGCGCGACGGAAAGCGAAAGCATCAGGGCACAGAGCAGGGACCGGTTCATCATGTTGCCTCTTCACGCACCTTGCTTTACGGCCCTTGCCGGCGCAACGAAATTGATTTCCCGCAAATCACGCATGGTTGATGGACAATGACGGTAAGGCGATGGCAACTCGCGCATGGACGCCATCTCGATCTCGGCCCCAAAGCCGTCGTCGTAGGCATCCTCAACGTCACGCCGGACAGTTTTTCCGATGGCGGGCTGTTCATCGCGCCGGACAAGGCAATAGCCCAGGCGCGCCGGATGGTCAAAGAGGGGGCGGCCATCATCGATATCGGCGGGGAATCGACGCGGCCGGGCTTTGCCCCGATCACGGCCGAAGAAGAGCAGGCACGAGTGCTGCCGGTCATCGAGGCGCTCGCGGCATCGGGCGAGGCGCTGATTTCGGTCGACACCTATCGCGAGGATACCGCGAGGCGAGCGGTCGCCGTCGGCGCCCACATCGTCAACGATGTCTGGGGCTTGCAGCGCGAGCCCGGCATCTCGCGTGTCGCCGCCGAAACCGGCGCCGGCCTCATCATCATGCATACAGGACGCGAGCGGCAAAAACTGCCGGACGTGATCGAGGACCAGTTTCTCTTCCTCGAGAGATCGCTGGAGATCGCGCGCGCTGGCGGTGTTGTGGACGGCCAGATCGTGCTCGATCCCGGCTTCGGCTTCGCCAAGGAGACGACGGAGGAAAACCTCGACCTGATGGCGCGGTTTTCCGAACTCCTGGCGCTCGGCTTTCCGCTGATGGCGGGGACGTCGCGAAAGCGTTTCATCGGCGGCGTCACGGGGCGCGAGCCGGCCGAGCGGGCGGTCGGCACCGCGGCCACCAGCGTCATCCTGCGGCTCAAAGGGGCCGATCTTTTTCGCGTCCACGATGTCGCAATCAACGTGGATGCGCTGGCGGTGGCCGATGCTATGCTGGCGCGAGAAACCCTGTCTCCCGGACACTGACCATGTATGTCATTCGCATGAAGAACTGCGCCTTCTTTGCCCGGCACGGCGTGCTGGACGAGGAGGAGACGCTTGGCCAGCGTTTCTATGTCGACGCCGAACTGACCGTCGAGCCCAGCCGCCCGCTGGAAGAGGATTCCATCGAGGACACCGTCAATTACGGCGTCGCCTTCGCGGTGATCGAGAAGATCGTCACCGGGCAGCGCCGTTTCCTGATCGAGGCGTTGGCGCTGGAGGTGGCGAAGGCGCTGGCGGCGCGGTTCCCGCAGATCAGGAAGGCCGAGATCACGGTGCGCAAGCCGAACGCCCCGGTGCCGGGCGTGCTCGATCATGTCGAGGTGACCGTTGTCTGGCCCCAATAGCGTCGTCTATCTCAGTCTCGGCGGCAATCTCGGCGACCCGGCGAAATCCATGGCCGCGGCACTGCGCATGCTGGACGGCGAGGACAAGACGCGGGTCACCGCAGTCTCCTCGCTCTACCGCACGCCACCCTGGGGCAAGCTTGACCAGCCGCATTTTCTGAACGCTGCGGCCGCGATCGAAACGGCGCTGTCGCCACACGACCTGCTTGATCTCTGCCTGGACGTCGAAAGGCGCCTCAAGCGGGTGCGCGAGGAGCGCTGGGGACCGCGGCTGATCGACATCGACATACTGGTGTTCGGCGACCGGGTGATTCACGAGACCGGCCTCGAGGTGCCGCATCCGCGCATGCTGGAGCGGGCCTTCGTGCTGGCGCCGCTGGCCGAGATCGCGCCCGACCTCGTTGTCGGCGGCAAAAGCGTGTCGGAGCGGCTCGGCGCCGTCGATGCGTCGGGGATCGAGCGCCTGCCTTCCGGCCGGGAATGGTGGCTCGGTTAGCCGCCGGACTCAGCCGGAGAAACCGCCGGCGTCGAGAAATGTCTTTTCTTCGGCCGTCGTCTCGCGGCCGAGCATTTTGTTTCGATGCGGAAAGCGGCCGAAGCGCTGGATGATCTCCAGATGCTCATTGGCGTATTTGAGGTAGTCCGGCGCCCGGGCTGCGGTTAGCTCCACTGACCGCTGCTGATCCGCGAGCAATTCGGAATGTTCGAAGGGCAGATAAAGGAAGACGCGCAGGGTCCCGTCGAGCGCCAGGTCATGGCCGGCGGCGATCGCCCGGTCGGCGAAATGCCTGGCCAGCGGATCGGTCGCGTACATATGTGCGGTGCCGCGGAAGCAATTGCGCGGAAACTGGTCGAGCAGGATCATCAGCGCCAGCGATGCTTCGGCATGCACGTTCCAGTCGTCGCATTCGCGCCGCGCCACGGCATAGTGCAGGTCGAGGAAGCGATTGCGAAAATCCGTGTCGAACGCATCGTTCTTCTCGAACCAGGCATCCTCGCCGACGTCGCGCCAGAATTTGGTGACGGAAAGCGCCCGCGCGTCGAATTCTGCCATGCGTTGCTCCTCCTCAGTTCTTCGTCTCGGCCTTGTTCAACACGCCCGCCGTCTCCTCGTTCAGCGCCCGGCCGGCGCGGCGCGGCTGCGCGAGCGGCGTCGGGATCGGCGTGCCGATATTGCCCTTGAGGAAGCGCTGGCCGGCGCGGATGCCTTCGGCAAGCTGTGTCTCGAAACGGGCGGTATCGCGGTGGCGCACATCCTCGATCACCTCGGCCACCTCTTCCGGGTCGACGCCCAGCGCTTCCAGCGCCGAGCCGCCGAAGACGAGTGCCGATTCGAAGGTCTCGCGCAGCTGATAGTCGACACCGGCACGGATGAGCTGCAGCGCGGTGCCGCGGTCGAAGGCGCGCGCCAGGATAGTGACCAGCGGGAATTCGGCCTTGATGAGCTGCGCGATGCGCACCGCGGCGTCCGGCTTGTCGACGCAGATCAGCACCGCGCGTGCCCGGCCGGCGCCGGCGGCATGCAGGATGTCGAGCCGCGTGCCGTCGCCATAATAGACCTTGAAGCCGAAATCGGCCGCCGCCTGGATCATCTCGACCTCGTTGTCGATGATCGAGACGTCAAGGCCGCGCAAAAGCAGTGGCTGGCTGGCGATCTGGCCGAAGCGGCCGAAGCCGATGATCAACACGCTGCCGGTGAGGCCGTCGGCGATGTCGACGCCTTCCAGCGATTGCTCGTCGCGCGGCGTGAGGTAGCGCAGCGCCGCGATTGCCAAGGGCGTCAGCACCATGGAGATGATGATGATGGCGGTCAGTGTCGCATTGGCCTGGCCGTCGATGATGCCAACCGCGGCGGCCGAGGAATAGAGCACGAAGGCGAATTCGCCGCCCTGCGCCATGAAGACGGCGCGTTCGAGCGCTTCGCGGTGGCCGCTCTTGAGCATGCGCGCGACGATGTAGATGCCGAGCGCCTTCATGATCATGTAGGCGACGACGTAGATGGCGACGAGCCGCCAGTTATGGGCAACGACGCTGAGGTCGAGCGACATGCCGACTGCAAGGAAGAACAGGCCGAGCAGGATGCCGCGAAACGGCTCGATGTCGGCTTCGAGCTGGTGACGGAAGGTCGATTCGGAGAGCAGCACGCCGGCTAGGAAAGCCCCCATCGCCATCGACAGGCCGGAAAGCTGCATGGCTAAAGCCGATCCCAGAACCACCAGCAGGGCGGCGGCCGTCATCACCTCGCGGGCGCGGGCATCTGCCAGGATGCGGAAGAGCGGGTTGAGCAGATAGCGCCCCGCCACCACCAGCCCGACGATTGCCGCGACGCCGATGCCGACCTCGGTGAACCGTTGGGACACTGTGGTGTCGGTGCCGCCGGGCGCGAGGAACGCGACCAGCGCCAGAAGCGGCACGATCATCAGGTCCTCGAGCAGCAGGATCGAGACAATGCGCTGGCCCTTGGGCGTGGCGATCTCGCCGCGTTCCTCGATCAGCTGCATGACGATCGCCGTCGAGGTCAGCACGAAGCCGGCGCCGGCGACGAAGGACTGCGCGATCGGAAAGCCTCCGGCCAGTCCGACGCCGGTCAGAAGCATGGCGCAGACGCCGACCTGCAATGCGCCGAGCCCGAAGATCTCGCGGCGCAGGCCCCAGAGCCGCGACGGCTGCATTTCGAGGCCGATGATAAACAGGAACATGACGACGCCGAGCTCGGCGACGTGAAGGATGGCTTCCGATTCGGAAAAGACGCGCAGGCCGAACGGTCCGATGACCACGCCGGCGGCGAGATAGCCGAGGATGGAGCCCAGCCCCATGCGCTTGAAGATGGGGACGGCGACCACGCCGGCAGCAAGCAGCGCCACCACCTGTACGAGATCGCCGCTTGATGCTTCAGCTGCCATGCCTGTCGTCCCGTTTCCTGGAAGCACTCCTTGCATGCAGCGGGAGCGAGAGGCAAGGGCGGGAGGACTGACTTGAATGGTAGGGTGCCGTTGAAACGGCCTCCGCTTGCCTGCCGGACGTTCGGCATCTATAATAGGCAAATGCCTGACTATTCGTCCCGATCGCCTTCGGCGTCCCATATCCCGATCGATGCGCTCAGCGAAGTCCTGCAAGACTTTCGCTTGAGTGGCGTCAACTATGGCCGCTGCGAACTCCGACATCCATGGAGCGTCGCCTTTCCGCAACAGCCGCTGCTTCGCTTTCACTTTGTCGGCCAGGGTCCGTGCTGGATCCATACCGAAGCGGAGGGCTGGCAGGAGTTGCGCGATGGCGATCTGGTGCTGCTGCCACAAGGCATCGCCCATCGGCTGGCCAGTGCGCCGGACGTTGTTGGTGACTCGCTCGAGGGTTGCCAGGTGACCAAGTTGGGGAGCAATGTCTGCGAGGTGGTGCGGGAAGGGACGGGCGCGACAAGCACCCTTTTCTGCGGCTCGATGGCCTTGGGCGCCTGTGCGCTTAACCCATTGATCACGTTGATGCCGCCTATCATCAAAGGGTGCGACGTGGCCGGCAATGACCCGGTCGTTGGTCCTTTGCTGGCGGCTATGACGGCGGAGGCCGCGCAACCGCAGATGGGCAGCGCCACCATCTTGTCGCGTATGGCGGACTTGCTGACAGCCCGGCTCATCCGCTGCTGGGTCAATTGTACTGGAGCCTCGACTACCGGTTGGCTCGCCGCTATCCGCGACCCCCATATCGGCCGCGCGCTGGCAGCCATGCACCGAGACCCCGGCCATAACTGGACCTTGGAAAGCCTTGCCGGCCTGGCCGGCCAATCGCGCTCGATTTTCGCCGAGCGCTTCAGCGCTGTATTAGGGGAGGGTGCTGCACACTATCTCGCCCGTCTGCGTATGCAGCTTGCCCGCGAGTTGTTGGGGCAGAACGGCTTGTCGGTTGCCGAGGTCGCTACCCGTTTGGGCTATGATAGCGAAGCATCCTTCGCGCGCGCGTTCAAGCGCATCACCAATGTCTCGCCAGGCGTTGTGCGGCGCACAATTCCTGGACGAATGGACATGAATTTCGGATTTTAAGATACATATCATCCGGAAAGACTCGTCTATTAAGATCTCCAGAACTTGGAGATCTTTCAGTGACAGACACAACATTACAGCTTGAAGACGCGGCGATAGACCTCGATGCCGCCGCGCCAACCACGTGGAACGCAGCCACTTGGTTCGCGGTGATTTCATTGGCGGCCACCAGCTTTGCTTTGGTGTCAGCCGAATTCCTGCCGGCAGGTCTGTTGACGCCGATGGCGCGCGATCTCGGTATCAGCGAAGGAACGGCCGGACAGGTCGTCACCGCCACGGCTTCGGTCGGCGCCGTGACGGCCATGTTGAGCAATGTTCTGATCGGCCGATTGAACCGCAAGACAGTGCTGGTTGGCCTCAGCGCCTTGGCGGTCGGTTCCAATATCCTTGCAGCGTTTGCGCCCAATTTCTGGCTGTTGCTGTTAGGCCGGGCCGGGCTCGGAATCGCCATCAGCGCCTTCTGGGCACTTTCGGTTGCCGTCGTGGCCAGGCTGGTGGGCGCCAATGCGACAGGTCGGGGCATGGCCGTCGTAACCCTCGGCGTCTCGCTCGCCACCATTGCCGCACCGTCGGTGGGTGCGTTGATCAGCGACTGGCTGGGATGGCGCAGCGCCATGGCCTTGACAGCGGGGCTGGCCGTGATTGCCATGTTGCTGCAGTTGCTTAGCCTGCCAACCCTGCCTGCCACAGCCAGCAATAGTCTTGCGGATGTATTTCGGCTGACACGGCGGCGTGGCATTCAACTCGGCATGCTGGCCATTCTTTTGCTGATGACAGGGCATTTTGCCGGGTCCGTCTATGTACGCCCCTTCCTCGAACATGTGACGCTCCTTGCAACCGGGCCAATTGCCTTAGCCCTGCTCGGATTTGGCATCGCCGCTGTGATCGGCAACATTGCCGGCGGCCGCATGGCCGATGCCAATATCCGCATGGCTCTCGTGGGCACCGCCGCGTTGATGGCGTTTGCGGCGCTGGCATTGGTGCTTTGGGGCGTGCACATCGCCGTTGCCTTTGGATTCGTCACCCTTTGGGGCTTGGCATTCGGCATGGCGCCGGTGGTGCTGCCGACCAATCTGTCCCGCGCGGCACCTGATGCGCTGGAAGCAGCGGGTAGTCTGATGGTCGTCTCTTTCCAGGTTGCCATCACCATCGGCGCGGTTGTCGGTGGCTATGTCGTGGATACCTATGGTGCCTCGGGGCCTTTGACCCTTACCGTCGTCCTTGCAGCATCGACAGTCGTGCTGGCGCTGCTACAGCCTCGCAGGTGACTTTGCTCCAGCTGACAGGCGGGCTAAATCCGGAACGCCGCGATATTCCAGCTTGGTTACACAAGTTTATGCGGCCCGGTCGTTGCGTGCGGCCACAATCGGAGGTTAAGGCACGCTCGGCTTTGGCCATTGGGCTTCGGCCATTGGGAGGCAGCGGCGATGGGCCGCTGCCTTTTTTGAGGAGATGATTGACATGAAGAAGTTTTTGCTCGTCGCCGTTGGTGTTGCGGCGCTGGCCGGCTCGGCCTGTTCGAAGGGACCGGAGTGCACGCAGGAGATCGCCGCCAAGAAGGCGCAGGACATGGCCGCCGCGCTCCAGGCAGCGATCACCAAGGATCCGAGCAAGGCGGCCGATCTGACGGCCAAGGTGCAGGCCGTGACGACCAAGTATCAGAACGCCACGACGCTCGACGAAGCCTGCAAGGCCTATGACGAAGTGACCGCCGCCATCAAGGGTTGAGCGAGGTCGTCAAAAACGAAAGAAGGCGGTAGCCATCGGCTGCCGCCTTTTGTCTATCCCTTGAGCGCGCTGCTCAGTTCTTCGCGATCGAGCCGACCTCGACCGTGTCGACCCGCTTCAGGCTCATGCCGATGACCGGCACCAGTTGCTTGTCGACGCGCACGGCCACCGTCACGGTCATCGAATTGTCGTCAGGGATGCGGGCCTGCATGACGCCGTTCAACTGGTTGCGGTTGATGGTGAAGACCACCTTCTGCGGATCGACGACATTGCCGCCGATGATGTCGAGCCCGTTGCCGGACGAGCCGCCCATGAAGTTGCCCTTGTAGCCTTCGCGGCCCTTGCGCTCGACGGACGCCGACATCTTCTGGGTGAACATGCCGACCCGGCAGTCGCCGTCGAGCGTCATGCCGACCTTGCCGTCAGGCGTAGAACCGTTGAAATTGCAGGTGAATTTGGTGCCCTTGTACTTGCCGGCGATGATTTCGCCAGGGCCGACCCATTTGCCTTCGACAGAACGGAAAAACTGCTTGTCCGGCTCTGCCCCAAAGGCCTTTCCGACGAGGCCGAGCGGCGCGGCAACCGCAACCGTCACGGGCAGGACGCAGGACAAGATCACGCTTTTCATGGACGACACCCGGCACAACAAAGTCTGTTCTTGGGACAGAAACGACCATGAACAAGATTGGTTAATGCTTCGTCACCGGTGGCCGTTTCTCCATTTACCTTGTTGCTCGGCCTTATTGCTCGCTTTGGCCGTCCTTGCGTGTCGCGAAGGAGGTGAGCGCCGAGAGGAAATCGCCTAGTCCCGGGCGTTTCGCAGCGATGAATGGCAGCGGGCGAGCCGTTTCCATCGCCGCAATGCCGATGCGCGCCGTCATCATGCCGTTGACCACGCCTTCGCCAAGCTTCGCGGAGAGTTTTGCGGCAAGGCCGTGGCCGACGATCTGCTGCACGAAACTGTCTCCGACGGCGATCGAGCCGGTCACCGCGAGGTGGGCGAGCACGCCACGCGCCAGCCGGAAGAAGCCCAGCGTGCCGGGGCGGCCGCCATAGAGCTCCGACAGACGCCGGATCAGCCGCCCGGCTTCGAACACCACATAGGCGACGTCGACGAGCGCGCGCGGGCTGACCGCCGTCACCAGCGAGACGCGCTTCGCGGCTTCCAGAATCATCGTCCTGGCGCGGGCATCGAGCGGCGAGAGGATCTCGGTTTCGGCGAGCCGCACCAGATCGCTGCCGTCGATGATCTCGCCGCGCAATTCGGCGAGCGAGCGCCGGCCGGCCGCGGTCTCAGGCTTTGCGGCGACGAAGGCGGAAAGCTCGTCAACCAGGGCGCGTGCCGCCTTGGGATCGTCGCGCGCCACTGCGTCCAGTGCCCGTCGCTGCAGCTTTTCGACTTCGGCGAGGCGCGCGATGGCGAGGAATTCGCGCAACAGGATGACGAGCAGCGACAAAAGCGCGATCGCCGCCACGCCGGCCGCCAGCCAGCCCAGCCACTCGGCGCGCGCGAAGAGGTCACGGATGAGCTGGTCCGTCCAGAGGCCGACCGCGAGCGAGATAAGCACGCCGAGGGCGCCGAAGAACAGGCGCGCCAGCAGCGAGCGTTTCCTTGGAGCGGTCGCCGGCGGCGGTGCGGCCCGCTCGATGTCGGGTTCGTCGAAGACGTCGATTTCCGAAGGGATGACGACCGCCACATCGGACCTGGCGGCTTGCGGCTTGCGCAGGGGCCGTTCCTCGCCGCGATGCTTCCGCGGCGCCTCTTGCCTTGGCGCCGGCTCAGGCTCGATGCGGAAGGCCGCCGGTTTGCGGGGCGGGTTCATGCCAAATGATCTCCGATCAGGAACTGCAGCGCGCGGTCGAGCCGGATATGCGGCAGGGAGAGCGTGACGCCCTCGGCCGTGCGCTCGAGCTTCGGCGGACGGAACCGCACGAAGCGGATCGCCGGTTCGTTATCTTCCGGCTGCGATCCGGAAAGTTCGAAGGCCGCATCGGCTTTTTCCGGCAAGTCGCCGGGGAATATGGCGGTTTCGATTTTGCCGTCGAATGTCTCGCCGTTGATTTTTTCGCCTTTCAGCGGCATGCCGATGATCACCGGCAGTGTCTCGCGGCCTTGCTTGACCGTGCCCTCGCGGGTCGAGCGCACCGCCGCCATGGCGACAACGTCGACATCGGCGCCGCTGAAATTCGCCCGCGCCACCGCCCGGTCCGCCAGCCGGCGCACGATCGCCTGCAGCCGGTCATGGCTTTCATGGTGCAGTTGGTCGGCCTTGGTCGCCGCGACCAGGATGCGGTCGATACGCCTCGAAAACAGGTCGGTGACGAAATTGCCCCGGCCGGGACGAAAGCAGGACAGGATTTCCGTGACGGCCCGTTCCAGGTCGGCCATGGCGGCGGGGCCCGCATTGAGCGCTTGCATGGCGTCGATCAGCACGATCTGCCGGTCGAGGCGGGTGATGTGCTCGCGAAAGAACGGTTTTACGACATGCGTCTTGTAGGCCTCGTAGCGCCGCTCCATCATCGCCTGCAGCGATCCGGAACGGGGTCGTCCCGCGGCAAGCTTCATCAGCGGCGCAAAGGTAAGCGCCGGCGAACCTTCGAGATCGCCCGGCATCAGGAAGCGGCCGGGCGGCAGCGTCGACAGCGCGCGCTCGTCGAGCTTGCAGGCCTTGAGATAGGCGGCGAAGCTTTCGGCGAGACGGCGCGCCGTCATTTCGTCGGCGTCGGTGTCGGGATCGATTTGGGCAGCGAGCGCTCGCCAGTCTTGCGAAAGGTCGCAGCGGACGGGCAGGGCCGCAAGCTCGATCGCCTCGCGTGAAAAATCGGCGAAGGATTTGCCGAGCAGCGGCAGATCGAGCAGCCATTCGCCGGGATAGTCGACGATGTCGACCGACAGTTTTCCAGCCGAAAACAGGCGGTTCCAGCCGGAGGCCGACTCATATTCGATGGTGAGCCTGAGTTCCGAAATGGCGCGCGTCGAATCCGGCCAGACGCGGTCGTCGACCAGGGCCGCGACATGGTCCTCGTACTGGAAGCGCGGGACGGCATCGTCGGGCTGCTCCTCGAGGAAGGCGCGGGCGATGCGGCCTGACTTTTGCGCTTCGAACAGCGGCAGCCGCCCGCCATGGATCAGGTTATGGACAAGAGCGCAAATGAAGACCGTCTTGCCGGCGCGGGAAAGACCGGTGACGCCCAGGCGCAGCGATGGGGAGAAGAGCCCGGCGGCGCGGCCCGACAGCGTGTCGAGCGCAATCCTCGCCTCGTCGGTAAAATTGGTCAGCGATGATGCCAAAAACAAATCCCTGCGCGCTGGTCGGCCCCGATATAGGCGCCGGAGCCGCCATTTGAAATGGTGTCAGAGATCGGCAGGGGTTAGAAAAGCTTCGAGATAGCCATTGCCCGGACCTGCTTCACCGAGATTTCCGGGAAAACGCACCACGGCGAGCCCGGAGGCGGGAAAGCCGTGGTTGAGCATGCCGCGCGCGGTCTCGTCGCCGTCGCCTGACACCGCGATTGCGAGATCCTCCGTCATCGGGTTGTGACCGATCACCAGAAGCGAGCCGGTTCCGCCATTCCTGCGGATGATATCGAGATAGCCGGCGGCGTCCTCGCTGTAGAGCGTGTCGAAGAACAGCACCCGGCCGGTATCGGTGCGGCCCGCCAGCCCTTCCAGCGTCTGCCGCGCCCGCTTGGCGCTGGAGCAAAGCGTGACATCCGGCACATAGTTGCGGCCCCGCATGACATCGCCCATGGCCTCGGCGTCGGCCATGCCCGATTCGTCGAGCGGACGATCGAAGTCGCGCACGCCCGGCAGCGCCCATCCGGCCTTTGCATGCCTCAACAGATAAAGTCTGCTCAACCGATCCCCTCACTGCTACCAAGCAACGAAAATCCGTCCGCGACGTTATGGGATTAGCCACGAGAAGCGTCCCATGCACAATGGCCGGCATCGCTCAAGCATAGCAAATCGTATAGGAATTCGGCTGTACCCTTACTGCGAAAGGCTCTGTTTGTGCTGGGCTCCCTCCGCACTAACAATTGCGTGAAACTATCGTCGATTGCGCTTGTGCAGCCTTCGGTCCGCGAATATATAGGCGCCAAATTTGGGGTTGTTGGGTGAGTCGAATGAACGATATCGTTACCGCCGATTACGTACCCTCCGAAGACGAGCCGTTCATGAACGAACGGCAGAAATCATACTTCCGCCAGAAGCTTATCACTTGGAAGAATGACATCCTTCGCGAAGCGCGTGAAACCCTCGAAATCCTCCAGCAAGAAAACGCCAACCATCCCGACCTAGCCGACAGAGCCTCTTCCGAAACCGACCGAGCCATCGAACTGCGCGCCCGCGACCGCCAGCGCAAGCTCATCTCGAAGATCGATTCGGCGCTGCAGCGCATCGACGAGGGCACCTACGGCTATTGCGAGGAAACCGGCGAGCCGATCGCGCTGAAGCGGCTCGACGCCCGCCCGATCGCGACGCTGTCGATCGAGGCGCAAGAGCGTCACGAGCGCCGCGAGAAGGTCTACCGCGACGACTGAGGCGGACAGGCAAGCATCAGATTTAAGAAAATGGCCGGGGTTCCCGGCCATTTTTCGTTCTTACCTGGAGGCGCTGGAGGGCGGGCAATGGCCGCTCGACGGTGCAGCCTGAGACCCAGCCGCGTCAGCGTTTGTGGCTGGCAAGCTCACCGAGAAGCTTGGTCATCTCGTCGTCGAGCGAAGGCTTCGCCGCGGGCTTGCCGCTCGCCGGCTTGGGGTGCGACTCGTCCAGCGATGCCTCGAGCTCGTTCATCAGCGTATCGTCGATCGAATCGTTGGAAGGCGGCGGCGGTGCATGGCGGACGCTGCCGTTCGCCGTTCCATAGGCGGGAAGCGGCATGACCTTTGCTATGGTCGGCTGGCCAGGCGCCGCCGGCTTGGGCGCGGCGGGCGTCGCTGCGCGTGGACGCGCCGCGGGGTCGGCGACTGGCGCCGGTGCCGGCGGCTGTTTCGCCGGCGCGGGCTGAGGCGCGCGCGGGCGCGGCGCGGCAGGCTGCTGGTGGCCGCCGTCGCCGGTCAGCGCCGGGCGGCGGGGCGCTGCCAACCTGATGTCGCGTTCGACCACGACATCCGTCGGTCCGCCGATCAGGATCAGGTGCTCGATATCGTCGCGTCGCACCAGCACCAGCCGGCGGTGGCTGTCGACGGCCGTGGCGTCCATGACGGCGAGCCGCGTCTTGCGGTTCCTGCCGCCGGCCACGAAAGTTCCGAAGGTCAGGTTGCGGACCACCTTGATGACGAGGAGGATCACGACCAGCAGGATAAGGGCCGCAAACGTCCACAGGATTGCAGCGACATAACCCGGACCCGCTACGCTATCCAGCCACTGTAGCATCGGTGCACCCAATCGCCATTTGTGAGGCGCCATTTGTGAGGTGAGGCGACACTAGACCGTCGCGGCGTCTCGCCGCAAGTTCGCATCACGCATCGTGAACAGTTTGAAACATGATTCGTTGATTTTATCGGACATTTGCCGCCGGGGCCTTTTCCGCTACAGGAGAATGTGATTCAACCTGCCGTTCGCGGGTGTCGGGACATCGGAATCACGAGCAGGGGGCACATGGCCAAGGAAACGCGCGGCGATTTCTATCCGGTACCGATCATCGACCAGAACACGCGTCCGGGCGCCGTCACCAGGCTCATCGTCTTCATCGTCGTACTGACCGGCGCCGCGATCGTCTTCGGATTGTTCCGCGAGCGTCTCGGCGATCCCTTCCTGCTCGGCATGCTGGGTGTGCTCGCCATGATCGGCGTCGGCTTCCTGTTCGCGACGGCGATCGGCTTCGTGCAGATCGCCCCGCGCTCGACCGGCGACGAATTGTCGAAAGCCTTCGTCGATTCCATGTCGCAAGGTCTCCTGGTCACCGACACCAAAGGTCGCGTCATCTACGCCAACCGCGCCTATGCCGACATGACAGGCGCTGCATCGGCGGCCGACCTCAAGACTGTCGAAGGGCTGCTTTCGGATGTTCCCGAGGCCTCGATGACCATCTATCGGCTGGCTTCGGGCCTGCGCGACGGCCAGGCCGGCGACGGCGAATTCAGGCTGGCGCAGTCGATCAAGCCCGGAGCCGAGCCCGGCGCGCGCTGGTACCGTGCCCGCGCCCGCGCCTTCAATGTGCCGGGCGAGCGGCTGCCGATGCTCGCCTGGCAGATCGCCGACATCTCGCAGGAGCGGGCGGAGCAGGAGCGCTTCTTCCTCGACCTGCAAAAGGCGATAGACCACCTCGACCACGCGCCGGCCGGCTTCTTCTCGGCCGACCAGGAAGGCCGCGTCACCTACATCAATGCGACGCTCGCCGAATGGCTGGGCATCGACCTGGCCAGCTTCACCCCGGGCGCGGTGACGCTGCCGGAAATCGTCGCCGGCGACGGCATGGCGCTCGTGCGCTCGGTCAAGGCGGATCCCGGCACCACGCGCAATGCCGTCATCGACCTCGATCTCACGACAATGAGTGGCCAGGCGCTGCCCGTGCGCTTCATGCATCGCGTTTCGGCGAGCCGCGAGGGCGTGAACGGCCCAACCCGCACCATCGTGCTCAACCGCACCCAGGGCGAAGACGCTTCCGCCGACCTGCGCGCCTCGGAGGTCCGCTTCACCCGCTTCTTCAATTCGACGCCGATGGCGATTGCCGGCGTCGATGCCAGTGGGCGCATCCTGCGCACCAACGCGCCGTTCCTGTCGCTGTTTTCGTCCGTCGTCGACCGCGACGCGGTCGACCGGCGCGCGCGCTTCGAAACCGTGGTGCATGAGCGCGACCGGCCGGCCTTTGCCGCCGCCTTCGAGAAGGCGCGGCAGCGCCAGGCCAATATCGAGCCGATCGACTCGCTGCTGCCCGGCAATGAGGAGCGCCACATACGCTTTTACGTCAATGCCGTCGTCGACGGCGCCGGCGGCGGTGGGGCTGAGGAGTCGGCCATCGTCTACGCGGTCGACACCACCGAGCAGAAGGCGCTCGAGGGCCAGATGGCGCAAAGCCAGAAGATGCAGGCGGTCGGCCAGCTCGCCGGCGGCATCGCGCACGACTTCAACAATGTTCTCACCGCCATCATCATGGCGTCGGACCTTCTGCTGACCAACCATCGCCCGTCGGATCCGTCCTTCCCCGACATCATGAACATCAAGCAGAATGCCAACCGTGCGGCGTCGCTGGTCAGGCAATTGCTGGCCTTCTCACGCAAGCAGACGCTGCGGCCGGAAGTGCTTAACCTGACCGATGTACTCGCAGACCTCAGAATGCTGCTCGCCCGCCTGGTCGGCAACGACATCCGTCTGAAGATCGACCACGGCCGGGATCTGTGGCCGGTCAAGGTCGACATCGGCCAGTTCGAGCAGGTGGTGGTCAATCTCGCCGTCAACGCGCGCGACGCGATGCCCGCCGGCGGCGATCTTACGGTGCGCACCCGCAACGTCGCGGCCGAGGAGTGCAAATACTTTGCCTACCGGGAGCTTACCCCGGCCGACTATGTGCTCGTCGAGGTCGAGGACACCGGCAGCGGCATCGCGCCGGACGTGCTGAAGAAGATCTTCGAACCTTTCTTCACCACCAAGGAGGTCGGCAAGGGCACGGGCCTTGGCCTCTCGATGGTCTACGGCATCATCAAACAGACCGGCGGCTTCATCTATTGCGATTCCGAAGTCGGCAAGGGAACGGTGTTCCGCATCTTGCTGCCGCGCCACGTCGCGGAGGTGAAGAAGGCGAGCGAGCCTGTCGAGGCGGCGGTTGCCGCGGCGCCGGCCAGACCGGCCGACACGGTGAAGGACCTCTCAGGTTCCGCGACCGTGCTTCTGGTCGAGGACGAGGATGCTGTTCGCATGGGCGGCGTCAGGGCGCTGACCTCGCGCGGCTACACAGTCCACGAGGCGTCCTCCGGCGTCGAGGCGCTGGAGGTCTTCGAGGGCCTCGGCGGCAAGGTCGACATCGTCGTGTCCGACGTGGTGATGCCTGAAATGGACGGGCCGACGCTGCTCGGCGAGTTGCGCAAGCGCCAGCCGGACATCAAGTTCGTCTTCGTCTCCGGCTATGCCGAGGACGCCTTCGCCAAAAACCTGCCGGCCGATGCGCATTTCGGTTTCCTGCCGAAGCCGTTCTCGCTCAAGCAACTGGCGACCATCGTCAAGGACGTGCTGGAATCCTAATAAAGCTACCGCTTGCGCATCCGCGCGACCCTGCCATGATGTCAGGGACGGGTGCCATCATGGGGGTGATAGCGCGTGACACCGCACATCGAGGCGGGCAGGGGCGATTATGCTGAAACCGTGCTGTTGCCGGGCGATCCCGAGCGCGCTCAATGGATGGCGGAAACTTTTCTGGAGGCACCACGCTGCGTCAATCGTCGTCGGGGCGCTCTCGGCTTCACCGGCCGTTTCCGCGGCAAGCCGGTCAGCATCCAGGCAACCGGCATCGGCGTCTCGTCCTTCCTGATCTACACCCATGAACTGCTGGACTATTATGGCGTCAAGACACTGATCCGCACGGGCACATGCGGGGCCCTGTCGGAGGAGGTTCCGCTGCGCGGCCTGGTCATCTCCAGCGCCGTCCGTGCCGAGGGCGCAATCAGCGGGCAGGTGTTCGGGCTTTACCGGCCGGCGGGACCGGATCAGGCGCTCCATGCATTGGCATTGCAGCAGGCCGCCGATCTCGGCATCGCCTGCAGCGCCGGGCTGACGGTGTGCAGCGACGTATTCTATCACCCCGACGGCCGCGCGCGATTCGACGAGCCAAGGGCGCTCGGCGCGCTGGCGGTCGATATGGAAACCAGCGCGCTCTACCGCATTTCGGCGCGGTTTGGCGCGCGCGCCCTGTCGCTGCTGACCGTGGTCGACCACGTCGCTACTGACGAGCAGACCGAGTATTCCGAACGCCAGGCACTGTTCACCGACATGACGCGGCTGGCGCTGGAAATCGCCGTCACTGCCTAAGCGGCTTCGCGCTTCAGTGCTACCTGTCCTTCGGCTGTCGGCCGGTGGCCGCGCAGATAGAGCGCGCACGTCGTGCGCAGCATCGAAGCGAAGTTCGGAATCTGGCCGTTGATCTCGATCGCCTCGTCATAGAGCGTCGAGATGAATTTGGGTGTCGTCAAACCCTGGCTCTCGGCGATCTCGTCGAGCAGCGCCCAGAACGTTGCCTCGAGCTGGATGCTCGTTGAATGCCCGTCTATGCGGATCGACCGGTTGATCTGCCGGTAGCCTTCCGGATCCTGTCCGGCAAAGACTCTGCACATCGTTCCCTCCCATTCTTGTTGGCCTTGGGCGCCGATTGATCGGTCTCGCGCCTCTTGAGCACTGCCTGCGCTTTCATCTTCGACCTGACAGCCGGTTCCGGCAATCGGACTTTCGTCCTTTGGGTGAGCGACACCAGGAATTTTCGCAATGGATGCGTGGTAATCGGCTGCCACCACCTTTTTTCGCCGGCGCGCATAATCGGCTTCGAAAGCACGAAAAGCTGCGGAGTCCGATTTGGCCAAGGCGATCCACACCATGATCCGGGTTCTCGACGAGGCCCGGTCAGTCGATTTCTACAGCAAGGCCTTCGGCCTCGATGTCGCGCAGCGGCTCGATTTCGAGACTTTTACGCTCATCTATCTCAGCAATGCCGACACCCCGTTCGAGGTCGAGCTGACCGTCAACAAAGGTCGCACCGAACCCTATGCGCTGGGCGACGGCTACGGCCATCTCGCGGTTTCGGTCGCCGATCTCGACAGCGAGCACGACCGGCTCGGCGCGCTCGGCTTCAACCCGAAGAAGATCGTCGAGTTCAACCGCGACGCAGCGCTGATTGCCCGCTTCTTCTTCATCGAAGACCCCGACGGCTACAAGATTGAGGTTCTGCAGCGAGGGGGACGCTTCCAATAGGGGACAACCGGCCGCGGACCGGCGCGGCGCCAGAACGGCACTCTTCAAGAGTGCGAACAGCAAGCAGGGAGGAAGGTATGGTCACGATCTACGAGAGGAAGCCACATGAGAGGAAGCTGAGCCTTTCGCGGCGCGAGCTTCTCAAACGCGGCGGCGCAGGCGCGCTTCTCATCATTTCGGGCAGCGCCGTCATCAGCCCCGAACATGCCTGGGGCCTGGAAACCTCGGCGCTGAAGCCCGAGACGATGGCGACGCTGATCCAGGTGGCGCGCGACATCTACCCGCACGACCAGGTGCCGGACAAATATTACGCCATTGCCGTCAAGGGCCATGACGAGACGGCCGCCAAGGATCCGGCCCACAAGGAACTGATCGAGAAGGGCATCGCCGATCTCGACAAGAAGGCCGGCAAGGGCGGCTATCGCGGGCTCGGCTGGGAAGAACAGCGCGTCGCGCTTCTCAAGGAGATCGAGAAGACGCCCTTCTTCCAGGCGGTGCGCGGCGGCCTCGTCGTCAGCCTATACAACCAGAAGGAGGTGTGGCCGATCTTCGGCTACGAGGGCGAATCCTTCTCCAAGGGCGGCTATATCGCGCGCGGCTTCAACGACATCGAGTGGCTCTGAGCCGCCCTGTCCTTGAACCGCTTCTGACCGATTGAACCGCTTCTGAACGATTTCATGGGAGGAAACCATGGCAGCACAATTTGATCTCAAGAACGACGGCGTGGTCGTCATCATCGGCTCGGGCGCCGGTGGCGGCACGCTCGGCAACGAACTCGCCCAGAAAGGCATCGACGTCGTCATCCTCGAGGCGGGCGCCCGCCACGAATATGAGGACTTCATCAATGACGAGTGGGATTCCTTCACGCAGCTCGCCTGGAAGGACAAGCGCACCACATCCGGCGACTGGCGCGTGGCGAAGGATTTCCCGAACCTGCCGGCCTGGATCGTCAAGTCCGTCGGCGGCTCTACCACACACTGGGCTGGCGCATCGCTGCGCTTCCAGGAGCATGAATTCAAGACGCTTACGACCTACGGCAAGGTGAAGGGCGCGAACCTTCTCGACTGGCCGGTCACGCTTGCCGAAATGGAGCCCTATTACGCCAAGGCCGAAGCCAAGATGGGCGTGACGGGAACCAACAACTGGCCGCGGCTGCCGGGCAACAACAATTTCAAGGTGCTCAAGGCTGGCGCCGACAAGCTCGGCTACAAGGAATGCCACACCGGCAACATGGCCATCAATTCGGTTGAGCGCGACGACCGCAACTCCTGCCAGCAGACCGGCTTCTGCTTCCAGGGCTGCAAGTGGGGGGCCAAATGGTCGACGCTCTACACCGAGATCCCGAAAGGCGAGGCGACCGGCCATCTGGAGGTGCGGCCAAACTCCATGGCGATCAAGATCAACCATGATGCCTCGGGCAAGGTGACGGGCGTCGTCTATGCCGACAAGGACGGCAAACTGCAGGAACAAAAGGCCCGCGTCGTCGCCGTCGCCGGCAATTCGATCGAGAGCCCGCGCCTGCTGCTCAACTCGGAATCGAGCAAATTCCCGCGCGGCCTCGCCAACTCGTCGGGGCAGGTGGGCAGGAACTACATGCGCCACACCACCGGCTCGGTTTACGCCGTCTTCGACAAGCCGGTGCATATGTATCGCGGCACCACCATGGCCGGCATCATCCGCGACGAGGCGCGCCATGATCCGTCACGCGGCTTCGTCGGCGGCTACGAGATGGAGACGCTGTCTCTTGGCCTGCCGTTCATGGCGGCCTTCCTCAATCCGGGCGGCTGGGGCCGCTCCTTCGCCACGGCGCTCGACCACTACGACCATATGGCGGGCTTGTGGATCGTCGGCGAGGACATGCCGCGCGAGGAGAACCGCATCACGCTGCATAAAGACGAAAAGGACGAGCACGGCATGCCGATCGCCGACGTCCATTTCGACGACCATCCCAACGACACGGCGATGCGCGATCACGCCTACAAGCAGGGCCAGGCCTTGTACGCCGCCGTCGGGGCGACCAGGACTTTTCCGACGCCGCCCTATCCCTCGACCCACAATCTCGGCACCAACCGGATGAGCGAGAAGCCGGCCGACGGCGTCGTCAACAAGCATGGCCAGACGCACGACATCAAGAACCTGTTCGTCTCGGACGGCAGCCAGTTCACCACGGGCGGCGCGGAAAATCCGACGCTGACGATCGTGTCGCTGGCCATCCGCCAGGCCGACTACATCGCGGCGCAAATGTCGGCGAAAAGCATTTAGTCCTCCCGACTGCCTGCTGGCGCGGGACCCGAACGGGTTCCGCGCCCTTTTTATCGATCAGCGTTTCGTGCAGGTCGAGGCGGTGAAGGCGCCGTCCTGGTGCTTCATGATGATGTCGAAGGACGGGCTGGACGGGTCATCCAACGTCGCCTGGGTCAGCGAGATCGAGTTGCCGCCGCTGGTATAACCGCCGAGCGGACCGAGCCAGCTGATCTCGCCGTTGGCGTCCATCTGGTAGTTGTAGGTTCCCGAAGCGCCGAAGGTCACCGGGCCGCTGTAGACATTGCCCTTGATGGTGATGTCGCCGAGGTTGAGGAACAGGCCGAGCAGGTAGACCTCGCAGCGATAGATGCCGTCGGGCAGCTTGCCTTCCGAGAAATCGGCGCGGGCGCCGCCTGCGGCCGACACAAGAAGCAGGAAGCTCAGAACAATTCGAATTGGGAAAGCCATCAGGTCGCTCATTTCGGCGGCGACCTTGCCCCATTTTGTTGCCGCCCCGCAACTGCCGCTCAATTGCCCATGGGGAGCCGAGCTTAAAGATTGGGCATTTTTACCATTTGGGCAAAATCTAGGCAGGAATGCGCAAAGTTTTCTCAAATCATTTTGCAGACCAGGAACTCGAAATGTTCGGCGGCGATGCGATAAGCAACTGTAAAAACTGACTTATCGCTCCTGACCCCACCACGTGGCTGCGTTTGGCACGTCGTTTGCACCGCTATGTCGCGATGCAAAACAACCAGCTTGGGAGCGTGGATCATGAGGGGTAATTTCTCGACAATAACAAAAATGTTTTCGGCCGGCGTGATCGCTGCCGGCCTGTCGGTGTCGGCTCCCGCCAAGGCGGCCGACGACACGATCAAGGTCGGCATCCTCCATTCGCTGTCGGGGACCATGGCGATTTCGGAGACGACGCTCAAGGACGTCATGCTGATGCTGATCGAAGAGCAGAACGCCAAGGGCGGCCTGCTCGGCAAGAAGCTGGAGCCTGTCGTCGTCGATCCGGCGTCCAATTGGCCGCTCTTCGCCGAAAAGGCGCGCGAGCTGATTTCGAAGGACAAGGTGGCGGCGGTGTTCGGCTGTTGGACCTCGGTGTCGCGCAAGTCGGTGCTGCCGGTGTTTTCCGAGCTCGACAACATCCTCTTCTATCCCGTCCAGTATGAGGGCGAGGAGAGCGAGCGCAACGTCTTCTACACAGGCGCGGCGCCGAACCAGCAAGCCATTCCGGCCGTCGACTATCTGATGAGCGCCGACGGCGGCTCGGTGAAGCGCTGGGTGCTCGAAGGCACCGACTATGTCTATCCGCGCACCACCAACAAGATCCTCGAAGCCTATCTCAAGTCGAAGGGCGTGCCGGCCGAGGACATTATGGTCAACTACACGCCGTTCGGCTTCTCCGACTGGCAGACCGAGGTCTCGGCGATCAAGAAGTTCGGCTCGGCCGGCAAGAAGACGGCGGTGGTTTCGACCGTCAATGGCGACGCTAACGTGCCGTTCTACAAGGAGCTCGGCAACCAGGGCATCAAGGCCGAGGACATCCCGGTCATGGCCTTCTCGGTCGGCGAGGAAGAACTGGCGGGCCTCGACACCGGACCTTTGGTCGGCCATCTCGCCGCCTGGAACTATTTCGAGAGCGTCGATACGCCCGAAAACAAGAAGTTCATCGAGGACTGGCACAAGTTCATCAAGAACGACAAGCGCACCACCAACGACCCGATGGAAGCCTATTACATCGGCTTCAACATGTGGGTGAAGGCGGTTGAGAAGGCCGGCACGACCGATCCGGACAAGGTGATCGACGCCATGGTCGGCGTTTCGGTGCCGAACCTGACCGGCGGCTATTCGACGATGATGCCGAACCACCACATCACCAAGCCGGTGCTGATCGGCGAGATCCAGGCCGACGGCCAGTTCGAGACCGTCTCGCAGACGCCTGGCCTCGTGATGGGCGACGAATGGTCCGACTACCTGCCGGATTCCAAGGACCTGATCTCCGATTGGCGCGCGCCCTTGCACTGCGGCAACTTCAACGTCGCGACCGGCAAGTGCGGCGGCAAGGGCACCAACTGATCCTCCCAGGTCTGTCGGGTCGCGGTGTGGCCCCACGATCCGAGACCGTCGCCCGGGCGGGCCTTTCAGGTCCGCCCGGGCAGAACCCTCAAACCTTCGCGATCAGCTTGAAGACGATGATCCTGTTGCGCGCAATCGGCATGACGCTGCTGCTGACGATGGCAGGCCTTTTGCCGTCGCAGGCAGCCGAAGCCGATCTCCGCGCGAGCATCGCCAAATTCGCGAACGCCACAAATTTCTCGGCGACAGAGGCCGTCGTGCGCGAGCTTGCCGCCGGCGGCGATCCGGCGGTCGAACGTCCGCTCTCGGCGCTCGCCGAAGGCAATCTCTATATCCGCAAGGCCGATTCCCAGGTCTTCATCGGCAAGGAGGCCGGCAACGGCATCGAACTGCTCGATCCGTTGAGCGGCGAGAAAACCGCCGATGCCGCCAAGACCGACCTCACCAAGATCAAGGTCAACAACAGCCTGCGCCGCACGATCCGCGATGCGCTGGGCACGCTGACGCTGCGCGCCAAGGACCCGGCCGTGCGCCTCGCCGCCGCGGCGACCATGTTCAAGACGCCCGATGCTGCGAACTTCGAGCCGCTCGACGCAGCAATCGCCGCCGAGACCGACGGCGCCGTCAAGTCGATGTTCGAACAGGCGCGCGCGGCGTCCGTCCTGATTTCCGACAAGCCCGAGGCCGACAAGCTGGCGGCGATCTCGGTCATCGCGGCGCGCGGCGACCGCGACGCGCTGTCGTTGCTGACCTCGGTCGAGGCCAACGCGCAGGGCGCGGTCAAGGACGCGGCGACCGGTGCCATCGGACATATCAATTCGACGCTGGCGCTGTGGGATGCCGGGCAGAATATCTGGTACGGCATCTCGCTCGGATCGGTGCTGCTGCTGGCTGCGATCGGGCTTGCCATCACCTTCGGCGTCATGGGCGTCATCAACATGGCGCATGGCGAGATGGTGATGCTCGGCGCCTACACCACCTTCGTCGTCCAACAGGTGATCCGCACCTCGTTCCCCGGCCTGTTCGACTGGTCGCTGGTCATCGCGCTGCCGCTCGCCTTCCTTGTCGCTGCACTGGTCGGCCTCGCCATAGAGCGCGGCATCATCCGCTTCCTCTATGGTCGTCCGCTGGAAACGCTACTGGCCACCTGGGGCGTCTCGCTGATCCTGCAGCAGGCGGTGCGGACCATCTTTGGGCCGACCAACCAGGACGTCGGCAATCCGTCCTGGATGTCCGGCTCTTTCGATATCGGCCAGTTGGCCATCACTTGGAACCGGCTGTGGATCCTGATGTTCGCGCTCCTGATGTTTGCGGTGCTGCTTTACGTCATGAAGCGCACGCCCTGGGGGCTGCAGATGCGCGCCGTCACCGCAAACCGTCGCATGGCCGCATCGATGGGCATCAGGACGCCATGGGTCGACGCGCTAACCTTCGCGCTCGGCTCCGGCATCGCCGGCATTGCCGGTGTCGCGCTCAGCCAGATCGACAACGTCTCACCCAATCTCGGCCGCGGCTACATCATCGACAGCTTCATGGTCGTCGTCTTCGGCGGCGTCGGCAATCTCTGGGGCACGCTGGTCGGCGCCTTCTCGCTCGGCATCGTCAACAAGTTCCTTGAGCCCTATGCCGGCGCCGTGCTCGGCAAGATCGTCGTGCTGGTGCTCATCATCCTATTCATCCAGAAGCGCCCGCGCGGCCTGTTCGCGCTGAAGGGCAGGGCGGTGGAAGCATGATTGCTCAACGCCTCTTCGGCGCCGACCGGCGTATCGTGATTGCCGTCTTCGTCCTGCTGGCGGCGGCCGTCGTCGTGCCGCTGCTCAATCTTGCGGTTTCGCCGGCGAGCGCCCTCTACATGCCGCCCTACATCGTGGCGCTGCTCGGCAAATATCTCTGCTATGCGCTGCTGGGGCTCGCGCTCGATCTCGTCTGGGGTTATTGCGGCATCCTCTCGCTCGGCCACGGCGCTTTCTTCGCGCTCGGCGGCTATGCGATGGGCATGTATCTGATGCGCCAGATCGGCTCGCGCGGCGTCTACGGCAACCCGATCCTGCCGGACTTCATGGTGTTCCTGAACTACAAGGAGCTGCCCTGGTTCTGGTACGGCTTCGACCATTTCTGGTTCGCGGCGCTTATGGTGCTCGCCGTGCCGGGCCTGCTCGCTTTCGTCTTCGGCTGGTTCGCCTTCCGCAGCCGCGTCACCGGCGTCTATCTCTCGATCATCACCCAGGCGATGACCTATGCGCTGCTGCTTGCCTTCTTTCGCAACGACATGGGTTTTGGCGGCAACAACGGCCTCACCGACTTCAAGGACATTCTCGGCTTCAACGTGCAGGCCGACGCGACGCGCTCGGCGCTGTTTGCGGCGAGCGCCGTCACGCTGGCGCTCGCCGTCTTCGTCACGGCGGCGATCGTGCGCTCCAAATACGGCAAGTTGCTGATGGCGGTGCGCGACGCGGAAAGCCGCACGCGCTTCCTTGGCTGGCGGGCGGAGAACGTCAAGCTGTTCGCCTTCACCGTCTCGGCGATCATGGCGGGCATCGGCGGCGCGCTTTATGTGCCGCAGGTCGGTATCATCAATCCAGGCGAGTTCGAGCCGGCCAATTCGATCGAGGTGGTGATCTGGACTGCCGTCGGCGGGCGCGGCACCATCGTCGGTCCGATCATCGGCGCGCTGCTCGTCAACGCGGGAAAATCCTGGTTCACCGGCGTGCTGCCGGAATTCTGGCTGTTCGCATTGGGCGGATTGTTCGTCGCCGTCACGCTGTTCCTGCCCAAGGGTGTCGTCGGCACCTGGGATGGCTGGCGCGGCAAGGCCAGGGCATTGCGCGCGGCCTCGCTCGCCGAGGAAGCCGGCGCAGATCCCGTGGCGCCGCCGCCGAAGATCGTGCGCTCGGCGGCGAGAACGCCCGGCGCATGGTCGGCCTCCGGCCCCGAGCCGCAGCCGGCGGAGTGAGCGGCCATGAGCAAGTCGAACACCATCCTTTATCTCGACGGCGTCTCGGTTTCATTCGACGGTTTTCGCGCCATCAACAACCTGTCGCTGGTGCTCGACAAGGGCGAGATGCGGGCGATCATCGGACCCAACGGCGCCGGCAAGACGACGATGATGGACATCGTCACCGGCAAGACGCGGCCGGACGAGGGCGAGGTCTTCTTCGACGGCCAGGTCGACCTCACCCGGCATGACGAGGCCGAGATCGCCATGATGGGCATCGGCCGCAAATTCCAGAAGCCGACCGTTTTCGAAAGCCACAGCGTCGAGGACAATCTGCTGCTGGCGCTGAAAGGGCCGCGCTCGATCTTCCCGGCGCTGTTTCATCGCCGCTCTGTTGTCGAGGCGCGGCGCATCGACGATATCCTCGGCATCATCCGTCTCGGCGACAAGCGCGGCGAGCTCGCCGCCAATTTGAGCCACGGCCAAAAGCAGTGGCTGGAGATCGGCATGCTGCTCGCGCAAGACCCGAAGCTGCTCCTCGTCGACGAGCCGGTCGCCGGCATGACCGACGCCGAGACCGAGGAGACCGCGCGGCTGCTCAAGGACATTGCCCGCGACCATTCGGTGATCGTGGTCGAGCACGACATGCATTTCGTGCGCGAGCTTGGCGTGAAGGTCACCTGCCTGCATGAGGGCTCGGTGCTGTCCGAAGGCACGCTCGATTTTGTCTCGGCCGACGAGCGCGTCGTCGAAGTCTATCTGGGGCGCTGAACATGGTCTGGCGGGTTCCGTTCCACCGTTTCGATTTTGCTTTCCTGAAACGCTGGAGAAGGGGCTGATCATGCTCGAAGTCTCCAATGCCACGCTCCACTATGGCGCCGCCCAGGCGCTGCGCGGCGTCTCGCTGAAGGCGGGTGCCGGCAAGATCACTTGCGTGCTCGGCCGCAACGGCGTCGGCAAGACCAGTTTGATGAGATCGATCGTCGGCCATCACCGGCTGACGAGCGGAAGCGTTGCCTTCGAGGGGAAGGCGCTCGACCGGAGCGCGGCGTATGACCGCGCCCGGTCGGGCATCGCATTCGTGCCGCAGGGCCGGGAGATTTTTCCGCTGCTCACGGTACGCGAGAATCTGGAATCGGGCTACGCGCCGCTGAAGCGCGCCGACCGCAATGTTCCGGCGCATGTCTTCGAGCTGTTTCCGGTGCTGAAGCAGATGCTGTCGCGGCGCGGCGGCGATCTCTCCGGCGGCCAGCAGCAGCAGCTTGCCATTGGCCGAGCCCTTGTGATGCGGCCGAAGCTGCTCGTGCTCGACGAGCCGACCGAAGGCATCCAGCCGTCGATCATCAAGGACATCGGCCGCGCCATCCGCTATCTGCGCGACCAGGCGGGGATCGCCGTGCTGCTGGTCGAGCAATATCTCGACTTCTGCCGCGAGCTTGCCGACGAGGTCAACATCATGGACCGCGGCCAGATCGTGCACACCGGACCGGCCGAGGATCTGGACCGGGCGGACGTAAGGAAGTTCCTTACAGTGTAGTGTAGCTCAAGTGTGCGGCGGCTCCCGCATCGTCATGTATGGACGTAGCGACGCGAAGCGACGCGGCGTAGACCCAAGGATCCATGCGGTGACGTTGGTCGAAGAATGCTGCGCTGCAGAATAGATTCTCTGTGCTGCGCCCCAACCATTCCGAGTTCTGCACCGTTACTGACGCTTGGAAGTAACGGCATGGATCCTTGGGTCTGCGCTCCGCTTCGCGTCGCTACGCCCAAGGATTACGAAGTGATGGATGGCGCTGGCGCATCAATGACCACATGCTAGTCTTTCCTCGGCTTGGTGAGTCGGCCGCTTTCCGTGTCAGTCACGAATGAGGAGAAGGGACGGGCTCGGTCGGCAAGTTCCACGCAAGCAAACCTGCCTAGCTTTCCCCGCAGTGATTGTCGGTCAATGCGTCCAACAAAGAACTTGCCAGGGGAAGGCGATGGAACGTTTTGTCGAGGACTATCAGAAGCGACGCCTCACCGAACGGGTCGACATCATGACGGCGATCAACATCCTGATGTCGCAAGGCTATGACGAGGACGATCTGCTCGGAGAAATAACCAAGGTCTTTTACGTCGACCTCGACGCCTACAACGAAGTGATCGGACGCCACTGACGGGTTAAGTTTCCAAGCTTCAAGCGCAGCGGCGGAAGTCGAGCACGCGGTTGCGCCCACCGCGCTTGGCTGCGTAAAGCGCCTTGTCGGCGGCGCTCAGCACCTTGTCGAAGCTCATGCCTTCGCTGCTGCCGAAGGCGAAGCCGGCGCTCACCGTGCATGTCAGCCGGCCGGCCTCGGTTTCGATCGTCCGGGCCGCGAAGGCCATCCTTATCCGTTCGGCCGTACCCTCCACCATTTCGGGCAAGGCGCGTTTGAGCACGAGCGCGAATTCCTCGCCACCCATGCGGGCGGCGACATCGTTCGGGCGCAGATTGCCGGACAGTTCTTCGGCGAAGACCTTCAGTACCTCGTCGCCGGCGGCGTGGCCGAACTGGTCGTTGATCGCCTTGAAGCCGTCGAGGTCGAAAACCACCACCGCCATGAAGGCGCCGATGGGCACCTTGCCGTGCAGATCGAACAGCGCGCGGCGGTTGAGCAGCCCGGTCAGCGCATCGGTCTCAGCCTCGCGCTTGTGGTGGCGCGCAAGCCGCCCCTGGTTGAGCGCCAGCGACAGCGCGCCGATGCCGGTCATCGAGGCGATAACGATGACCAGGCTCAGATCCTCGGCCCAGTTGCTTGGCGCGTGACCAAGGACAAGCTTGCCGTCCCATGCGAGCACTGCCGCGCACAATACGAAGGATGCAGCCGTCAGCGAATAGAGCAGCGCCACGCCAACGAGCTGCGCCGGCGCCTCCGCGCGGCCCCTCCAATATTCATACGCGGTGCCGAACAGGAGCAGCGCGGCGAGGGAGTTCTCCAGCATGAAGCCCAGCCCGTCATAACCGAGCGCCATTGGCGGCAGTGCCAGAGCAAAGGAGATGCCGGCGCCAAGCGCGATGCGCGGCAGCGGCGAGCGGCCGGTCCGGAACTGGTGGGCGGCGCCCAGCATCACGGAGAAGCCAAGCAGCAGCAGCGCCAGCGTCAGGATGCCGAGACCCGTTCCGGGCGCTGCGATATAGGCGTCATAGACAAACACCTCGGCCACCACCACCAGCACGCTGATCGCCCATGTCAGCAGGAACTTGTCGGAGCGGGCGGTCAGCCAGGTTCCGAACAGGGTCAGGCTGAGACAGGCAGCGGAGAAGCCGACGGCCAGCAGCAATGAGTTGTAGTCGAGCAGCATGCATCCGTCCTTGCCGCGCCGGGTCTCTGCAACCTGGCGTAGATGCGTTAATGCAGCAAGGAAGTATCGATTACGTTACGATAGCGGTGAAGATGCCGGAATTCCTGCGTTATAGGATCACTACCGACAACAGCAGGATAAGGCCGATCGCCATCATCAGCAGACCTGGCCAATTCTGTGCAAGGCCGAGGAAACCGAGGCCGCGCCGGCGTGGCTCGAGTGTCGGGCCAGGCGTTGCGAGGTATGGATTCGGGCGATCCAACGCTGCAGGTCCCGGATCGCTGAGTCGCCCGCGCCAGAGGACTGCACCCGCCATGTACACAACCCCGGCGACTGTAAGCAACGCCCCGATGAGGATGACAGCCATGTCTACCTCGCTTCTTCGGGTTCTCCGATACGCATCCCTGGCCAGCGCTCGGCACCCAACCGCTATGAAAACCGGCCGAGATAGGCAAAACGGTCGAGATGCCCGGCAAGTTCCGGCGGAGTTACGCAAGTGTCTCCGACACCAAGAAGGCAAATCCGACGCTGAAACAAAAGGATATGGCCGCAGTGAAGGCTCGCCGCTTTAATCGGTTACTCGCTTCATCAGCGCCATGGCGCCGAAGGGGGCGCGCACCTTGCCTTCAGTGATGAAGTAGACGAACACGTCGCGCGGCTTGACCGGCGCATCGGTGTTGGGATCGGCGCGCGGCAGGTCGGCCGGCTGCTTGCCTTCCGCCCAGGTCTTTGCCCGCGCCGCCCACTCGTCGAGCTCCTTTGGCGTGTAGCAGTCGGGATTGCCGTCGCTGCCAGTTTGCAGGCGCGCATAGACGAAATCGCCGGTGACGTCGGCGATCGCCGGATATTTGGCGTGGTCGGCATAGACGATTGCGGCATTGTATTTGCGCGCGAGCGCGGGAAATTCCGGCACGATGAAGCTGTCGTGCCGCACCTCGAGCGCATGGCGCAGTGTGACGCCGTTCTGCTTCTCAGGTAGCAGCTTCAGGAAGGCCTCGAAATCGTCGGCATCGAACTTCTTCGTCGGCGCGAACTGCCACAGGATCGGCCCGAGTTTCTCGCCCAGCGCGGCGATGCCGGAGCCTAGGAAGCGCATCATCGATTCGCCGGCCTCGCCGAGCACACGGCGGTTGGTGACAAAGCGGTTGCCCTTCACCGAAAAGACGAAACCGTCCGGCACGTCGCCGGCCCATTTCACGAAGGTCGGTTCCTTGAAGCTGGAATAATAGGTGCCGTTGACCTCGATGGTCGGCACCTGGCGGCTGGCATAGTTGAGCTGCTTGCCCTTGGCGAGCTTGTCCGGATAGAAGGAGGTATCCCACGGTTCGAAGGTCCAACCGCCCATGCCGGAGCGGATCTTTCCTTGGCTGGTCATCATCTTCCTCCCGGTTTCAAAAATAGGATCAGGCGGCTTTGTCGACCGGCTTGGACATGTCCACCACCGTCCACCCCGGCCGATAGGGGTTCGGCCGGCGGCCGGTCTCGCGATAGCCATAGGCCGAATAGAGCGCGATGTTCCGCTCCATGCGCGAATTGGTGTAGAGCCGCACTTCCGGCAGCCCCCAAGACCGCGCCTGCTCGTCGGCGAAGTTTAACAGCTTGATGCCGAGCTTCTTGCCTTGGAAGGCCGGCGCGACGGCAACGCTGAAGATCATGGAGTGGTCAGGATGCCATTCCAGCACGATCAGCCCGGCCAGTTCGGAGCCTTCCTCCAGCAGCCAGATTTCGCCGCGCTCGATACGCGGCGCGTAGTCTTCCGTCACCGGGATCGGCGGGGCGCCGAACAGGGCGGTGTAGGGGGCGTAGGCGGGTGTGGTCAATGCGACGACGGCTTGGAGATCACCGGCAAGCGCTTGTCTGATCTTCATTCGAGACTCTTCCAAACGCCCGCCGGCCCGCTCTGTTACTCCGCCGCTTCGCGCTTGCCTCCGGGGCGGCGCTCCAGGAGCTCCTTCAGGAACTGGCCGGTGTAGCTGCGCTTTTCGCGCACGATCGCTTCCGGCGTGCCCGAGGCGACCAGCTCGCCGCCGCCGTCGCCGCCTTCGGGGCCGAGATCGAGCACCCAGTCAGCGGTTTTTATCACCTCGAGATTGTGTTCGATCACCACCACCGTGTTGCCCTGGTCGACCAGCTCGTGCAGCACTTCGAGCAGCTTGGCGACATCGTGGAAGTGCAGGCCGGTGGTCGGCTCGTCGAGGATGTAGAGCGTCTTGCCGGTCGCCTTGCGCGACAGCTCCTTGGCGAGTTTTATTCGCTGCGCCTCGCCGCCCGACAGCGTCGTCGCCTGCTGGCCGATATGGATGTAGCCGAGGCCGACCTGCTTCAGCGTCTCCAGCTTGTCGCGCACACCGGGCACCGCCGAGAAGAACTCGACGCCTTCCTCGACGGTCATGTCGAGCACGTCGGCGATCGACTTGCTCTTGAACAGCACGTCCAGCGTCTCGCGGTTGTAGCGCTTGCCGTGGCAGACGTCGCAGGTGACATAGACGTCGGGCAAGAAATGCATCTCGATCTTGATAACGCCGTCGCCCTGGCAGGCCTCGCAGCGGCCGCCCTTGACGTTGAAGGAGAAGCGGCCGGGCTGATAGCCGCGCGCCTTGGCCTCCGGCAGTCCGGCAAACCAGTCGCGGATCGGCGTGAAGGCGCCGGTGTAGGTGGCCGGGTTGGACCGCGGTGTGCGGCCGATCGGCGACTGGTCGATGTCGATGACCTTGTCGAGGAACTCCAGCCCCTCGATGCGGTCATGCTCGGCGGGATGCTCGCGCGAGCCCATGATGCGGCGCGAGGCCGCTTTGAACAGCGTCTCGATCAGGAAGGTCGACTTGCCGCCGCCGGACACGCCAGTGACGCAGGTGAAGGTGCCGAGCGGGATCTCCGCCGTCACGTTCTTCAGATTGTTGCCGCGCGCGCCGACGACCTTGATGCGCCGGTTCTTCTTCGCCTCGCGGCGCACCTCCGGAGTCGCGACTTCAAGCTCGCCCGACAGATATTTGCCGGTGATCGAGGCGGGCGTCGCCATGATCTGCTGCGGGGTGCCTTCCGCGATGATCTCACCGCCATGGATGCCGGCGGCCGGACCGATATCGACGACATAATCGGCATGCAGGATTGCGTCCTCGTCATGCTCGACGACGATCACCGTATTGCCGATGTCGCGCAGGTGCTTCAGCGTGTCGAGCAGGCGCGCATTGTCGCGCTGGTGCAGGCCGATCGACGGCTCGTCCAGCACATAGAGCACGCCGGTGAGGCCGGAGCCGATCTGCGAGGCGAGGCGAATGCGCTGGCTCTCGCCGCCCGACAGCGTGCCGGAATTGCGCGACAGCGTCAGATAGTCGAGGCCGACATCGTTGAGGAAGCGCAGCCGCTCGCGGATTTCCTTGAGCACCCTGACCGCGATCTCGTTCTGCTTCTCGTTGAGCTCAGCCGGCAGGTCGGTGAACCATTGGTCAGCCTTGCGGATCGACTGTTCGGTGACCTCGCCGATGTGCTTTCCCGCGATCTTCACGGCGAGCGCTTCCGGCTTCAGCCGGTAGCCGTTGCAGGCGGGGCAGGGGGTGGCCGACATGAAGCGCTCGATCTCCTCGCGCATCCAGGCCGATTCCGTTTCCTTCCAGCGCCGCTCGAGATTGGGAATGACGCCCTCGAAGGTCTTGGTCGTCTTATAGGAGCGCAAGCCGTCGTCATACTGGAAGGTGATCTCGCGCTCGCCCGTGCCGTGCAGCACGACCTGCTGCGCCTCCGCGCTCAGATCCTTGAACTTGTCGCCGAGCTTGAAGCCATAGGCCTTGCCGAGCGCTTCCAGCGTTTGCGCGTAATAGGGCGAGGTCGATTTCGCCCATGGGCTAATGGCGCCGTCGCGCAGCGAGACATTCTCGTCCGGCACGACGAGATTGGCGTCGATGGCGCGCTGGCTGCCTAAGCCATCGCAGGTCGGGCAGGCGCCGAACGGATTGTTGAAGGAGAACAGCCTGGGTTCGATCTCCGGAATGGTGAAGCCGGATACCGGGCAGGCGAATTTTTCCGAGAACATGATGCGCTCATGCGTCTCGTTCTTCGACTTGTTGACCGAGTCCTCGCCGGTCTGGCTGGCGTCGAGCGGCCGGTCGGCGAATTCGGCCACCGCCAGCCCGTCGGCGAGCTTCAGCGCGGTTTCCATCGAATCCGCGAGCCGCGTCGCCAGATCGCCGCGCACGACGATGCGGTCGACGACCACGTCTATGTCGTGCTTGTATTTCTTGTCCAGCGCCGGCACGTCGGCGATCTCGTAGAAGACGCCGTCAACCTTGACGCGCTGGAAACCCTTCTTCTGCAGCTCCAGCAGCTCCTTGCGGTACTCGCCCTTGCGGCCGCGCACGATCGGCGCCAGCAGGTAAAGACGGGTGCCTTCGTCCAGCGCCAGCACGCGGTCGACCATCTGGCTGACCGTCTGGCTCTCGATCGGCAGGCCGGTCGCCGGCGAATAGGGGACGCCGACGCGCGCGAACAGCAGGCGCATGTAGTCGTAGATTTCGGTGACGGTGCCGACCGTCGAGCGCGGGTTGCGCGAGGTGGTCTTCTGCTCGATGGAGATGGCGGGCGACAGGCCGTCGATCTGGTCGACGTCCGGCTTCTGCATCATCTCCAGGAACTGGCGGGCATAGGCCGACAGGCTCTCGACATAACGGCGCTGGCCCTCGGCATAGATGGTGTCGAAGGCAAGCGACGACTTGCCGGATCCAGACAGCCCGGTCATGACGATCAGGCTGTCGCGCGGCAGGTCGAGATCGACGTTCTTGAGATTGTGTTCGCGCGCCCCGCGAATGGAAAGGTATTTTTGGTCGGCCATTGCCGGTCGCCGCCTCAGGTCTGGAATTTGCTGGATTGGCGGGTCTGTCCCGGCCATCCCCTATGTAGGTAATTTTGCCGCCGCGTCGAGTGACGCTACGCTCTCGACCCAAGCGTTTAACCGCCTTTCGCGCGGGCGGGCAAGCGGAAAGAACAAAGATCGAACACGCTCCTGACAAAGCGCTGTGGAAACAGCCGCTCCCCCGATATCCGCTTCATCGACCCACTGAAGCGATCGACTTACCCGCACGTAACCTCCTGACGATCACATTTTTCGATAACCGGCTACTCAACGGTTGACGCCGGCGACCCACGGGGGCAGTCTCGGGGCGTCAGCGAAGCCGGCCGTCTCTGGATGGCCTCGCCGCCCCTTAGGTGGCCTGCGAGACGCCGCAGGCATTGGCGATTAGAGCTTCGTAGGACGATGGTCGCAACGGACAGAAGGAGCGGAGCATGACGCCACCGGACAGTCCCTTGAGGCTCCACGACGCGATGGAGCCGCGGCGGGCATAAGTGCCAGGGTAGGCGTGAGCGCCACCCGACAAACCGTGACCTGCCGATTCCTACAATTAGAGACTATAGTCGGATCGTCGGCTGAAAGCCGCGGTGCATCCGAAATCGAACGCCGGCAGTCCACTCCCGGCAAAAGTTGGGTTTGAAATCCATGAAAGCCCCGTCCACCTGCGGAAGCAGTGGCGGGGCTTACATTTTGTGGCATATCGCCAATCAGTGGCTGGGAGGCCTGATGCCGCCCGTTCCCATGTCGATGGTTATGCTGCCGGAAACCCTGACATCGGTGTCGCCGATCTTAAACGTGCCGTTGCTGCCGGTGGGCAGCGCGTCGTCAGGTTCCGGCTGTGGCGCAGGTTTGGCGATGCGATAGTCGCCGCTCACACCGGGCAGTTTTTGTGTCGAATTGTCGTCGGCAAAAGCAGCGGCGCCGGCCGCCAGCAGGCCGGCTAGCGCGGCGACGGCAATGCCCAGACTCGTCAAGGATCGGTCTCGGATCATGCGCGGACTATAGAGACGCGCCGGAGGCGAGGCCAGACACGCCGCAATCAATTTGCCGCGCGGTCAGGCCGCCTTCTTGCGCGTGTCGTAGACATGGTCGACGAGGCCCCAGGCCTTCGCTTCCTCGGCTGTCATGAAATAGTCGCGGTCCAGCGTGCGTTCCACCTCTTCGTAGGTCCGGCCGCAATGCTTTGCGTAGAGCTCGGTCATATGGCGCTTGGTGCGCAGAATGTCCTCGGCGTGGCGCTGGATGTCGGAGGCCTGACCCTGGAAGCCGCCCAGCGGCTGATGCAGCACGATCCTGGTGTTGGGCAGCGCGATGCGCCGGCCGGGCGAGCCGGCCATCAAAAGGAAGGAGCCCATCGACGCCGCGAAGCCCATGCAGACCGTGGACACAGGGCAGGAGATGTACTGCATCGTGTCGTAGATGGCGAAGCCGCTGGTCACCACGCCGCCCGGCGAATTGATGTAGATCGATATCTCCTTGTCGGGATTGTCCGATTCCAGCGACAAGAGCTGCGCACAGACCAGCGCGGAGACGCCGTCATTGATCTCGCCATTGATGAAGACGATGCGCTCGCGCAGCAGCCGCGAGAAGATGTCGAAGGCGCGTTCGCCGCGGCTCGACTGCTCGATCACCATCGGCACCAGATTGGCAAGGGCGCTCATGGCCGTTTCTCCTCGATTGTCTTCGGTCAGGCCGCGCGCTGCATCATGCAGGGCGCATTGGCGGCCATAGGTTTCTTGCGTGCATCGAGCGACAGCCCGCAGCCGGCGCCGGCCACGGCGACGACAGGCTGCGCTGCCGGCACGAGGCCGTCATGGACGATGCGAAGATGCGTGCCGCCGGAAACCGTCCGCGCGAGCGTGAAGGTGACCACGCTGTCGAAGGCGGGGCTGTCGAATGCCGGCCGGCGGTCGGCAGTTTCGACGCGGGGCCGCTCCCGCCACGAATAGCGCAGCAGCTTGCTCGGTTCGGCGTCGAGCACCTCGCATTCGATCGCCGCATCGGGTCCCGCAAAGGCGAAGCGCTTGCCGGCCTCCGGTTTGATGTCGTTCGGCATCATCCAGGCGGCGAGCAGTTCCGGCTCGGTCAGCGCGCGCCAGACTTTTTCCGGCGGATCGGCAAGCTCGCATTCGAAGCTGAGCGGCGTATCGGCCGCTGTCGGGTGTCTTGTTGCCGTCATTGGTCCATTTCCTTCAGAACCGTCTTCAACCTTTCGATCCGCTCCGGCCAGAAGGCGCGGTAGCGCTCGATCCAGCCGAGCAGCGGATCGAGCCCTTGCGGCTCGGCGCGGTAATAGGCGTTGCGGCCGGCACGCCGCTCGACCACGAGGCCGGCGCCGCGCAGCACGGCAAGGTGCTGCGACACCGCCGGCTGCGACACGCTCATGCCGGCGCGCAGCTGCGACACCGTCATTTCGCCGGCCGCCATCCGCTCGTAGACGGCGCGCCGTGTCGGATCGGCCAAGGCCCGGAAAATCTCTGTCTCGATCATGGCCAAACACATAAGTCGATACTTATTGATTTGGCAAGCCGGCATTTGATCGCCATATCGAGATATGCGGGCCCGATCGTGCCTTTGCTGACATTCCTTGACAGAACGGGCGGTCATGGTTAGAACGAAAAGAGAACAAAAACCTTGTGGGAAAAGCCAGCCTTTGCAGGCAGTGGCGACCCGCAGGCTGTAAGGTGCGGCGACTTAGATTTGTTTCGGATGAGCGCGGAGAAATAAGATGGCGGGTAGCGTCAACAAGGTCATTCTGGTCGGCAACCTCGGGGCGGACCCGGAAATCCGCCGCCTGAATTCGGGTGATCCGGTCGTCAACATCCGCATCGCCACGTCGGAAAGCTGGCGCGACAAGAACACTGGCGAGCGCAAGGAAAAGACCGAGTGGCACAATGTCGTCATCTTCAACGACCAGCTCGCCAAGGTGGCCGAGCAGTATCTGAAGAAGGGCATGAAGGTCTATGTCGAGGGCCAGCTGCAGACGCGCAAATGGCAGGACCAGACCGGCAATGACCGTTACACGACCGAGGTCGTGCTGCAGAAATTCCGCGGCGAGTTGCAGATGCTCGATGCGCGCGGCGAAGGCGGCGGCCAGGTCGGCAGCTATTCGGGCGGCAGCAGCCGCGGCTCGGATTTCGGCCAGTCCGGCCCGAATGAAGGCTTCAGCCGTGGTGGCGGTGGCAGCTCTAGGGGCGGTGGCGGCGGCGCGTCGCGCGAGCTGGACGACGAGATTCCGTTCTAGGCGTCCCGCTATGATCATTTGAGGGGAAGGCGCGTTGTCGCTCGGGCCGCTTCTATCCTCGCCGTTTCCAATCCCGTGGCATGCGTTCGCGGCCTTTGCCGCACTGGCTTTCGGCGGCGTCCAGCTGGCGCTGCCGAAAGGCACGCCGCGGCACCGTGTGATGGACTATGTGTGGGTGGCGCTGATGCTGGTCATCGCCATTTCGAGCTTCTGGATCCAGCAGCTCCGGGTGATCGGGCCGTTCAGCCCGATCCATCTCCTGTCGATCCTGGTGCTGATCACGGTGCCGCTGGCGGTGTGGTACGCGCACAGCCATCGCGTCGCAGCGCATCGCAGTGCTATGATCAGGCTTTATCTGTTCGCCCTGGTCGGCGCCGGCATCTTCACGCTGCTGCCTGGCCGTGTCATGCACGCGGTCGTGTTCGGCCAATGAGCAATTCCAGGAAAGGTGTGCAGCGGCTTTCCGTCCGGAATTGCGTACAAACAAACATTTGCAGCGGGCCGCTGCGAGGCAAAGTCGCAAGGAAGGTCATCGTGAAAGCACGCGTCAAATGGGTCGAGGAACGCACCTTTGTCGGCGAGTCCGGCAGCGGCCATAAGGTGGTGCTGGGTACCGCGCATGGGGCGGAAGGCCGGACGCCCGGGCCGAGCCCGATGGAACTGGTGCTGATCGGCACCGGCGGCTGCTCTGCCTATGACGTCGTCCATATCCTCGAGAAGGGCCGCGAAGCAGTCGAGGATTGCGTGGTCGAGCTCGACGCCGACCGCGCGGAAACCGAGCCGCGCGTCTTCACCCGCATCCACATGCATTTCATCGTCAAGGGCCGCGCGCTGTCGCGCGACAAGGTCAAACGGGCGATCGACCTGTCGATCGAGAAATACTGCTCGGCCACGGCGATGATGGCCAAGACGGCGACCGTGACGCATGATTTCGAGGTCGTTGATACAGCGGCGAAATAAGGGGAATTGGCAGTAGGCAGTAGGGATGCTGCTCAGGCAGCCATAAGCGCCCTGACGCCGTCGGCGACGAACTGCACGGCAAGCGCGGCCAGGATGACGCCGAGCAGTCGCGTCAGGATCGAGCGGCCGGTCTGGCCGAGGATGCGGTCGATGCGCTCGGCGAGCACAAAGACCAGATAGGTGAGGACAAGACAGATCGCGATGATCCCGACCAGCGCGGCTTGAGCGCTGAAACCCTCGAAGTGTCCCGACAGCAGAACGGTCGCGGAAATCGCGCCTGGGCCGGCGATCAGCGGGATCGCCAACGGGAAGGCGGCGATGTTGTGGATCATGTCCCTGGTGATGGCGACGTCGCCGATCTTCTCCTTGCGGTCCTGACGGCGCTCGAAAACCATTTCGAAGGCGATGAAGAACAGCAGGAAGCCGCCGGCGACGCGGAAGGCCGGCAGCGTGATGCCGAACACCGACAGGATCGAAGCACCGGCAATGGCGAATAGCGCCATCACCAGGAAACCGATCACCGAAGCGCGCACCGAGACCTGCTGACGTTCCTCGCGGTTCATGCCGCGTGTCACAGCGAGGAAAAGCGGCGCCAGGCCGGGCGGGTCGATGGTCACCAGGATGGTGACGAAGGCGTTGAACAGGCTGTCGAAGCTCGGCATCGCTGGTCCCCCTCCCGCCGGGCGAAGCCCGAACCCTACAATTGGTAGAGCAAAGCGGGAGCGGTGGAAACGGCAGGTAGCCGAATTCAACCGGCTATTCAGCTCTGCCGCAATAGGCCTCGAGGCGATAGCCGTCAGGATCGATGACGAACGCCGCATAGTAATTGTCGCCATAGGCGGTGCGCGGACCAGGCGGGCCATTGTCCTTGCCGCCTTCGCGCAACGCCGCCGCGTGAAACGCATCGACGCTGGCGCGCGTCGGTGCGGCGAAACAGAAGTGCAGGCCGGAGTCCTTATCGGCCGGCACCGGGTGGCCGGCCTCATTGACCCAGAGCTCCACCGTCTTCGCGCCGTAGCCGAGCGAGCCGGGCGACTGGCTAAGGCAGGAATAGCCGAGCGGCTGCAGCGCGGCGTCGTAGAAGCGTTTCGAGGTGCTGCTGTCGCGGACGCCGATCGAGACATGGTCAAGCATCGTTTTCTCCATGATTACATGTGGTTGATCGCTTAGGCTGGAGTCGCGCGGCGAGCCAGGAACTCGACCTCGATGCGCCAGGTTGCGCCACCGTCATGCGAGCGTTCACCGAGCCAGCGGAATGAGTTTTCGGTGATGCGCGAAAAGCTCCAGCGTACCGATGAGCCGGTGTCATCGACGCCTTGTTGGACGATCACGTCACCTTCGGCGCGGCCGAGCTGGCGGCTGAAGTAGCGGCTGCGCGGATCGCTCCAGAAGATGTGCCAGGCATCTATGCCGGGGTCGTAGACGCGCAAAGTCGTGCCGTAGAAGGTCCACGGCCCGAGCGACGGCGAGGGTCCAGCGTCCCGCGCCGGCAGGATCCAGACGTCCTGGACGGCTTTGCCTTCCAGGACCCAGCCGAAATGCACCTCGCCGCGGCCTGTAAGCTTGGTGCCGTCCTCGAGTGTGCGCGTGGCGTCGAATGTCCAGGCGCCGACGAAGCGGCCGTAAAGCTTGAGCTTCTCGGCAAGGTCAGGATCGGGGCCGTCGCTGTGCAGGGCTTCAGCAAAAGGATCGGTCATAGTTGCTGCCTCGTTTGTCAGGAGAGGGCAAGCAATAGAGGCATGGCCGGGTTCTTCGCTTGGGAAAAATTGCTATTTTTGGCCCATGACGACGACCGAGAAAAAACTTGCCTCGGGACCTGGCTGGCAGGTATCCGACGTGATCTGCACGGCCAAAGCCGGCGACAAGCCGTTCGAGGAACAGCATCGCTCTTTCTGCGTCGCCGCGGTGACCCGCGGCACGTTCCGCTACCGGACGCGGCAGGGCACGGCGATGCTTGCTCCCGGCGCCATCCTGCTCGGCAATCCAGGCACCTGCTACGAATGCGGCCACGAGCATGGCGCCGGCGACCGCTGTCTCTCCTTCCATTTTGCTCCGGCCTATATGGAGCGCATCGTCGTCGACGTGCGGGGCGCGAAGCGGCTCGGCTTCAGCGGTCCGCGCCTGCCGCCTCTGCCGTTTTTGACACCATTGCTGGCGCAAGCGGAGGCCGCGCGGGAAACGAGCGACAGCGACGCGTTCGAAGAACTCGGCCTGCGCATCGCCGGTGCGGTCGTCGCGGCTGCGGCCGATTCTTCCAAGGCTGGCCGGACACCCAGCCGCCGTGACCAGAAACGCGTCGCCGAGGCGGTGCGCCTGGTCGAGCTCAACGCCGACCGGCCGCTCTCACTCACCGAACTCGCCGACGGCACGGCGACTAGCCCGTATCATTTCCTGCGCACGTTCCGGCATGTGGCCGGCATGACGCCCTATCAGTTCCTGCTGCGGACCAGGCTGCACCGCGCCGCCGTGCGGCTGCGCGCGTCGGATGAAGCGATCTCGACGATCGCTTTCGATGCCGGCTTCAATGATCTGTCGACCTTCAACCGCCGGTTCCGGCGCGAGATAGGAAAGACGCCCAGCGCCTATCGTGCCGGGCGATCCGGCATGCGATAGAGCCGAACGCATTTTGATCGGGCTGGAAACTTCGCCTGTGATTGGGGGCGCCTCCGGTGCCCGGATCAGAAACTGGGAAGATGCCGCGTCATTGCTTGAAGACGTAAATCGCGCCTCCGGCATCGTCGGATACGAGGACGGAACCGTCCGGCGCTTCCTTGACGTCCACGGGCCGGCCGACGCCTTTGATGAAAGTCGTCGCCGAGACCGGACGGCCGCCCCGGAAGCGCACGCGCACGACCTGGCGGCCGACAGGAACCGACCTGTTCCAACTTCCGTGCTCGGCGACCAGAGCGTCGCCGCCGAGACTGCGGAAGAAATGGATACCCAGCGTCGCGACATGTGCCTGGAAGTCCAAGACGGGCCGAATCTGCTGTGCGGGCGGTCGCGCGTCGCGGAATCCATTGAGCGGGATCTGGCCTCCGAAATAGGGAAAGCCGTAGAAGCCGCCGGGCCGGAGCTCGTTCAACTCGTCAGGCGGGATATCGTCGCCCATCCGGTCGGCGCCGTTGTCGGTGAAGAACATGGTGCCGCCATGCCAGTCGAAGCCGACCGAATTGCGCACGCCCCAGGCGACGCGCCGAAGATCGGACCCGTCCTGCTTCATGCTGATGATCGTGCCTTGCAGTCCGCGCGGTTGGCAAATGTTGCAAGGTGACCCCAGCGAGACATAGAGCCGGGAGTCGGGGCCGACGCCGATATAGCGAAGACTATGGACACCTGAATTCGCCAATCCCCGGCGAATGTCGCGCCTGCCGCTCAGCGCGCCTCCTGGCCCGATATCGAAGGCGGTCACGCTATTCCTCGAGGCTACGAACAGACGACCGCTGGAGCATGCGACGCCGTTCGCAGCCGAGAACCCGGAGGCGACCCGTCGAGCGCGTCCCCCGGACACGGGTAAGGCATAGACCGAGGAGCCTTTGGTGCCGACGAACAGCATGTCGCCGCAGACCGCCATTTCGCGCGCAGCCGGAACGCGGGCAAGAAGCGCGGCGTGCGCCGGGCCGAGATCCGAACCGGAGGCGACCGCCGCAACCGAAGCGAAAGCGAGAAATCGAATTGCAGCGGAAAGCGATCCGGTCTTGGGGGAAAAGACGTTCATGGCCGGCCTCCAAATGCAAGCTGAGCCTGCTGGAGGGAATTGGGGCGGCTGATTCTCGTTTCAAGCCGGAGCCAAGGCCTGCGGCCTTCAGTCAGTCGTCGGCCCGCACCAACCGGGCAGATAGTCCGCGTCCTTGTCTTTGGCGAACACGAGGGCCTGCTTCATGGCCTTGTCGAAATTCTTCGCCACGGCACTCCGGTCGATGCGCCGGCGCAGGAAATCCGCCCACAGGAACTCGCTAAAGGGTGTCGTGTCCTTGGCGAAGCCGCCTTGCCGGCGCAACTCGCCGGCAAGGCTACGGTAAGGGTCGTCGACAAGGTCGGCCATGCTCTTGGGCAGCGCGCCGTAGTCGCGCCGCTTGCCGTTCTCGTCGAATGGATGCATCCAGCCGCGATTGTCGAGCACGATGAGGAAGGCGTCCTTGTCGAGCTTCGACAGATCGCTGGTCACCGTCACCAAGACATCCTTGATGCCTTCCTCGAGCAGGGCCCGGGCCATGTGGTGATGGTCGACGACATAGTTGCGCTTCTTGGGACCAAGCACGACGGGAACCATGTGACGGCCGAGGAATGTGCCGGTTTCCTTGTCGCTCTGCGCGCGGATCATCCGGCGTTTCAGTTCCACCTCGCGCATGCCGACCGTGATCTGCGTCGGCCGCAATTCCTTGACGGCCACCGGGGTAAGGATGGGTTCGCGCGAGGCTATCATTGCACCTTGTCCTGCTGTTGAGGCTGTTCTGGGCCAAGCGCCCTGATGGCGGCGTCGACGCTGTGGAATATCCGCTGCGGACCGACCAGGTCGGCGATGCCGAATCGCTTCAGCGCCGCCTGGGCGCGCAGCGATTCCATGCGCGCGATGGCAAAGACCGCGCCTTTGTCTCGGCAGTGATGGATGGCGTCGATCAGTGTCTGGGCGGCGGTGTAGTCGATCTCGACAATATTGCTGGCCTCCAGCACCACCAGCTTCACATCCTCGCTCCTGGCGTCGATCAGGCCGCGCAGGCCGCGCTTGAAACGGTCGGCGTTGACAAAGGAGAGCGGCGCCTGGAACGCCGCGACCAGCACGCCTGGGTGCTGTTCGCCTGTGCCGGAACCATTTGGTGGCCACCAGACCGACGTGCCCGGCACCTGCGCCAGCTCGATCGGCTCCGTGCGCGTCGAGCCCCAGATGCCGTGCAGCAGCGACAGGCCGATGCCGATAGCAACGCCGGTCTCGATCGGCAGGACAACAATGGCGACCATGGTGATCAGGATCAGCGCGAACTCGACTGGCGCCTGGCGGTAGACATTGGCGAAGACCTGCCAGCGCAATATGTGCTGGGCCACGAACATCAGCACGCCGGCAAGAGCCGCCTGTGGCACGTTGGCCAGCAGGCCGCCGCCGAAGGCGCCAAGCGCCAGCACGATGGCCGTGGCAATCAGACCTGACAGCTGCGAGTGGCCTCCGGTCTGCGCGACGATCGCCGTGCGCGGCGGGCTGGAGTTCACGGCAAAGGCGCCGAACAGGCCGGCCACGATGCTGCCAGCGCCGACGCCGACGAAATCGCGGTTGACGTCGGGCACTTCGCCATCTTGCGGCACGAAGGAGCGGCTGGTGGCCGCCGTCTGTACCATGACGACGATGGCGATCAGCAGTGCGAGTGGAACAAGGGCTTGAGCGTCCTGGAAATCGACGGTCGGCATCCCCGGTGTCGGCAGGCCATTCGGCAAGATGCCGAGCAGTTCGACGCCCCGGTTCTTCAGGTCGAAGACGATGACGGCAAGCGTTGCCAGAACCATGCCGATCAGCGCCGCGGGGATGCGGGCGCTGATGCGTTCGGCGATGAAGACGAGGGCGAACACGCCAAGCCCAAGCGTCGCACTCCACGGATTGGCGAGGTGGAGACTGGCGACGATTTCACCGATGCGTCGCACCGTCTCGCCGCTTTCCGGCGGTAGGCCGAGCAGGCCCGGCAGCTGTGAGACGACGATGTGGACGGAAATGCCGGCGAGGAACCCGGTCGTGACCGGCACCGAAAGGAGATCGGCGATCCAGCCGAGGCGGAAGATGCCGCTGAGCGCCACCAGCAGCCCGACCATCAGCGCCAGCATCGCCGCCAATGCCAGGTAATGCTGCGAGCCGGAGGCGGCGATCAGCGCGAGGCCGCCGGCGAAAAGCGGCGTGATCGTCGAATCCGCCCCGACCGAGAGGTGGCGATTGGCGCCGAACAGCGCAAAGGCCAGGGATCCGGCGGCGAAGGCGAAGAAACCGATTTCCGGTCCGAAGCCTCCGAGCCTGGCCGTCGCCATCTGTTCGGGAATGGCGATGGCCGCCAGCGTGATGCCAGCCGCCAGATCGCCGTTGAAGTCTTTTGCCGTCCAGCCGCTCAGCGCCCGCAGAGGCAGCCATGAGGTCCAGTTCATCGCGCTTGCAGCTTCCGCCCGAGGAAGTTGATCCATGGCCGACCTTGCCTTATGGCGGCGAAATCGACCTTGGCCATATCGTCGCAATCAGCGGTATCCTTTTGAAATTACCACCGAAATTGTCTCTGGAAAAGTGCCGCCGCCATTGGAGTTTCGCCCCGGCTTCCTATATAAGCAGCCAGTGATTCCCGACTGGATTGTGACCTGATTTGACCGACCAGAAGACACCGCGCGGGCCGGAGGGCGGCCCCAACGGCATAGAGCCGATTTCGATCATCGAGGAGATGCAGCGCTCCTATCTCGATTACGCCATGAGCGTGATCGTCAGCCGCGCGCTGCCCGACGTGCGCGACGGCTTGAAGCCGGTGCACCGCCGCATCCTCTATGCCTCGCATGAGAGCGGCTACCACTGGAACCGCAAATATGTGAAGTCGGCGCGCCCGGTCGCCGACGTGATGGGTAAATACCATCCGCATGGCGATGCCTCGATCTACGACGCTTTGGTGCGCATGGCGCAGGACTGGTCGCTGCGCGTGCCGCTGATCGACGGGCAAGGCAATTTCGGCTCGATCGACGGCGATCCGCCAGCGGCGATGCGCTACACCGAGTCCAGGCTTACCAAGGTCGCGCATGAGCTGCTGGAGGACATCGACAAGGAAACTGTCGATTTCCAGGACACCTATGATGCGTCCGCCACTGAGCCGCGCGTGCTGCCGGCCCGCTTCCCGAACCTTCTGGTCAACGGCTCGGGCGGCATCGCCGTCGGCATGGCCACCAACATACCGCCGCACAATCTCGCCGAGGTCTGCAACGGCGCCATCGCCATCATCGACAATCCGGCCATCGACCTGCCGTCGCTGATGGAAATCGTGCCCGGGCCGGATTTCCCGACCGGCGGCATCATCCTTGGCCGCTCCGGCATCTACAGCGCCTATTCGACGGGTCGCGGCTCGATCGTCATGCGCGGCCGCGTCAACATCGAGGCGCGCGGCAACGACCGCGAATCGATCGTCATCACCGAGATTCCCTATCAGGTGAACAAGGCCGCGATGATCGAAAAGATGGCCGAGCTGGTGCGCGAGAAGCGCATCGAAGGCATCTCCGACATCCGCGACGAGAGCGACCGTCAGGGCTACCGCGTCGTCGTCGAGCTGAAGCGCGAGGCGGTCGCAGACGTCATCCTCAACCAGCTCTACCGCTTCACGCCGCTGCAGACCTCCTTCGGCGCCAACATGGTGGCGCTGAACGGCGGCAAGCCGGAAGTGCTGACGCTGATTGACATGCTGAAGGCCTTTGTCGGCTTCCGCGAGGAGGTGATCAGCCGCCGCACAAAGTACCTTTTGCGCAAGGCGCGCGAGCGCGCCCATGTGCTCGTCGGTCTCGCGATCGCGGTCGCTAACATCGACGAAGTGATCAAGCTGATCCGCACCGCGCCGGATCCGCAGACGGCGCGCGAGCAGTTGATGGAACGTCGCTGGCCATCCCACGACGTGGCTCCGCTGATCCAGCTGATCGACGATCCGCGCCACCGCATCAACGAGGACGGCACTTACAACCTCTCGGAGGAGCAGGCACGCGCAATCCTCGATCTGCGCCTGCAGCGCCTGACCGCGCTCGGCCGCGACGAGATTGCCGACGAGTTGAACAAGATCGGCGCCGAAATCGTTGATTATCTTGATATTTTGTCTTCCCGCGCGCGCATCCAGCAGATCGTCAAGGACGAGCTCATCGCGGTCCGCGACGAGTTCGGCACGCCGCGCCGCACCGAGCTCAGCGAGGGCGGGGCGGACATGGAAGATGAGGACCTGATCCAGCGCGAGGACATGGTCGTCACCGTCAGCCATTCCGGCTACATCAAGCGTGTGCCGCTGTCGCTCTACCGGGCGCAGCGCCGCGGCGGCAAGGGTCGCTCCGGCATGTCGACCAAGGACGAGGATTTCGTCACCCGGCTGTTCGTCGCCAACACGCACACGCCGGTGTTGTTCTTCTCCTCGCGCGGCATTGTCTACAAGGAAAAGGTCTGGCGCCTGCCGGTCGGCAACCCACAGTCTCGCGGCAAGGCGCTGATCAACATGCTGCCGCTCGAGCAGGGCGAGCGCATCACCACCATCATGCCGCTGCCTGAGGACGAGACGAGCTGGGGCGAGCTCGACGTGATGTTCGCCACCACGCGTGGCACCGTGCGCCGCAACAAGCTGTCCGACTTCGTCCAGGTCAACCGCAACGGCAAGATCGCCATGAAGCTGGAGGAAGAGGGCGACGAGATCCTCGGCGTCGAGACCTGCACCGACAATGACGATGTGCTTTTGACGGCGAATTCCGGCCAGTGCATCCGTTTCTCGGTCAGCGACGTGCGCGTCTTCCAAAGCCGCAACTCCGTCGGCGTGCGCGGCATCGCCATGGCCGAGACCGATCGCGTGATCTCGATGTCCATTATCGAGCATGTCGACGCTTCGCCTGCCGAACGCGCCGCTTACCTGAAGCGCGCCGCTGCCGAGCGGCGGCTTGCTCCCGGCACGGCCGGCGAGGAGGAGGAGATCGCGCTGACCAACGAGGAGGTCGGCGAGGAAGCCGAGCTTTCCGACGAGCGCTACGAGTTCCTCAAGGCGCATGAGCGGTTCGTGCTGACGGTGACCGAGTACGGCTACGGCAAGCGTTCGTCGTCCTACGATTTCCGCCTGACGGGCCGCGGCGGCAAGGGCATCCGCGCCACCGACGTGTCCAAGACGGGCGAGATCGGGCGGCTTGTCGCGACCTTCCCGGTCGGCAATGACGATCAGATCATGCTGGTGTCGGACGGCGGCACGGTCATTCGCGTTCCGGTCGAAGGCATCCGTTTCGCCAGCCGCGCCACCAAGGGCGTGACCATCTTCAACACGGCCGAAGGTGAGAAAGTGGTGTCGGTCGAGCGGATTTCGGAGCCGCAGTCCGATGAGGAAGCCGAAGAAGCGTCGTCGGGCGAGGCAGGCACAGCAGATGCGGGCCAGGAAAGCCCCGAATAGGCCCTAACTGTCTGTTTTCCTGACGGAAAAGCGTTGCACGTTTCCTGGAATTGCTTAGGCGTCACCGGCCTTCAGGCCGGTGGGTCATCACTGGAAGTCAGAAGTGACGGTGGGGTTTGCGGGAAACGAAACCATCGAGCCGCTTGGTGTTGGCCTTGACGCGGACCCGCGCCGCCTCCTGATGCAGCCCGAATGCGGTAGCGATCAGCATCACGACGGTCATGGCAGTGGCAAGCATGTAGATCAGCATTTGCGTGTTCTCCTGCTTTTGTAACGATAAGATGGTGTTTTGGTTTCATCTCCTGAAGCGGCAACCTAGTGAACGCTGCGTGAAGCCTTCGTGATTGTCGCATTCATCTGTTGTTCATGACCGTGAAAAGGTTCACGACCGGCCACATCGATGGGATTTGCCTTTGTTGGAGAGGCTCGCTAGAAGCCTGCCATGACCGAACGCACCGCCCTTTACGCCGGCTCCTTCGACCCGCTGACCAACGGCCATCTCGATGTCTTGAAGGCGTCACTGGCGGTGGCCGACACCGTCTTTGCCGCGATTGGCACCCATCCGGGCAAGACGCCGCTGTTTTCCTTCGAGGAACGCGTCAAGCTGATCGAAGTCGCGACCAAGGCAGAGTTCGGCCGCGATGGCGACCGCATCAAGGTCGTCTCGTTCGATGGCCTGGTCATCGACGCCGCCAGGAAGCATGGCGCCTCGATCATCATACGCGGCCTGCGCGACGGCACCGACCTCGACTATGAGATGCAGATGGCCGGCATGAACGAGACGATGGCGCCCGAACTGCAGACCGTTTTCCTGCCCGCCAGCCCTTCGGTGCGCACCATTACCGCCACACTTGTCCGCCAGATTGCCTCAATGGGCGGCGACATCCGGCCGTTCGTGCCGGCGGCGGTTGCCGGCGCGCTCACCACCAAATTCGCGAAATAGTGCATGTCGCCCAAAAGTGGATCCCGGTTTTGGGGTAACGACATGCACCCAAACAAAAGACTTTCGGAGAAGAGTTCATGCAGCTGAAAAAGCTCGCTTCGTTCCTTGTCGTGCTTGCCGGCCTTTTCGCCGCATCCCTGCCTGCCTTCGCCGCCGACAAGGAAAACACCATGATCGTCACGCTGAAGGACGGCGACGTGACGATTGCGCTGCGTCCGGATCTCGCGCCCAAGCACGTCGCGCAGATCAAGAAGCTGGTGCGCGAAGGCGCCTATGACAATGTCGTCTTCCATCGCGTGATTGACGGCTTCATGGCGCAGACCGGCGACGTCAAGTTCGGCAACATGAAGAAGGGTTTTAACCCGGAGGCTGTCGGCACCGGCGGTTCCGATCTTCCCGACCTGCCGGCCGAGTTCTCGCAGACCGAGCAATTCACCCGCGGCGTCGTCGGCATGGCCCGCTCGCAGGATCCGAATTCGGCCAACTCCCAGTTCTTCATCATGTTCGCACCGGCGCCGAACCTCGACGGGCAGTACACGATCGTCGGCAAGGTGGAGAGCGGCATGGAACTGGTGGACAAGATCAAGAAGGGCGATGAGGCGGACAACGGCACGGTCACGGACCCCGATCGGATGATCAAGGTCCGCATCGCTGCCGACAACAAGTAACCAACTCAATTTTCAAAGGATTTTCTGACATGGCTGAGATCAAGGACCGCGAGAACGCACTCATCATGGAAACGACCAAGGGTCCGGTCGTCATCGAAATGTATCCGGACCTTGCGCCCGGCCACGTCGCCCGCATCAAGGAACTGGCGCGCGAGGGCGCCTATGACGGCGTAGTGTTCCACCGCGTCATCGACGGCTTCATGGCGCAGACCGGCGACGTCAAGTTCGGCAATTCCTCGAAGCCGACCTTCGCTCCGTCGCGCGCGGGCATGGGCGGTTCCGACAAGCCGGACCTCAAGGCCGAATTCTCCAACGCCAATCACGGTCGCGGCACCTGCTCGATGGCGCGCGCGCAGAACCCGAACTCGGCGAATTCGCAATTCTTCATCTGCTTCGACGACGCCTCCTTCCTCAACCGCCAGTACACGGTCTGGGGCCAGGTGATCGAGGGCATGGAGAATGTCGACAAGATCAAGCGCGGCGAGCCGGTGCAGGATCCCGACAAGATCGTGTCGCTGAAGGTCGCGGCCGACGTCAAGTAAGGCATAAAACGATGATGGGCGCAGTCTGGTCCCTGCTTGGCATCCTGTCCGGCGCCTTCATCGCCGTCCAGGCGCCGATCAATTCGCAATTGGCGCGCGGTCTCGGCCTTCCGGTCGCGGCCGCGGCCTTCTCCTTCCTGTCGGGTGCTGTCGTGCTCGGCATCATCGCGGTCTCGGTGGTGAAGGTGCAGGGCATATCGCTCGACTGGAAGGCGCCGGCGCCGTGGCTGTTCATCGCCGGCGGCGTGCTCGGCGGCTTCTATGTGACGCTCTCCACAATCCTCACGCCGCGCATCGGCGCGGCCGCGCTGATGGCTTTCCTGGTCGCCGGCCAGCTGCTTGCCGGCATGCTCGTCGACCGCGCCGGCTTCCTCGGCGTTGCCGTGCGCGAGATTTCGCTTGGCCGCGTTGCCGGCGCCGTGTTGCTGCTGGCCGGAGCGCTGCTCATCCGGCTCTACTGATGCGCGTCGACCTGTTCGACTTCGAGCTGCCGGAGGAGCGCATTGCGCTGCGCCCTGCAGAGCCGCGCGACAGCGCAAGGCAGCTGGTCGTCAGGCCGGGTCAAGGCGTGGAAGACCGGATCGTGCGCGATCTGCCGTCGCTGCTGGGAGAAGGCGACGTGCTGGTGTTCAACGACACCAGGGTCATTCCGGCGCAGCTGAAAGGCATCCGCAAGCGCGGCGAGGCGACAGCGCAGGTCGAGGCCACGCTGCATATGCGCGTTGCGCCGGACCGCTGGCGGGCCTTCATGCGGCCGGGCAAGCGCATCACCGTCGGCGACCGCATCCATTTCGGCCATGACCAGAATTCCTGTTTCCTCGGCCGGCTTGACGCCACGGTGGTCGAGAAGGGCGAGGCGGGCGAGGCGCTGCTCGGCTTCGATCTGTCAGGGCCATTCCTCGACGAGGCGCTGCGGGCCGTCGGCCATATTCCGCTGCCGCCCTACATCGCCTCGAAGCGCGACGACGACGAGCGCGACCGCAGCGACTACCAGACCATCTATGCCAGGGAGGAGGGCGCCGTCGCCGCGCCCACCGCAGGACTGCATTTCACGCCGGAGCTGTTTGCAGCTCTCGACGCCAAGGGTGTCGAGCGCCGCTTCGTCACGCTGCATGTCGGCGCCGGCACGTTCCTGCCGGTGAAGGCCGACGACACCGCCGGCCACAAGATGCATGCGGAGATCGGCTCCGTGAGCGCCGAGACGGCGGAGGCGCTCAATGCGGCCAGGGCGCGGGGAGGGCGGATTGTCGCCGTCGGCACGACGTCGCTGCGTCTCCTGGAAAGCGCCGCGCGCGAGGACGGCAGGATCGAGCCCTGGTCGGGACCGACCGATATCTTCATCACACCCGGCTACCGTTTCCGGACGGCCGACATGCTGATGACCAATTTCCACCTGCCGCGTTCGACGCTGTTCATGCTGGTCTCGGCCTTCAGCGGGCTGGAGACGATGCGTTCGGCCTATGCACATGCCATCGCAAGCCGCTACAGATTCTATTCCTATGGAGATTCCTGCCTGCTTTTCAGAGCGGAGACGAGCGATGGACCTTGAACTCGAAAAACACCAGGCGCGCTCGTCCATGACAAGGAATTCGATGGCCGAGACTTTTTCCTTCAAGCTCATCGCCACCGACGGCAAGGCGCGGCGCGGTCTGATCAGCATGCCGCGCGGCGAAATCCGCACGCCGGCCTTCATGCCGGTCGGCACCGGCGGCACCGTCAAGGCCATGTATATGGACCAGGTGCGCGGCGTCGGCGCCGACATCATCCTCGGCAACACCTATCACCTGATGCTGCGGCCCGGCGCCGAGCGCGTGGCGAAACTCGGCGGCCTGCATGAGTTTGCGCGCTGGCCTTATCCGATCCTCACCGACAGCGGCGGTTTCCAGGTGATGTCGCTGGCGACGCTGAGGAAGCTCACGGAAAAGGGCGTCACCTTCCGCTCGCATATCGACGGCGCGCGCTACGAGATGTCGCCGGAGCGGTCGATCGAGATCCAGGGGCTGCTCGATTCCGACATCCAGATGCAGCTCGACGAATGCACGGCGTTGCCGGCCAAACCCAAGGAGATCGAGCGCGCCATGGAATTGTCGCTGCGCTGGGCCGAGCGCTGCAAGACGGCGTTCGGCGACCAGCCGGGCAAGGCGATGTTCGGCATCGTCCAGGGTGGCGACAGCGCGGTGATGCGTCTGCGCTCGGCGCAGGCGCTGAAGGCGATGGATCTCAAAGGCTACGCTGTCGGCGGACTGGCGGTCGGCGAGCCGCAGGCGGTGATGCTGGAGATGCTCGACATCACCTGTCCGGAACTGCCGGCCGACAGGCCGCGCTACCTGATGGGCGTCGGCACGCCGGACGACATCTTGAAGTCGGTGGCGCGCGGCATCGACATGTTCGACTGCGTGATGCCGACGCGCGCCGGCCGCCACGGCCTGGCCTATACGCGTCGCGGCAAGATCAACCTGCGCAATGCCCGCCACGCCGACGATCCGCGTCCGCTGGACGAGGAGAGCGACTGCCCAGCCGCGCGCGACTATTCACGCGCCTATCTGCATCACCTTGTGCGCTCGCAGGAGTCGCTCGGCGCAATGCTGCTCACCTGGAACAACCTGTCCTACTACCAGAAGCTGATGCAGGACATCCGCACCGCGATCGAGGCGCAGGCCTTCGAGGCGCGCGCCGCGGCGATTTCGGAAGGCTGGGCGAGAGGCGACATTCCGGGCCGCTGAGCATGCGCGAACTCTTTTGAAACGACTGCGGATATACAGATTGCCGGGATGACATCAGGCAAAGGTCAAAACCTTGCTCATCTCGGGACACGCCGCAACACCGGGCGAGGCGCAAACCAACCGCGCAAGCGGCTCTTCTGAGCCTGTCCTCGCCATCCAACAACAATGGACATGCGCGGTATCGCTGGCGGTCGCGGCAATTGTGGCGGCCGGGCTCGTTCTGCGGTTGCTGGGTGCGCGCGGCGATCTGTGGCTGGACGAGATCTGGAGCCTGGTGCTGCTCGAGCCGCTCACCTCGATCGACCAGATATTCTGGCGCATAAACCACGACAACAACCATTTCCTCAATTCGCTCTACCTCTACCTGGCCGGCCCCGATGCCTTGCCGCTGCTTCAGCGCGGCCTGTCGATAGCGCTCGGCGTCGGCGCCATCGTTGCCGCCGGGGCGGCTGCACGCGGCCGGTGGGCAGCCGTCGTCACAAGCCTGCTGTTTGCGATCAGCTATCCGATGGTTCACTACGGCTCCGAGGCCAGAGGATATGCCGGCCTGGTGCTGTTTACGCTTCTCTCCATCGTGTTTCTGGAACGCCGGCTCGACAAGCTGGGCTCGGGCTTCGCGTTTGGCGTGATCGTCCTCCTCGGCTTCCTGTCTCATCTCATCATGATAGAAACGGTGGCGGTCCTGGTGACCTGGACCGCTCGGCTCGTCTGGCGGCGCACCGGCAGCCTTGATCGGGTCAATGTCGAGCTCGGTCAGATTTTCGCGCCAGCTTTTCTAGCCGTATTGCCGCTCGCCGCCTGCATGCTCATCGGCAGGCTGCGGTTCGGCTTTACGATCGGTGGTGCATTGCCGTTTTCGTTCCAGGCCTTCGCGCAAGGCTACGGCGGCATGATCCGTTACCTGTTCGGCCTGCCGGCCTGGATCAGCGGCTGGGTCTGCATCATCGCCGCTTGCAGCCTTGTCTGTGTCTGCGCCGGCATCTGGCGTGATCGCAGGGCTAGCCTCTATGTCATCGGCATCGTCGGGCTGCCCATTCTCATGGCGGCGGCCCGGCTGCCCAACGCCGAGTTCCAGCGCTACTTCCTGGTTCCCGCAACGTTGACGTTGCTGTGGGCGGGCGAGCTGCTTGGGCGCGGTTTCGCCGCCGGGGGCAAGTACCGACTGTTTGCCGCGGGCGCGATCGTGGCGATCCTTGCCGGCACGACGACGCTTCTGCTGCCATTCTACGAATACGGACGCGGGTCCTATGCCGCGATGGTCGACAAGATAACGCGCGATGGCGCGACGAGCTATGCCACCAATCAGACCTTCCGGACCGTCATGACCGTCGACTATTTTGCCAAACGCCTGGGGCGCCAGGCATCGGTTGTCGCGCAAGACAAGATGTGTGACGAACGTCCGTCCTGGCTGATCCTTGAAGGCGCCATCGACCGGCAGCCGCAATATGTCGATCGCGCGCCGAACTGCAGTTTAAGCTATGAGCGTGTCGAGGCCTCGCCGAGCTGGGGTCTTTCAGGCTTGAGCTGGACGCTCTATCAGCGCCGGGATTGAGTGCCGACCGGCTGCGGACGGCGTTCACGTGCTGACCGAGGTCGACGCACGCAGGCTGCAGCCGGTGATCTTGAAGCTGCCGTCCGGCTGCTGCTCCAGCGTATAGACCGCTTCGTAGTCCTTGCCGTCTGGTCCGACGATCAGCACCTGCTGGATGATCGAGGCCGGACCGGTCTGCTCGACCTTGCCGAAGGAATAGCTCTGCGGCTTGCGCACCGGCGCGTAGCCATTGGTCACCATGTTCATGAAAGTGTCGACGGTCGGGAAGATGCGCTTCACGTTCGGCGCCGCGAAGCTGTAGGCGGTGACGCCGTCGTCGGCGAGGAAGGCCTTGATCTGGCTGTCGATGACCGTTTGTGCCGCCTTGATCTCGGCATCGCCGGCAAAGGCCATGGAGGCCAAAAGCAGCGGAAAGAGAGCAAATGCGAACAAAGCGCGGCGCATGGCCTGTCTCCCGGAATTCGCGTTGCGAGATGCAGTCTAACATACGCTGGGCGGGGTGCCGTGGTTTCACCGTCTTTGGAAGATTCTTGCCGGTGCCAACGTTTACGGTCGCGGAATTGCGGCGAGCGGTCGCCGGGGCGTGCCGCCTGATGCTTGAAAGCCGGGCGGCAGTCTGCCACAAGGGCCGCTTATTCACATGGAAGCTGGCAGGACCGGGCAATGAAGGCATTTTTCGTGCAGATAAAGTGCGATCTGGGCAAGGCCTATGAGGTCGCCAGCGCGCTCGCCGATGCCGAGATCGCTTCCGAAATCTACTCGACCGCCGGCAATTACGATCTGCTCGCCAAGTTCTATCTCGACGACGGAGAAGACATCGGCCACTTCGTCAACGAGAAGGTGCAGGTCCTGCCTGGAATCAAGGACACCTTCACCATCGTCACCTTCCGGGCCTTCTGACCGGCTTGGCGTTGCCCTTCCGCGATGCAGGGCCTGACCCGCAATCGCCCGCGCTGCCCTAATCTTAGGCAATTTGCGTAGAGCGGCCATCGCGGCCGCCCAAATCGCCGATTGCGCTTGATTTTCTCTGATGAGGCCAGTGAAATGGTTTTCAGAGGGGAGTACGCGATTGGCAGCGTTCGACGAAATGCTTCCGGAAGTTTCCGGATTGAGAAGACCATATGCGGCTTACGATCGCTGGCTGAAGGAACAGGATCCGGCCAGGCTCACCCAGAAAATGCAGGACGCCGAGCGCGTCTTCCGCAAGACCGGCATCACCTTCGCCGTCTATGGCGAGCAGGAAGCCTCCGAGCGGCTGATCCCCTTCGACATCGTCCCGCGCATCATCTCCGGCCAGGAGTGGCGCCGGCTGACGCTGGGCATCGAACAGCGCGTGCAGGCGCTGAACGCCTTTCTCGACGACATCTACCACCGCCAGGAGATCCTGCGCGCCGGGCGCGTTCCGAGGGAACTCATAGCGAAGAACGACGCGTTCCTGCCCGAGATGATCGGGGTCAGGCCGCCGGCCGGCGTCTACACCCACATCATCGGCGTCGACATCGTCCGCATCAGCGAGAATGAATTCTACGTGCTGGAGGACAATGCCCGCACGCCGTCAGGCGTCTCCTACATGCTGGAGAACCGCGAGACGATGATGCAGCTCTTCCCGGAGCTGTTCCAGCAGATAAAGGTGCGGCCGGTCGAGAACTACCCGCAGCTGTTGCGCCAGTCACTGGCAGCGGTCAGGCCGCAGGGCGCCGAGGGCGCGCCGACCATCGCCGTGCTGACGCCGGGCAGCTACAATTCCGCCTATTTCGAGCACGCCTTCCTTGCCGACCAAATGGGCGTTCAGCTCGTCGAGGGGCAGGACCTGCGCGTCGTCGACGGTCATGTCACGATGCGCACCACCGAGGGCTACAAGCAGATCGACGTGCTCTATCGCCGCGTCGACGATGCCTTCCTCGACCCGCTGACGTTTAGGCCGGAATCGGCGCTCGGCGTGCCGGGCATCATGGATGTCTACCGCGCCGGCAACATCACCATCGCCAATGCGCCGGGCACCGGCATTGCCGACGACAAGGCGATCTATTCCTACATGCCCGAGATCGTCGAGTTCTACACCGGCCGCAAGGCGATCCTCGGCAACATCCCGACCTGGCGATGCTCGGAACCGGACAGCCTGAAATATGTGCTGGAACACATTGGCGAGCTTGTCATCAAGGAAGTGCACGGCTCCGGCGGCTACGGCATGCTGGTCGGCCCGGCGGCGACCAAGAAGGAGTGCCAGGACTTCGCCAAGAAGCTGCAGGCGAAGCCCGGCAACTACATCGCGCAGCCGACGCTCGCGCTATCGACCTGCCCGATCCTGACCGAAAAAGGCCTGTCGCCGCGCCATGTCGATCTCAGGCCTTACGTGCTCGTCTCCGACCGCATCCAGATCGTGCCCGGCGGACTGACCCGGGTGGCGCTCAAGGAAGGCTCGCTAGTGGTCAATTCCTCGCAAGGCGGGGGCACCAAAGACACTTGGGTACTCGATGATTGAAGAGGCTCCGGCCGTGAGTCGATGAGTAGAGGGGACAGAGTAATGTCGTGTTCGATCGGACTTCAATCAGCCACTATTCGCTATTCGCTACTCGCTACTCGCTAGCCTGAAGGGCCATTTCATATGCTACTCGGCCGCACCGCTAACGGTCTCTACTGGATGAACCGCTACATCGAGCGGGCCGAAAACATGGCGCGCCTGGTCGATGCGGGCCTGCGCATGGCGCTGACGCGCACCCAGAACGCGTCGGAAGAATGGAACTCGGTGCTGCTCAGCGCCGGCTCCGACTATGCCTTCTCGCAGAAATACCAAGACTACACCGTCGCCAATGTGTCGGATTTCCTGCTGCGCGACATCTCGAACCCGTCGAGCACGATGTCGGCGATCGAGACGGCGCGCAACAATGCGCGCATGGTGCGCACGGCGCTGACGCGCGAGACCTGGGAGAGCATCAACGAAGCCTGGATGTCGCTGAAGCGCATGCTGGCAAGGCCGATCGACGAGCGCGACCTGCCGACGGTGCTCGACGCGATAAAGCGCGAGACGGCGCTGATCCGCGGCTCTTTCTACGGCACCATGCTGCGCAACGAGATCTTCGATTTCTCGCAGCTCGGCACCTATGTCGAGCGCGCCGACAACACGGCGCGCATCCTCGACGTGAAGTACTATGTGCTTTTGCCGTCGATCTCCTGGGTAGGCTCGACGCTCGACAATTACCAGTGGGAGTCGATCCTGCGCTCCGTCTCGGCGCACCGCTCCTACCGCTGGGTCTACGACGCCGACTACAAGCCGACCAACATCGCGGACTACCTGATCCTCAATGTGCGGATGCCACGCACGCTGACCTTCTGTTACCGCTTCCTTGGCGAGCACCTGAAATTCCTCGCCGACGATTATGGCGAGCGCCATGCCTGCCACGCCACGGCCGAGAAGATCCAGGCGATGCTCAAAAAGGGCTCGATCAAGGATATTTTCGACCACGGCCTGCACGAGTTCCTGGCCGAATTCATCCGCGACAACACCAGGCTGGGCGACGAGATCGCCCAGGACTACCGGTTCTACTGAGCGCTGAAGGGGCAGGCGTCATGCGGCTCAAGATCACCCACCGGACCGAGTATCGCTACGATGCGCCGGTGCCGTATCTGCTGCAGCGGCTGCGCCTGCTGCCGATGAGCGGCCACACGCAGACCGTGTCCTCCTGGGCGATCAAGATCGACGGCGCGCGCGAGGAAGTGCGGTTCACCGACCATTTCGGCAACGACACGCGACTGGTGAGCGCCGAGGGCGGCCACACCACCATCACGCTCGAGGCGCATGGCGAGGTGACGACGCGCGACACGGCTGGTGTGTCCGGCCCGCACCAGGGCTTCGCACCGCTCTGGCTGTTCGGCCAGGAAACGCCGCTCACCGCTGCCGGTGACGGCATCCGCGAGTTGGCCGCATCTGTCGGAGAGGGGACCGATATCGAGCGCCTGCACGGGCTGATGGGCGCGATCCGGGAACGCGTCGCCTACAAGCCGGGCACGACCAGCGCCGTGACGCCGGCGGAAGAGGCCTTGGCATTGAAGAGCGGCGTCTGCCAGGACCACAGCCAGATCTTCGCCGCCGCGGCGCGCGTCATGGGTTTTCCCGCGCGCTATGTCAGCGGCTACCTGATGATGGATGCGACCGTCGAGCAGGCGGCGAGCCATGCCTGGGCGGAGGCGCATGTTGGTGGCCTCGGCTGGGTCGCCTTCGATCCCGCCAACGGCATCTCCCCCGACGAACGCTATGTGAGGGTGGCGACGGGACGCGACTATCGCGATGCCTCGCCGGTGTCGGGGATACTGCTCGGGCAAGCGCAAGAGAAGCTTGCCGTCACCGTCACGGTCGAGCAGTAATTTCCGCCGGGGATTCGCTGCCAGAAGAAGAATCATGACCTATTGCGTCGGCCTCAAGATCGACAGCGGGCTCGTGTTCATGTCGGACACGCGCACCAATGCCGGCATGGATTCGATCTCGACCTTCAAGAAGATGCATGTCTGGGAAGAGCCCGGCGAGCGCGTCATCGTGCTGATGTCGGCGGGCAATCTTGCGACGACCCAGGCCGTGGTCAGCCTGCTGGACGAGCGCAACAAGGCGGTCACTGATCGTCACGAGAAGCTGCTCGAGACGCCGTCCATGTACCAGACGGTGCGGCTGGTCGGTGAAACGGTGAAAGAGGTGATCGCACAATCGTCGCCCGCCGGTGACAAGGCCGATTCCTATTTCAACGCCTCCTTCATCCTGGGGGGCCAGATCAAGGGCAGCCCGCCGCGGCTGTTCATGATCTATCCCGAGGGCAATTTCATCGAGTCGACCGACGATACGCCGTTCTTCCAGATTGGCGAGACGAAATACGGCAAGCCGATCATCATCCGCGCCTATGACTGCGCGATGAGCCTTGCCGAGACGGTGAAGCTGCTCCTGGTTTCCTTTGACTCGACGCTGAAGTCGAACCTGTCTGTCGGCTTGCCGCTCGACCTGGCCTTTCTGGAGAAGGATGCCTTCAAGGTCGGGCTCAACAAGCGGATCGGCCAGGACGACCCGTATTACCGCGCCATTTCCGAGGGCTGGTCGAACGCGTTGAAGACGGCCTTTGCCAGCCTTCCGGACTTTCCGGGCTAGGGGTGCAAGGCGCGCTGCCACGTTGCCTTGATATAATTAACGTGTTAATCAAAGCCAAAATAGCCGGATATGTCAGCACGTTCGGTCGGCTGCCGGGAGGATCTATGGACAACAAAGAATTCCGCGACTGGTCGAGGCGCGCCGCCGACTGGGGCGCCGATTACCGTGCCAGCCTGCGTGACCGGCCGGTGCGGCCGGCAATCGCGCCAGGCGAGATATTCAGGAGCATCGAGGTCTCTCCGCCCGAAACGGCCGAGCCGATGGAAAAAATCTTCGCCGATTTCGAAAAAAAGATCGTGCCGGGGATGACGCATTGGCAGCATCCGCGCTTCTTCGCCTATTTCCCGGCCAACGCTGCGCCGGTCTCGGTGGTGGCGGAATATCTTGTTTCGGCAATGGCCGCGCAGTGCATGCTCTGGCAGACCTCGCCGGCGGCGACCGAGCTCGAGACGCGCATTGTCGACTGGATGCGCCAGGCACTTGGTCTGTCCGAAGGTTTCTCCGGCGTCATCCAGGATTCGGCGTCCTCGGCGACGCTGGCTGCGGTGCTTACCATGCGCGAGCGCGCGCTCGACTGGCAGGGCAACAAAAAGGGGCTCGCCGGACAGGCGAAGCTGCGCGTCTATTCCTCCGACCAGGTCCATACCTCGATCGACCGCGCCATCTGGGTATCCGGCATCGGCGAGGAAAACCTCGTCCGCATTCCGGCTGCCGGCCGTTTCCGCGCCATGGACACGGCGGCGCTGGAAGCGGCGATCGTGGCCGATCGCCAAGTCGGCCTGCTGCCGGCGGGCATCATCGCCTGCGTCGGCGGCACCAGCACGGGCGGCACCGACGACATCGCCGCCGTCGCGGCGGTCGCGAAGCGGCACGGCCTTTATCTCCATGTCGACGCCGCTTGGGCTGGCTCGGCCATGATCTGCCCGGAATACCGGCATTTCTGGGCGGGTGTTGAAGGCGCCGATTCGATCGTCTTCAACCCGCATAAGTGGCTTGGTGCCCAGTTCGACTGCTCGATCCAGTTCGTCCGCCAGCCGGAAGACTTGGTGCGGACACTGGCGATCAAGCCGGAGTATCTGAAGACCCGCGGCCATGACGGCATCATCAATTATTCGGAATGGTCGGTGCCGCTCGGCCGGCGCTTCCGGGCGCTGAAACTCTGGTTCCTGTTGCGCGCCCACGGGCTGGAAGGCCTGCGCAAAATGATCCGCAATCATGTCGCCTGGAGCGAAGGTCTTGCCGCGCGCATCGCCAAGGAAGCGGATTTCGAGCTTGTCACCGAACCGATGCTATCGCTGTTCTCGTTCCGGCACCGTGCCCCAGAGAGCGCCGACCCGGACGAGCACAATCTGCGGCTGGTCGATGCGATCAATAGGGATGGGCGCATCTATCTGACGCAGGCCCGCGTGGATGGGCAGGTGGCGATCCGCTTCCAGGCCGGTCAATTCGAGTCGACGGCTGACGACGTCAATACGGCTTTCGACGTCGTCACCGAGATCGCGCGACGGCTTGCATGAGGCCGCGCGCCGGTTGCGGATCGGTTTGGCTTTGCGATTATATGAATTTCATTAGCCGGCTTATGCCTTTTCATCGCTTTCGTTTTCCGATATAGACAGGAAAAACGAAAACGGGGAGGGATTGCCGGATGTTTCTTTCGCCACGCCACGCCGAGATCATCCAGATGGCGAAGGACCACGGCCGGGTTCTGGTCGAAGACCTGGCGACGCATTTCAGCGTGACGCCGCAGACCATCCGCAAGGATCTCAACGATCTCTGCGATCAGCGCCTGCTGACGCGCATCCATGGCGGGGCGCTGTTTCCGTCCGGCATCGAGAACATGGAGTATGAGGCGCGGCGCAAGATCGCCGCCGAGGAGAAGGAGGCGATCGGCCGCGCCGCCGCCAGGCTGATCCCCGACAATGCCTCGCTGTTCATCAACATCGGCACCACGACGGAAGCCGTCAGCAAGGCGCTTCTCGACCATAACGGGCTTATGGTCATTACCAATAACATCAATGTTGCCAATAGGATGCGTATCTATCCTTCGATAGAGGTGGTGATCGCCGGTGGCGTGGTGCGCGGCTCCGACGGCGGCGTCGTCGGCGAGGCCGCGGTCGATTTCATCCGGCAGTTCAAGGTCGACTACGCTGTCATCGGCGCCTCGGCCATCGACCATGACGGCGCGCTGCTCGACTTCGATTTTCGCGAGGTGAAGGTGGCGCAAGCCATCATCGCCAATGCTCGTCACGTCATTCTCGTCTCCGACCAGACCAAATTCGAGCGCACGGCGCCGGTCCGCATCGGCCACCTGTCGCAGGTCAACACCTTCATCACCGACCGTTGCGACATTCCTTCGGTGCGCCGTATCTGCGAGGAATCGGAAGTTCGCTTGATCGAGACGGCGCTCGGGTAGGGTCGTTTCACAGGTATCTCAGAGCGCCGTGATATTTCGTTTGACATTCGTTCTTAGTTCGAAATAATCCCGCAACGGTTTCGCGAAACACAAAAATGGTGCAATGCGAAATCGTGGAGGAACCTGTGAACGCATCTCCGATCCATGACATTTTCGTCATAGGCGGCGGCATCAATGGCTGCGGCATCGCCCGCGACGCCGTTGGCCGCGGATTTTCGGTTTTCCTGGCCGAGATGAGCGATCTCGCCAGCGGGACGTCCTCCGGCTCGACCAAGCTGATCCATGGCGGCCTGCGCTATCTCGAATTCTACGAATTCCGCCTGGTGCGCGAAGCGCTGATGGAGCGCGAGATTCTCTGGAAGAACGCGCCGCACATCATCTGGCCGATGCGCTTCGTGCTGCCCTACGCCAAGGGACTGCGTCCGGCCTGGCTGATCCGGCTCGGCCTGTTCCTCTACGATCATATCGGCGGGCGCAAGCTGCTGCCGGCGACGAAGACGCTGGACATGGCCACCGATCCCGCCGGCAAGCCGCTGAAGCCGCTCTTCCGCAAGGCGTTCGAATATTCGGACGGCTGGGTCAACGATGCCCGCCTGGTGGCGCTCAATGCCCGTGATGCGGCCGATCGCGGCGCCGTCATCCGCACCCGCACCAAAGTCACCAGCGCGCGCCGCGACGGGGCGCTGTGGACGATCAAGATCCAGAATGTGCTGACCGGCGAGAGCGAGGACGTGCGCGCCCGGCTTCTGGTCAACGCGGCTGGCCCATGGGTCGACCAGGTGCTGGCAAAGGCGGTCGGCCAGAACGACGTGCACAATGTCCGTCTGGTGCAGGGCAGCCACATCGTCATCCGAAAGAAATTCGACGATCCGCGCGCCTATTTCTTCCAGAACAAGGACGGGCGCATCATCTTCGCCATTCCCTATGAGGAAGAGTTCACGCTGATCGGCACGACCGACCGCGACTATCCGGGCGACCCGCATGAGGTGAAGATCAGCGATGCCGAGATCGACTATCTCTGCGCCGCGGCAAGCGAATACTTCGCGCAACCTGTCAAGCGCTCGGACATCGTCTGGACCTATTCGGCGGTGCGGCCGCTCTATGACGACGGCGCCTCGAAGGCGCAGGAGGCGACCCGCGATTACGTGCTGAAGGCCGAGGGCGGGGAGGGTGCCGCTCCGTTGCTCAATTCATTCGGCGGCAAGATCACGACGTTCCGCCGGCTGTCGGAATCGATGCTGGAGAAGATCGAAGGTTTCCTCGGCAAGCGCGGCAGGCCATGGACCGCCAACGCGCCGCTGCCCGGCGGCGATTTTCCGGCGACCGGGTTCGACGCGCAGGTCGCCAGGCTCAAGAGCGCCTATCCCTTTGTCGACCAGCGGCTGGCGCGCCGTCTCACCCGGCTTTACGGCACGCGTGCCGAGAAGCTGCTCGGCCTCGCCAAGTCGAATGCCGATCTCGGCCGCAATTTCGGTTCCGACCTTTACGAGGCCGAGGTGCGCTATCTCGCCGAGAACGAATGGGCGGTCACCGCGGAGGATGTGCTGTGGCGCAGGACCAAGCTCGGCCTGCATTTCAGCCGCGAGCAGACGGCGGCGCTCGAAGAATTCATGCATGGACTGAGCCGGCGCCACGTCGCGGCGGCCGAATGAAGACCGCCCGGTAATGCGCAGGGCCTGGGAGGAGGAGTGATGCTGGAACTGAGGAACGTGACGAAGACGGTCGGCGCGCAGGAGCATATCCGCGACGTTTCGCTGACGCTTCAGCACGGCTCGCTGAACGTCCTCCTCGGGCCGACGCTTTCCGGCAAGACCAGCCTGATGCGCCTGATGGCGGGCCTCGACGCGCCGACATCAGGCTCCGTCTGGTTCGACGGCAAGGACGTCACCGGACAGCCGGTGCAGAAGCGCAACGTCGCCATGGTCTACCAGCAGTTCATCAACTATCCGGCGATGACGGTCTACGAGAACATCGCCTCGCCGCTGCGGGTCGCAGGCGTCGAGCAGACAAAGATCGATAGGGAGGTGCGCAACGCCGCTGCGCTGCTCAAGCTCACGCCCTATCTCGACCGCACGCCACTCAGCCTGTCAGGCGGGCAGCAGCAGCGCACGGCGCTGGCGCGCGCCATCGTCAAGAACGCCAGCCTGGTCCTGCTCGACGAACCGCTTGCCAATCTCGACTACAAGCTGCGCGAGGAATTGCGGGCAGAGCTACCGAAGATTTTCGCAGCCGCCGGCACCATCTTTGTCTACGCCACCACCGAGCCTCATGAGGCGCTTCTGCTCGGCGGCAACACGGCAACGCTCTGCGAAGGCCGTGTCACCCAGTTCGGCCCGACCGTCGAAGTGTTCCGCAAGCCGGTCGATCTGGTGACGGCGCGAACCTTCGCCGACCCGCCGCTCAACACCATCGTGCTTGCCAAGAAGGGATCGGATTTCCTGCTCGAAGGCGGCGTCAAGCTGCCGGTGCCGCCGGAACTGCTCGGCATCGCGGACGCCAGCTACACGATCGGCTTCCAGCCGCACCATTTGTCGCTCGATCGCCCCAACGGCAGCGCCGTGCCGGTGCGGGCCAAGGTCACCATCACCGAGATCACCGGCTCGGAAAGCTTCGTCCATCTCGACTTCGCCGACGCACGCTGGGTCATGCTCGCGCACGGCATCCTCGATTTCGAGACCGACGACGAGATCGAGGTGTTCATCGACCCGCGTCACATCATGGTGTTCGACCAGAACGGCCGCGCCGTGACGGCGTCGAAGCTGGCGGCCTGAGGAGGAAACGATGGCGCGCATCGAGGTCAACCATATCCGCCACTCTTACCTGCCCAATCCCCGGAAGGATTCGGATTTCGCGCTGAAGGAGGTGCACCACACTTTCGAGGACGGCGGTGCCTATGCGCTGCTCGGGCCGTCGGGCTGCGGCAAGACCACCTTGCTCAACATCATTTCGGGCCTGCTCCACCCCTCGCACGGTCAGCTTTTGTTCAACGGCAGGGATGTGACCAGGCTGTCGACGCAGGAGCGCAACATTGCCCAGGTGTTCCAGTTCCCCGTCATCTACGACACCATGACCGTCTATGACAATCTGGCCTTCCCGCTGCGCAACCGGCGCGTGCCGGAGGCCGATGTCGACCGCAAGGTGCGCGAGACGCTCGACATGATCGATCTCGCCTCGATGGCGAACAGGAAGGCGCGCCGGCTGACCGCCGACCAGAAGCAGAAGATCTCGCTTGGCCGCGGCCTGGTTCGTTCCGACGTCAACGCCATCCTGTTCGACGAGCCGCTCACCGTCATCGATCCGCATATGAAATGGGTGCTGCGCTCGCAACTCAAGCAGCTGCACCGCCGCTTCGGCTACACCATGGTCTATGTCACGCACGACCAGACCGAGGCGCTGACTTTCGCCGACCGCGTGGTGGTCATGTATGACGGCGAGATCGTGCAGATCGGCACGCCGGCCGAACTGTTCGAGCGGCCTCGCCATACCTTCGTCGGCTACTTCATCGGCTCGCCGGGCATGAACGTCCTGCCGGTCGCTGTCGAAGGCAAGGTGGCGATGCTCGGGTCGCAGCGTATCGAATTGCCCGGCGTGCCGAAGGCCGAAGCCGGCGCCGTCGAGCTGGGCATCCGTCCCGAATATGTGCGGCTCGGCCGCGAAGGCATGGCGGTCTCCGTCAGCAAGGTCGAGGATGTCGGGCGCCACAAGGTGGTGCGCGCCAATCTCGAGGGCAAGGAGATCGCCGCCGTCATCGGCGAGGACGACGAGGTGCCGGCCGAACCCAGGGTCCGCTTCGATCCGGCCGGCATCAACATCTATGCCGGTTCATGGCGCGTCGAGATGGGGGCATAGATGGAAAAGACCTGGAACAACAAGGCCTGGTTCCTTGTCCTGCCGGTGCTGGTGCTGGTGGCGTTCTCGGCCGTGATCCCGCTGATGACCGTCGTCAACTATTCGGTGCAGGACACGTTCGGCAACAACGTCTTCTTCTGGGCCGGCACCGAGTGGTTTGAGGAATTGCTGCATTCCAAGCGCTTCTGGGAAGCGATGGCGCGCAATCTGGTCTTCTCCTTCATCATCCTGGCGATCGAAGTGCCGCTCGGCATCTTCATCGCGCTCAACATGCCGAAAAAGGGCTGGGGCGTGCCGGTCTGCCTGGTGGCGATGGCGCTGCCGCTGCTCATTCCGTGGAACGTTGTCGGCACGATCTGGCAGGTCTTCGGTCGCAACGACATCGGCCTGCTCGGCTATTATGTCAATGCGCTCGGCTTCAACTACAACTACGTCCAGGATCCGGTCGACGCCTGGGTTACCGTCATCATCATGGACATCTGGCACTGGACGAGCCTGGTCGTGCTGCTCTGCTATGCCGGCCTGGTCTCGATCCCGGACGCCTTCTACCAGGCCGCCAAGATCGACGGCGCGTCGCGCTGGGCGGTGTTCCGCTACATCCAATTGCCGAAGATGCAGCGCGTGCTGCTGATCGCCGTGCTTTTGCGCTTCATGGACAGTTTCATGATCTACACCGAACCCTTCGTCGTCACCGGCGGCGGCCCCGGCAACTCGACCACCTTCCTGTCGATCGACCTCGTCAAGATGGCGCTCGGCCAGTTCGACCTCGGTCCGGCTGCGGCGATGTCGCTCGTCTACTTCCTGATCATCCTGCTGTTGTCGTGGGTGTTCTACACCGTGATGACCAACTACGACGCGGAGCGCTGAGATGGAGGGCGCGAACGAGAGAGCGACGAGAGTGAGCGAAACCGCCGTCGCCGAAGGCGTGGGCAGCACGCTGTCGCAGGACGAGGTCGCAAGGCTGATGCGGCGCCGCGGCGAGGAATCGCGCTGGTGGTGGATCGTGCCGACGATCTACATCATCGTGCTGCTGCTGCCGATCTATTGGCTCATCAACATGAGCTTCAAGACCAATCAGGAGATCATTTCCTCGCTGACGCTCTACCCACACGAGCCGACGCTGCGCAATTACAAGATCATCTTCACCGATCGGTCCTGGTATTCCGGCTACATCAATTCGATCACCTATGTGGTGATGAACATGGTGATCTCGGTGGCGGTCGCGCTGCCGGCAGCCTATGCATTCTCGCGCTACCGCTTCCTCGGCGACAAGCACCTGTTCTTCTGGCTGCTCACCAACCGCATGGCGCCGCCGGCGGTGTTCGCGCTGCCGTTCTTCCAGCTCTACTCGGCTTTCGGACTCATCGACACGCATATCGCGGTCGCGCTGGCGCACTGCCTGTTCAATGTGCCGCTGGCGGTGTGGATCCTCGAAGGCTTCATGTCCGGCGTGCCGAAGGAAATCGACGAGACCGCCTATATCGACGGCTACTCCTTCCCCCGCTTCTTCCTGAAGATCTTCATGCCGCTGATCGCGAGCGGGATCGGCGTCGCCTGCTTCTTCTGCTTCATGTTCTCATGGGTGGAGCTCTTGATCGCGCGCACGCTGACGACGACGGACGCCAAGCCGATCGCCGCCACCATGACGCGCACCGTCTCGGCTGCCGGCATGGACTGGGGACTGCTGGCCGCCGCCGGCGTGCTGACGCTGATCCCCGGCGCGCTCGTCATCTGGTTCGTCCGCAACTACATCGCCAAGGGCTTCGCTCTGGGGAGGGTATGATGAGACGAACGCAAGAGTTCATCCCGCAACACCATCGCCAACGGCTTCGCGCTGGGAAGGTCTGATTCATGAACCTCGACTTCTCCTGGATGGCATGGACCTGGCCGACGGCTGCTTTCTTCATCATCATCGTGCTGATGCTCTTCGGCATGGGCGTTTGGGAATATGTCTCGCCCGGCGGCAATCCGCGCGTCGGTTTGCTTCGCTTCGAGACGACGCGCGGCGACCGCCTCTTCGTTTCGCTGCTCGGCAGCGCCTTTATCCATCTCGCTTGGCTGGGTCTCGTTGGGCCCAACCTGTGGTGGGCTCTCGCTCTCTCCGTGGTCTACGCGATTGGCGTATTCCGATACGTATAGAGGGGGAAATAGTTGGAGCGGCCGCGTGCCGGCGGCCGCTCCAGATCGCACTTGCAACCTAAGACTGGAGGAGACACATGCGACGGCAAATTTTAACATCAACGACTGCTCTTGTACTATTGCTCGGGGCGGGCCACGCCTATGCCGGGATGGACGAGGCAAAAGCCTTCCTAGACAAAGAGATAGGCCCCTTGTCGACGCTTTCGCGCGCCGATCAGGAAAAGGAGATGCAGTGGTTTGTCGACGCGGCCAAGCCGTTTGCCGGCATGGAAATCAAGGTCGTGTCGGAAACGCTGACCACGCACCAGTATGAATCACAGGTGCTCGCGCCGGCCTTCACGGCCATCACGGGCATCAAGGTCACGCATGACGTGATCCAGGAAGGCGACGTCGTCGAGAAGATCCAGACTCAGATGCAGACCGGCCAGAACCTTTATGACGGCTGGGTCAACGACTCCGATCTGATCGGCACGCACTGGCGCTATCAGCAGGCGCGCAACCTCACCGACTGGATGGCCGGCGAGGGCAAGGACGTCACCGATCCGATGCTCGATGTCGACGACTTCATCGGCAAGTCGTTCACCACCGCGCCGGACGGCAAGCTCTACCAGCTTCCCGACCAGCAGTTCGCGAATCTCTACTGGTTCCGCTACGACTGGTTCAACGACGAGAAGAACAAAGCGGACTTCAAGGCCAAGTACGGCTATGACCTCGGGGTGCCGGTCAACTGGTCGGCCTATGAGGACATCGCCGCTTTCTTCACCGGCCGCGAGATCGATGGCAAGAAGGTCTACGGCCACATGGACTACGGCAAGAAGGACCCGTCGCTCGGCTGGCGCTTCACCGATGCGTGGCTTTCGATGGCGGGCAATGGCGACAAGGGCATCCCGAACGGCAAGCCGGTCGACGAATGGGGTATCAAGGTCGATGAGAATTCCCGTCCGGTCGGCTCCTGCGCCGCGCGCGGCGGCGACACCAACGCCCCGGCCTCGGTCTATGCCATCCAGAAATATCTCGACTGGCTGAAGGCCTATGCGCCGCCGGAAGCGCAGGGCATGACCTTCTCTGAATCGGGTCCTGTTCCCTCGCAGGGCAACATCGCCCAGCAGATCTTCTGGTACACGGCCTTCACCGCCGACATGGCCAAGCCCGGCCTGCCGGTCGTGAACGATGACGGCACGCCGAAATGGCGCGTCGCGCCCTCGCCGCACGGCGTGTACTGGAAGGACGGTATGAAGCTCGGCTATCAGGACGCCGGTTCCTGGACGCTGCTGAAGTCGACGCCGACCGACCGCGCCAAGGCCGCCTGGCTCTACGCGCAGTTCGTCGTGTCGAAGACTGTCGACGTGAAGAAGAGCCAGGTCGGTCTGACCTTCGTCCGCGACTCCACCATCCACGACAAGAGCTTCACCGAACGGGCTCCGAAGCTCGGTGGCCTGATTGAGTTCTACCGCTCGCCGGCGCGCGTGCAGTGGACCCCGACCGGCACCAACGTTCCGGACTATCCGAAGCTGGCGCAGCTCTGGTGGCAGAACATCGGCGACGCGTCTTCGGGCGCCAAGAGCCCGCAGGAAGCGATGGATTCGCTCTGTGCCGACCAGGAGAAGGTGCTGGAGCGCCTCGAGAAGTCTGGCGTCCAGGGCGACATCGGTCCGAAGATGGCCGAGGAGCATGACCTCGAATACTGGAACAAGGACGCCGTTTCGAAGGGCAACCTTGCGCCGCAGCTCAAGGTCGAGAACGAGAAGGACAAGCCGATCACCGTCAACTATGACGAGCTGGTCAAGAGCTGGCAGAAGTAACTGCATGACGTGGGCGTGCTCGCCCGCATAAGAAATGCAGGGGAGGCGGCTTTGCCGTCTCCCCTGTTGCATGAGAAGCGGAGGGAACGGAATGAGCGGTTTTGTGCTGGCCATCGATCAGGGGACGACATCGACCCGAGCGATCCTGTTCGACGATAAGATGAAAGTGGCAGGCGTTGGCCAGCAGGAATTCGCACAGCATTATCCGGCTTCCGGCTGGGTCGAGCATGACCCGGAAGACATCTGGTCAAGTGTGGTCGCGACTGTGAAGGCGGCGCTGAGGGCAGCCGGCCGCGCGGCATCCGACGTGGCGGCGATCGGCATCACCAACCAGCGCGAGACAGTCGTGATCTGGGAAAAAGCGACCGGCAAGCCGATCCACAATGCCATCGTGTGGCAGGACCGTCGTACCGCGCCGCTTTGCCAAAAGCTGCGTAGCCAAGGGCTGGAGAAGAAATTCACCCGCAAGACCGGGCTGCTGCTCGATCCCTATTTCTCCGGCACCAAGATCGCCTGGATGCTGGACAAGGTGAAGGGAGCAAGAAAGCTTGCCGAAAAAGGCGAGCTGCTCGCCGGCACCATCGACAGTTTCCTGATCTGGCGGCTGACCGGCGGCAAGGTGCACGCCACCGACGCAACCAATGCTTCGCGCACGCTGATCTACAACATCGAGAAGAATGTCTGGGACGACGAGCTGCTGGCAATCCTGAACATACCGGCCGCGATCCTACCGCAGGTGAAGGACTGCGCCGATGATTTCGGCGTCACCGAGAAAAGCCTGTTCGGCGCCGAGATGAGGATATTGGGCGTCGCCGGCGACCAGCATGCGGCGACCATCGGCCAGGCCTGTTTCGAGCCCGGAATGATGAAGTCCACCTACGGCACCGGCTGCTTCGCGCTGCTCAACACCGGCGGCGATCTGGTGCGCTCGAAGAACAGGCTGCTCACCACCATCGCTTACCGGCTGAACGGCAAGACGACCTATGCGCTGGAAGGCTCGATCTTCATCGCGGGGGCCGCCGTGCAATGGCTGCGCGACGGCATCAAGGTGATCGGCAAGGCCGAACATAGCGGCGCGCTGGCGGCGACCGCCGATCTGGCGCAGCAGGTCTATCTGGTGCCGGCCTTCGTTGGGCTCGGCGCGCCGCATTGGGATGCGGATGCGCGAGGCGCCATCTTCGGCCTGACCCGCAATTCAGGGCCCGCTGAATTTGCCCGCGCGGCGCTGGAGTCCGTCGCCTTCCAGACGCGCGACCTGCTCGACGCCATGCGCAAGGACTGGAAAGGCGCCTCCGCCAAGACCGTGCTTCGCGTCGACGGCGGCATGGTGGCGTCCGACTGGACCATGCAGCGCCTGGCCGACATCCTCGACGCGCCGGTCGATCGGCCGATGATCCTGGAGACGACCGCGTTGGGCGCCGCCTGGCTTGCCGGATCGAAGGCCGGCGTGTGGCCGAAGGCGAAGGAATTCGCCAAGACCTGGGCGCTCGAGCGCCGCTTCAAGCCGGACATGGATGCAGCCACCCGCTCGGCAAAGCTAGCGGGATGGAAAGATGCCGTCCGCAGGACGTTGAGCGCGTGATCTGAAAATCCGCGCCGCCCGGCGCGGATTTTAGACGGTCAACCGTCTGCCGGCTGACGTCCGTCAGTAGGGCGAGCGGCATTCGCGCCGCGTGCCGTAGCTGGACAGGTAGGTGTTGTCCGAGGCGCGATAGCTTCTGTAGTGGTCATAGCACCACTGTACATGCGCATCCGCATAGCGGTTCTGGCTGTTCACGATCGCGCCGGTGATCAGGGCGCCGGCGGCGAATGCAGCCAGCGGGAACCAGAAATCGCCGTGGCGGCGATAGCCGCAGTGGTATTCGCGATAGCCGCGATGGCCGTTCCAGTACACGGCACCATTGCGTTCATAGATGCCGCCACGGGAGCGATCGAAACTGCGGCGCTTCCTCCAGTCCTGGTATTGCAGCGTCTGGATATTCGAGAAGTCTTGGCCTTGCGCTTCTGTTCAACGCGACTCGCCCGACCGAAGTGTCTCCCTCCGGCCTTGCTCGAGGTAGGATTCGGGAGCCCCCGATGTCGCGAAAAGCAAGGCTTGAAGGCGATCTTTTTCCGGTTGACCCGCCGATGCACTCTCCCTATGTTCCGCGCAATTTCGAGGGCGGCGTTTCCAGCCCGCGGGAGCGCGTAGCTCAGCCGGTAGAGCAACTGACTTTTAATCAGTAGGTCATGGGTTCGAATCCCATCGCGCTCACCAGATTCACAAAATTCAGTGAGCCCCTGGTTGCCGATAGCCTGGCAAGGCGCTGGAATTGTGCACGCTCGGCCTGGAAAGCCGGCTTGCATGGGCAGAACGGTTGCGCCAAGCTGCTACTGGGGAATGGTGTTCGCAATATCGATTCCGTGGAATTACCACTATGTTCGTAGACTATTACGAAGTTCTGGAAATCAGCCCGAACGCGAACTCGGAAACGATCGAGCGGATATTTCGTTATTTCGCCATGCGCTACCATCCCGACAATCGGGAGACCGGCGATGAATCACGCTTCAGCGAAATCGTCGAGGCCCACAATACGCTCAAAGATCCGGTCAAGCGCGCGCAGTATGATATTCAGTATAAGGACAATTTGAGCCTTCGCCGCGAATTGACCGAAGAGGCCGCCGACCCCAAAAGCGTCGAACGCGATTCCGCCATTCAGGCGAAACTGCTCTCGCTCCTTTATGTGAAACGCCGGCAAGACGTGCACAATCCAGGTATCGGCGACTCGGAACTCGAACGCTTGTCGGGCTGTCCGCGCGAGCATCTGGAATTTCATCTCTGGTATCTGAAAGCAAAAGGCTGGATAGGCAGGATCGAAAACGGGATGCTCGCGATCACGGTGGAAGGCATTGATCGCGCCAATTCCGAACATCGTCGTGAACCCGCCGCTACCAGACTGCTGAATCATACAAGCTGAAGGGCACCGAGGAAGCCGCTTGGCTGTCGACCCGTTAGCCTTCTTTGCAGCCTTAATTCCAGGAGATCCGAACGAGCCCTTGGAAGTTCTCAGCTTGGTCAACGCTTTTCATCAGCGCAATGCGATATGCGCTCTTGTTTGCCAAGCCATCCCAGACAAAGAACGCAGCGACGACGGCGGCGATCAGTAGGATCGGTCGCATCGGAACCTCCCTCAAAGCTCCTCGTACGCTGGTTCGTTATTATGCGCCTGGCCCGAGTTTAGAGCAAGCAAGTGCTAATCAAGCATTCGCTAATGTAGATTGCCATAGGCGAGGGAGGCACTAATGCTGAAGGCGAGACGAAACCGCAGAAGGCTGACACAGATTCCGATCGCTTCGGCGAGGACGGAAGCTTAAAGCGCGTCGCGTTGAAACGGAGTCGGGCGCCGCGCTTTAAGTCTTTGTTTTGATGCATGTCGTTCTCCCAAAACCGCTGCGCACTTTTGGGCGACATGCATTAATCGGGCCGGGACCATGGTCGCCTTGCAAGGAGGATCGATCGGTGTGTGGCGCGGTCGCGTCCCGGTGTCCAGTCTTATCGACAGGAGGGCGAAAGTGGCCGAGAAAAAGGTGATCGCAGTCAAGGACTGGACCTGCGCCATGAGCGACGAGCTCGGTCGTGTAGCCCTGACGATCAACCCGACCGACGGCGAGCCGATCCTGGTTTTGTTGACGATCTTTCAGGCGGCAAAGTTGGGGCGTGAGCTGCAGTCGCCGAAACGTGCACCGCTACCAGTCTAAGTTGATCGAGTCTAGCGCTTGGTTCCCGCGTTTGACGGCGGCAAGGCCTTGAACGCGGCATAAGTCAGGTACAGTCCAAGGACCAGCGTAATCGCGGCATAGATGTAGAAAAGGTCTTCGAAATGAAACATCGCGAAATAAGTCGACAGCGCTTCGGGTGAAAGGAAGAGCAGGAGCAATCCCCGGATCAGGATTGTCCATCCGATGATAGTGACGACGACAGGCAGGACTCCACCCGCCCAGATATTATGCCCGAGCACCATGGCGAGACCCGCAATCGATGCAATCATGGCGATAAACAGGACCAGCGGTGGGTCCTGAATGAGCCTGGGCACGGTCGCGACAAACGACTGTTTGTGCAAGAGCATGAATAGCGCGGAGAGAATAAAGAACAGGCCAATCAGTCTGCCGAGAAAAATCGTACGAGGTTGCATGTTCGCCTCCCGCGCTCACCTAGAGCCGTGGGGCAGCTATCTTACACCTCGGCTGGACTTAAAGTGTCTTATTTTCGCCGCTGGCGAGGGCATTAACGCCTATGGCGCGAGGGCAGAGCGGCGGCCACAACCTTGTGGGCAGAGTGGGCGATGGTTAAAGTCCATCATCCCCGAGGGAGACTCCCAAAAATGGCACTTCACCTTTCGGTCGATGCTTCAGCCCCTAAAGCGGCGACACCCGGCAAGTATCTCTTTGGGCCTGTCGCCGACTTCCTCATGCTTGGCGGCAGCGCATTTCTGATCCTGCCAATTCTGTTGCTTGTACCGCTTGAATACGAGGGTCCCGTAACCGCAATGATGGTGGTGGTGGCGTATCTGATCAACTATCCCCACTTCGCCCACTCATACCAGATTTTCTACCGCAACTTCGGGCGGAAGGTGAGCGGGATCGGATACGACAGGAGCCTGCAGCTTCGCTACATTTTCGCTGGCATCGTGGTTCCCGCGGTCATGGTCGCGTTCTTTGCGTATGGCGCGGCGACGGCGAATGCGCGGCTGCTCGGCTATGCGGCCAATGCGATGTTCTTCTTCGTGGGCTGGCACTACGTCAAGCAAGGCTACGGCATGCTGATGGTGGATGCCGTCCTGAAGCGCAAATTCTTCGACGATCGGGACAAGAAGGTACTGCTGGTCAACAGCTATGCCGTGTGGATTCTGGCATGGCTGCAGACCAACACGGCAGTCACCCAGGGCAAGTATTACGGCCTCGAATATTACACATTCGCGGCTCCTTCCTGGATCGCCAGCATTGCCCTGCTGGCGGCCGTCGCATCGACCGCGGCCACGGTTCTGATGCTGGTCAATCGCTGGCGCAGACACGGCCGTGCGCTGCCGTATAATGGCATCGTGGCCTATGTCGCATCGCTCTATCTTTGGATCCTGATCGCGCGGACAAATCCGCTCTGGCTGCTTGTGATACCCACGCTCCACTCGCTCCAATATCTGGCGGTGGTCTGGCGCTATCAGACCAATGTCGAGCGCGCCGTCCCGGATGCAGCAAGCGATCCGCAACCGAAGATACTGTCCTTTCTCGGACCGCTCTACAGGCTGCGGGTCCTGGGATTTATCGTCGGGGGCGGGGCGCTGGGATATCTCGGTTTCTGGCTGATCCCGATGGCGATGACGGCTTTGATCCCCTACGACAGGGAAGTCCTCGGATCATCGCTGTTCTTCTTCATCGTGCTGATCTTCATCAACGTGCACCACTATTTCCTGGACAATGTGATGTGGCGCCGGGGCAATCCGGAGGTGTCCAAATATCTGTTCCGGTAGGGCGATTTTAGGAACGGCCGAAAACCAGCGACACATTCCCGCCGGCATGGCGTTCGAGCCGTCCGGCGAGGTCGAGTTCAAGCAGGACCATCGCAATCTGCGCGGCGCCCAAGCCCGTGTGGCGGATGATCTCGTCGACGGCGACCGGCGGCGGGCCGAGCGCTTCCAGCACGTCGGCGCGCTCGTCCTCGCCGGGCGGCGGCATCGACGACAGGTCGGGTTCTTCGGCCAGCGGCGCGGTTCTTGGCGGGCGAGTGCCGGCCAGCGGCGCCAGCGCGCCCAGGATGTCGCTTGCTTCGGTGACGAGCGTCGCGCCGTCCTTGAGCAGGGCGTTGCTGCCGGCGGCGCGCGGGTCGAGCGGTGAGCCCGGCACTGCGAAGACCAGCCGGCCCATTTCGTTGGCGAGCCTGGCGCTGATCAGCGAGCCGGAGCGCTGCGCCGCCTCGACCACGGCCAGCCCGACCGCCATGCCGGCGACCAGCCGGTTGCGGCGCGGAAAATCCTGCGCGCGCGGCTGCCAGCCGAACGGCATTTCCGAAACGATGGCGCCGCCGCGCTCGGCGATCTCCTCGCACAGACCTGCATTCTCGGGCGGGTAGGGCACATCGAGGCCGCCGGCCAGCACGCCGATGGTGCCGGTCGACAAACTGCCCTGATGCGCCGCAGTGTCGATGCCGCGCGCCAGGCCTGACACGATGGCGTAGCCGTCGCGGCCGAGGTCCTGCGCCAGCATGCGCGCCATCTTGATGCCGGCGAGCGAGGCGTTGCGGGCACCGACGATCGCAACCGCCGGCAGACGGAATACCGCGCCTTCGCCTTTCACAGCCAGCAGCGGCGGCGGGTTGTCCATGGTCTTCAGCAAAGGGGGATAGTCGGCCTCGCCGATGCCGACGAAGCGGGCTCCGGCGCGCCGGGCGGCTTCCAGCTCCGCCTCTGCCTCTGCGATGGAGGGAATGCGGGCGATGCGGTTGGCACCGCCCGAGATCATCAGTTCGGGCAGCATTTCGAGCGCGGCTTCGGCCGAGCCGAAGCGATTGATCAGCTCGCGAAACGAGGCGGGGCCGACATTCGGTGTGCGGATCAGGCGAAGCCAGGCAAGCCGCTGCCGGTCGCTGAGGCGCGGGCCGGCGGCGGGCGCGCTCATCCTTTCGCCCCGATCTTGTCCTCGGTGCCGGCGAGTAGCCGCGAGATGTTGGCGCGATGCTTGATGAAGACGATCACGCTCATCAGCGCGAACAGACCGGCGATCTGGGGCGTGCTGATGAAATAGAGCGCGATCGGCACGATCACCGCCGCCGCCAGGGCGGCCAGGGAGGAGTAGCGGAACAGAAAGGCCGTGGCGAGCCAGACCACGGCGAAGACAAGCATACCTTGCCAGGAAAGGCCGAGCAGCACACCGAGATAGGTGGCGACGCCCTTGCCGCCCTTGAAGCCGAGCCAGACCGGAAAAAGATGGCCGAGGAAAGCGCCGAAGCCGGCAAGCAAAGCGAATTCCGGGGCGAAGCGGCTGGCGATCAGCACGGCGGCCGTACCCTTCAGCGCGTCAAGCAAGAGCGTCGCGGCGGCAAGCCCCTTATTGCCGGTGCGCAGCACATTGGTCGCGCCGATATTGCCGGAGCCGATCTGGCGCACATCGCCGAGACCGGCCGCGCGGGTGATCAAGAGCCCAAACGGGATCGAGCCGAGCAGGTACCCGAAGATGAGCGCGAGCAGGTAACCCATTGTTTCCCCCAAAGATAACCCTGTCTGGCTTCCGGGAAGTCTTAGAGATTCAGGTCAGGCCGGCTTCGCCTCAATCCCTACCCATCCCAGGCCGAAAACACTGTGCGGCCCGCAACCATTGTTTGCAAGACCTTGCCCTGCAGGCGCGCGCCCTCGAAGCAGGTGTTCTTGGAGCGCGAGCGCAGGCCGCTCTCGCTGACGATCCAGGGTTCGTCGAGATCGATCACGGCGAGATCGGCCAGCGCGCCCGGCTTCAGCGTGCCGCCCGGCAGGCCGAACAATCTTGCCGGCGCGGTCGAAAGCGGCTCGACCAGCCTGAGCAGCGGCACGTCGCCATTGTGGTAAAGCCGCAGGGCCGCGCCAAGAAGCGTCTCCAGACCGATCGCGCCGGCAGCGGCATCGGCGAAGGGCAGGCGCTTGGTGTCGACATCCTGCGGGTCATGCGAGGAGACGATGATGTCGATGGTTCCGTCCTTGATCGCCTCGACCATCGCCAGCCGGTCGTCCTCCGCTCGCAAGGGCGGCGTCAGCCGGAAGAAGGTGCGGTACTCGCCGACATCGTTCTCGTTGAGCGACAGATTGTGGATGGCGACGCCCGCCGTGACATTGGCGCCGTCCGCCTTTGCCCGGCTCACTGCCCCGACCGCCATCGCCGTCGAGATCTTGGCCGCGTGATAGGCGCCGCCTGTCAGCCGCGCCAGCGCCAAGTCACGCTCCAGCGGGATGAGCTCGGCCTCGCGCGGAATGCCCGACAGGCCAAGCCAACTCGCATATAGGCCTTCGTTCATCACACCCGCCGCGGCAAGGTCGGCATCCTGCGTCTCATGCGCGATGACGCCGCCGAAATCGCGCGCATAGGTCAGCGCCCGGCGCATCACCAGCGCATTGGCGATCGTGTGGCGGCCATCGGTGAAGGCGACCGCGCCGGCCTCGCGCAGCAGGCCGAACTCGGTCATCTCGCGGCCGTCGAGGCCCTTGGTGATCGCCGCCGCCGGAAAGATGTTGACGTTTGCCGTGTCCTTTGCCGTACGCAGCACAAATTCGACCAGCGCCACATTGTCGATCACCGGGTTGGTGTCGGGCATCATGACGATGGAGGTGACGCCGCCGGCGGCCGCAGCGACGCTTGCCGAGGCGATGGTCTCGCGATGCTCGCCGCCGGGTTCGCCGATGAAGACGCGCGCATCGACAAGGCCCGGAACAATCGTCTTGCCTGCGCAGTCGATGACGACAGCGCCTTCAGGCACGCCCTGGTTCAACGCCGCCTTGCCGGCGGCGGCGATCCTGCGGCCGTCGACGATGACGGCGCCGATCTCATCGACGCCGCGCGACGGGTCGACGATATGCGCCTTGCTGAAGACCGTCACGCTCATGCGCCGCGTCCCTCATGATTGCGACGCGGGTCGAGTAGCGCTTCCATCACCGCCATGCGCACGGCCACACCCATCTCGACCTGTTCCTGGATGACGCTTTGTGGCCCGTCGGCGATTTCCGAGGCGATCTCGACGCCGCGGTTCATCGGTCCCGGATGCATGACCAGCGCATCGCCTTTCGCTGCCTTGAGCTTTTCGGCATCGAGGCCGAAATAGCGGAAATATTCGCGGATCGAAGGCACGAAGGCGCCTTCCATGCGCTCGCGCTGCAGGCGCAGCATCATCACCACGTCGGCGTCCTTGAGCCCCTCCGCCATCGAGCGCGCCACGATCACGCCCATCCTGTCGATCCCGGCAGGCAGCAGCGTCGAGGGCGCGACAACCCGCACCTGCGCGCCCAGCGCGTTCAAGAGCATGATGTTGGAGCGGGCGACGCGCGAATGCAGGATATCGCCGCAGATCGCCACGATCAGCTTCGACAGCGGCCCTTTGGCTCGGCGGATGGTCAGCGCGTCGAGCAGCGCTTGCGTCGGATGCTCATGCGCGCCATCGCCGGCATTGACTACCGAGCAGCCGACCTTCTGGGCCAGAAGCGCCGCCGCGCCGGCCGACTGGTGGCGGATGATCAGGATGTCCGGGCGCATAGCGTTGAGCGTCATGGCGGTGTCGATCAGCGTCTCGCCCTTCTTCACCGAGGAACTCGCGACCGACATGTTCATCACGTCGGCGCCGAGCCTTTTCCCCGCGAGCTCGAAGGACGACTGCGTGCGGGTCGAGGCCTCGTAGAAGAGATTGATCTGGGTGCGGCCGCGCAGCGTCGAGGTCTTCTTCTCCGGCTGCCGCGAGATCGACACGGCCCGGTCGGCGCGGTCGAGCAAAAGCTCGATATCGGCCGGGGAAAGATCGCGGATGCCCAGAAGATGGCGGTGGGGAAAGAGCGGCAGGGACGAAGCGTCGGTCATCTCAAGGCGCTGCTATAGGGTGCGGTCCGGCCTGCCGCAAGCGCCAGCTTTGGATTGCGGGCTTTCTCCCCGGTATTTTCGTCGCGCGCCTTATGTTGCTTGGGCTATAAGGCCCGATGGCTTCGGATTCGCGACCGCGGCCTCGAGATGGTAAGGACCTCTCTGCCAATTGAAGGATTGGGCGTGACCGACGACGTGATCAACCAGCCGCCGCCATTGACGGGCGGCAATGCATGGCGGGGCGATCCGTTGCTCATCCAGCTTGCCGAGCGTTTTTCCGATCCGGTGCGCAAGGATCTCGACGGGCTCGGCCGCTTCGTCATGACGCAGGAGGCGCAGGAGCTTGCCCGCCTCGCCAACACCGACACACCGAAGCTCAGGACGCATGACCGTCAGGGCCGGCGTATCGACTTCGTCGAGTTTCATCCCGCCTATCACGCGCTCATGCGGCGCTCGGTGGCCAACGGGCTGCATTCCTCGGTCTGGGAAAATGGCGACGCCGAGATCGGCCGGCGCCATCAGGTGAGGGCGGCGCGCTTCTACCTGACCGCGGAGCTGGAGACCGGGCATCTTTGCCCCATCACCATGACCAGCGCTTCGCTGGCGGCACTGATGGCGAGCCCGAAACTGTTCCGCGAATGGGCGCCGCGCGTGACGACGCGCAAATACGATCAGACCCAGAAGCCGCCAGTGCAGAAAACCGGGCTCACCCTCGGCATGGGCATGACCGAGAAGCAGGGCGGCACCGATGTGCGCGCCAACATCACAAAAGCCGAGCGTGCAGGAAACGGCTTCTACCGGCTCACCGGCCATAAATGGTTCATGTCGGCGCCGATGTCCGACGCCTTCCTGGCGCTTGCCCAGGCGCCGGAAGGCCTCTCCTGCTTCCTCGTTCCGCGCATCCTGGGCGACGGTTCCGGCAATGGCTTCCGTTTCCAGCGCCTGAAGGACAAGCTCGGCAACCGTTCCAACGCCTCGTCGGAAGTCGAGTTCGTCAACGCCATAGGCGAGATGGTCGGCGAGCCCGGCGCCGGCATCAAGACGATCATGGACATGGTCACGCTGACCAGGCTCGATTGCGCGGTCGCCTCGTCGGCGATCATGCGGGCAGGGCTGGCCGAGGCCGTCCACCACAGCCGCTATCGCCAGGTGTTCGGCACAAATCTGATCGACCAGCCGCTGATGCAGCGGGTGCTGGCCGACATGGCGCTCGATGTCGCCGCCGCGACGGCACTGTCGTTCCGCCTGGCGCGCTCCTTCGACGAGGCGGCGAGCGATCGCGGCGAGGCTGCCTTTGCCCGCGCCATGACGCCGGTGGTCAAATACTGGGTCTGCAAGATCGCGCCCGGGCTGCTCTACGAGGCCATGGAGTGCCTGGGCGGCAACGGCTATGTCGAGGAAGCGCCGCTCGCGCGCTACTACCGCGAGGCTCCGGTCAACGCCATCTGGGAAGGCTCGGGCAATGTCATGGCGCTTGACGTGCTGAGGGTACTTGGGCGCGCGCCCGGCTTGTTCGAGGAGGTGCTGGCCGGCATCGACCGCGACCTTGGCACCGGCGGCCGCGGCACCATCGGCGTCCTCAAGGCGGCAATGCAGGTTGCTTCGACCGATGAGGGCTCGGCGCGCCTGTTAACCGAGCAGCTTGCGCTGTCGGCGGCCGCGGCGGAGCTGCGCCGCTTGGGGGCAGGGCGGATCGCCGACGCCTTCGTCGAAACCCGGCTTGGCGGCCAGTGGCGCACCACCTACGGCATGCTCGATTCGCGCCATGACGCGCGCATGATCATCGACACGCTCTATCCGCCGCTGACCTGAGCACGTCTAAAACGCGTTCCGTCGCCACCTGTGGATCGTCGTTAACCTTAACAAATGGTTTCCGTTGCGGGGACTGTTTGTAAAGCCCACTCTCTGCCCGCTGGAGTAGGGAAGGGTTAACCATGACCCGCCTGCGCTCCACCAGGCAGGAAGCGCATGCGGCACGTGTTGACATCATTTCTGGCCTTGCATTGGGCGGTCGTCTTCGCCCTGCTTGCCTACATCTGCATGGATGGCAATCGCGGCATCGCGTCGGCGCTGGGCGTGCTCGGCGTATCGGTGCAAAGCAGCCGTTTTCCGGGTCTCGAGCACGCTCTGGTCGTGGCGCCGCTGTCGATCGCGCTGCTGATCGTCGCGCTGCTATTCTGCTGGGCCTTTGTCGAAACGCTGCTCAACATCGCGACAAGGCCGGATGCCGGCGATGCAGTTGTACGGATCGCTTTCATCTGCGCCTCTTTCCTGCTTTCCGTCATCCTCGTCGGCGGCGCCGCGCAAGGCATCAACGGGCTGTTCATGGTCGTCGCCATCCAGATGACGGCGCTGCTGGCCTCTTACGTCGCGGTGCTCGCCGAGCGACGCTCAGCTGTCGCCGCAATGACCTTGCATGAGAGCGACGCCCGCCTGGCGGCTCACCGCCTGGCGACGGGTGCCGCGCACAGCTCGCTGCTTTCCCGCATCTACGGAAATCCCAAAACGAGGCCCGGAGGCCGTCGCTGATGCGCGCTCTATTCGCATTCTGGGCGGCTCCGCTGATCCTGTTCTGGGGCTGGTTCTTCCTGTCGCTCAACGACATCAATTTCGGCTACGTCATGCTGAGCCGCCAGCTGCACGACCTGGTCTTCCAGCTCTACGGCCAGATGCTAGGCATCGATCCGGCGATCATCCCGGGCATGGTCGCGAAGGCCTGCGTGTCCGACAGTTTCCTGCTCGCTGGACTGGTGGCTTTCCGCCGCCGGCGCCAGATCGCCGAATGGATCAGGCAGCGCCGCGAGGGCCCGGTCAGTCCCGAGCGGCTCGGCCGAGCGACTGAAGCCGGTCCAACGCTCCCTGCAGAATAAAGGCTGCCGCCGCCGAATCGATCTTGCCGGCGCGCTTCTTGCGCGAGAAATCCATCTCGATCAGCGTCCGTTCCGCGGCGACCGTCGACAGTCGCTCGTCCCATAGCACGAAGGGCAGGTCGGACAAGGTCGCCATATTGCGCGCGAAGGCGCGCGATTTCTGCGCGCGCGGCCCTTCGGATCCGTCCATGTTGACGGGAAGGCCAAGCACGACCGCGCCGACATTGTCCTTCTCGAGCTGCGCAAGCAGCTGGGCGGCGTCGATCGAGAACTTCCTGCGCAGGATGACCGGGCGCGGATGAGCGAAGGACAGGCCCCGGTCCGACACCGCCACACCGATCGTCTTGTCGCCGAGATCGAGGCCGGCGAGCGTGCGGCCGCCCGCGAGCCGTGCCGGCAATTCCTCGATGCCGATGATGCTCAATGGCTCTCCCTGGTCTTCCGCTGCGCGGCTTTTTGATAGGCCGCTGGACTTTCAATTTGCCGTCGGCGTTCTATCCTTTGACAATGAGAAAAGGAACGCATTCATGAAACTGACCTGGTACGGCCATTCGGCATTCCGCATCGAGACCAAGGACGCCGCCATCCTCATCGACCCGTATCTGGTCGGCAATCCGTCCTGGAAGAGCGGTTGGGAGGGGCCGGCGGAGGGAGTGACGCATGTTCTCCTGACCCACGGCCACAACGACCATGTCAGCGGTTCGATCGAGGTGCTGAAGAAGAGCGGCGCCATGCTGATCGCCAATTTCGAGGTCTGCATGTATCTCGTCGGCCAGGGCGTCAGCGACAAGAAGATCAATCCCGGCAATATCGGCGGCACCGTCGATTGCGGTCCCTTCACCACCACTTTCGTCCAGGCGCTGCACTCTTCCTCGTTCGGCGGCCAGGGCGGCACCAACACCTATCTCGGCAATCCGGGCGGACTCGTGCTGCATTTCCCGCAGGACAAGACGCTCTACCACATGGGCGACACCGACATCTTTTCCGACATGGGGCTGATCAACGAGCTGCACGAGCCGAAGATCGGCATCGTGCCGATCGGCGACCGCTTCACCATGGGGGGCGCTGTAGCGGCCCTTGCCTGCCGCCGCTTTTTCAGCTTCGACACGGTCGTTCCCTGCCATTTCGGCACCTTTCCGATCATCGACCAGACCGCCGACAAGTTCGTGGCCGGCATGGAAGGATCCGGCGTCAAGGTGGCGTTGCCGGAGATCGGCAAGCCGATCACGATCTGAGCCGGGGCTCCCCTAAAGCGCGTCGCGATCTTTCAGATTCGCTCCATGCTCTGCGAGCTTTTGATTTTACGCATGTCTTTGTTCCGAAACCGGTTCCCACTTTCGGGAGACATGCTCCAGGCGGCGCCGGAGCTATCCGCAGTCGATTGGGTTCAACATGATCGATGTTGCGCCGCAAGCGCGGCGCCGCTATAGCCCGCACTGGTTTTCCCGAGGCGATAGATATGTCCGTTGATCTTCAGACCGTGAAGCGCGTCGCGCACCTTGCCCGCATTGCGGTGAGCGAGGAGGATGCCGAACGCATGACCGGCGAGCTGAACGCCATCCTCGGCTTCGTCGAGCAACTGAACGAGGTCGACGTGACCGGCGTCGAGCCAATGACCTCGGTCACGCCGATGGAGATGAAGAAGCGCCAGGACATCGTCGCCGACGGTAACAAGGCGGCCGACATTGTCGCCAACGCGCCGGCCACGGACGAGAACTTCTTCCTCGTTCCCAAGGTTGTGGAGTAGGCCACGATGGCCGTTGAGATCGCCGTCGAGACGCCCTTGCAGGACGACGTGCGTGCGCTCATCGCGGAGCTCAACGCAACGCTGCTCGAGCTGACGCCGCCTGAACATTGCTACCATCTGACCGTCGAGCAGATGGCCGGCAAGGACACTACCGTGTTCATTGCTCGCGAAAATGGCCTTGCCGTCGGCTGCGGCGCACTGAAACGCCACGACGGCGAGGTCGGCGAGGTCAAGCGCATGTACACGCGGCCCTCGCATCGCGGCCAGAAGATCGGCGCGCAGATCGTCCAACGGGTCGAGGCGCTGGCGCGGCAGGAGGGGCTGACACGCCTGGTTCTCGAAACCGGCGACCGCCATCCCGCCGCCTGGACCGTCTATGAGCGCGCCGGATTCTCGCGTTGCGGACCGGTGCTGGATTATCCCGACTCCACGTGGTCGGTGTTTTACGAAAAGAGCCTTGCCTGATGAGCGACCTCACACATCTCACCATTTCCGAGGCCCGCGCCAAGCTGCGCGGCAAGGAAATCTCTGCCGCCGAGATCACGGAAGCCTACCTCTCGGCGATCGAGCGCGCCAATCCAGTGCTCAATGCCTATGTCACCGTCACCGCCGACAAGGCGCGCGATATGGCCAAGGCGTCCGACGCCAAGCTTGCCCTGGGCGAGGGCGGGGCGCTCGAAGGCATTCCGCTCGGCATCAAGGACCTGTTCGCCACCGAAGGCGTTCACACCCAGGCCTGCAGCCACGTGCTGGACGGCTTCAAGCCGCGCTACGAATCGACCGTCACCGCCAATCTCTGGGCTGACGGCGCCGTCATGCTCGGCAAGCTCAACATGGACGAGTTCGCCATGGGCTCGTCCAACGAGACGTCCTATTACGGCCCGGTCATCAACCCCTGGCGGCGTTCGCGCCTCGACACTGTGGTAATGCCGACGACGCATCAGGGTGACGGCGGCTTCGTCTCGGCCGGCGGCGCAAAGACCGCGCGTACCTTGGACAATGCCCAACTAGTGCCCGGTGGCTCTTCTGGCGGATCGGCTTCGGCTGTCGCGGCCTTCCTCTGCGCCGGCGCCACCGCGACCGATACCGGCGGCTCGATCCGCCAGCCCGCCGCCTTCACCGGCACGGTCGGCATCAAGCCGACCTACGGCCGCTGCTCGCGCTGGGGCGTGGTTGCTTTCGCTTCCTCGCTCGACCAGGCCGGGCCGATTGCGCGCGACGTGCGCGACGCCGCGATCCTGTTGAAGTCGATGGCGTCGTCCGACCCGAAGGACACGACCTCGGTCGACCGGCCGGTGCCGGATTACGAAGCGGTGATCGGCAAGCCGATCAGGGGCATGAAGGTCGGCATTCCGAAGGAATACCGCGTCGACGGCATGCCGGAAGACATCGAGGCGCTGTGGCAGAAGGGTATTGCCTGGCTGAAGGACGCCGGCGCGGATATCGTGGACATCTCGCTGCCGCATACCAAATACGCGCTGCCGGCCTATTACATCGTGGCGCCCGCCGAAGCCTCGTCCAACCTCGCCCGCTATGACGGCGTGCGCTACGGGTTGCGCGTGCCCGGCAAGGACATCGTCGATATGTATGAGAAGACACGCGCCGCCGGTTTCGGCCGCGAGGTCAAGCGCCGCATCATGATCGGCACCTATGTGCTGTCGGCCGGTTATTACGACGCCTACTACCTGCAGGCGCAGAAGGTGCGCACGCTGATCAAGCGCGACTTCGAGAATGTCTTTGCCGCCGGCGTCGACGTCATCCTGACGCCTGCGACGCCGTCGGCCGCTTTCGGCGTCGCCGACGAGGACATGGCCTCCGATCCGGTGAAAATGTATCTCAACGACATCTTCACCGTGACTGTGAACATGGCCGGCCTGCCCGGCATTTCGGTGCCCGCCGGCCTCGACGGCAAGGGTCTGCCGCTCGGCCTGCAGCTCATAGGACGGCCGTTCGATGAGGAAACGCTGTTCCAGACCGCGCATGTCATCGAGCAGGCGGCGGGCAGGTTCCAGCCGGAAAAGTGGTGGTAGGATCATCCCTCATCTGAAAGGGGGTGAGGGATGTTCTACTATCGTTCCAAGATCCTCTGGTTCTTCATCCAGCCGCTCAACCTGGCGATCTTCCTGCTGCTTGCCGGCTTGCTGGCGGCGCTCTTCGGCCGCCGGCGGCTCGCTGCCAGCGGCAGTGTGCTCGCCTTCCTGATCCTTGCCCTTTCGGCCTGGACCTCGCTTGGCGCGATGATGCTCAATCCATTGGAAGAGCGCTTCCCCAAGCCGCCGATGCCGCAGAAGGTGGACGGCATCGTCGTGCTCGGCGGCGGCTTCGAGGGCGCCATCAACCTCGCGCGCGGCGGCTACGAGCTGAACAGCGGCGGCGACCGCATGGTAGAGACGGCGATCCTCGCCCGGCGCTTCCCACAAGCGAAGGTGGTCGTCTCCGGCGGCAATGGCGAGCTTTTCCTCGACGGCGAGGGCGATGCCGACACCGCGCCGCGGTTGCTCACCGCCCTGGGTGTTTCAGCGGATCGCCTGGTTCTCGAGAACAAGTCGCGCAACACCTATGAGAATGCCGTCTTCTCCCGGCGGCTGGTTGAACCGAAGCCCGCCGAGACATGGCTGCTGGTGACGTCTGCCTTCCATATGCCGCGCGCCAAGGCACTGTTCGACAAGGCGGGCTTCCCGACGGTTCCGTGGCCGGTTGACTACCGCACATCAGGCCGCGAAGGCATCGGCTTTTACCGCGACAACCCGGCCGACGCGCTGCAGGCGACGACAATGGCGATCCGCGAATGGATCGGGCTTTTCGCCTATTGGCTTTCAGGCCGCATCGATCAGCCTTTCCCGGCACCGGGCGGCTGACCGAGCACCGCTTGCCGCGCCGCCGAGAAGAACTGGCGCCGAACCAGCACGGCAAGCAGCACCAGCGTCGAAAGCACGAACACCACCGGGTCGACGAACCAGCCGAGATAGCCGATCGAGAAGAAGACGGCTCGCAGGCCGGAATTGAAGTGCTTACCGGCAAGCACGTTCATGCGGGTCGCGCGCCACACTGCCGCCTCGCTGACGGGATTGCGCGAGGCTGCGCCGTGCGGGATCGGCACGGCGCCGATGAGGATCGAGCAGTAGTTGAACAGCCGATAGGCCCAGCCGAACTTGAAGAAGGCGAAGGCGAGGATCAGCACCAGGCCGAACACCTTGGTCTGGAAGGCTTCGCGCGACGAGGCCGCGCCAAACGGCAGGTCGGCCAGCACCTGGAGCACGCGATCGGAAGCGCCGAGCAGGGCGAAGCAGCCGCCGAGCGCGATCAGCGAGCTCGAAGCGAAGAAGGCGGTGCCTTGCTGCAGGCCGTTCATGATGGCGGTGTCGACGATGCGCACCTCGCGCTCCGCCATGTTGCGCATCCAGGCCTCGCGCTGGGCGTTCATCGCGGTCGTCAGCGACACGCGGCTGACGAGCTTGCCGTCCGAGGCGAGCGTGTGCAGCACCCAGACGACCAGGAAGAAGGCCAGCGCCACCAGATCGGCCGCCGAAAGATGGATGGAATCGCCCATGCCTGCCTTTTACCACGGCCCGGGTGGCGCTTCGACGCATCTCGATGTCGCTGGCGGAGCAAACAAGGTCGGCTGACGCTGCGACGCGACACGCAAAACAGCGGAAACATCGTAGCAAATTCCTATATGTAGATTTTCGGCAGGCTTCAGGAGACGACAGCCCCGTGTTCCTTTCGGTTTTTGACCTGTTCAAGATCGGCATCGGCCCATCGAGCTCGCATACGATGGGGCCGATGACGGCCGCGCGCCGCTTCCTCGACGAGATCTTCGCCGGCGACTGGCCGCGCCCTGCCGGCGTCAAGGTCGATCGAATCGGCGCCAGCCTGCACGGCTCGCTCGCCTATACCGGCATCGGCCACGGCTCGGACCGCGCCGTCATCCTCGGCCTTGCCGGCGAGCTGCCGCAGACGGTCGATCCGGATGCGGCGGATGGCATCGTTGCCCGAATCGGAGCGGAGAAGCGAATTTCGCCGCCCGGACATCCGACCTATCGCTTCGATCCCGCCAGCGACCTCGTCCTCGACCGCAAAACGCCGCTGACCGGCCACGCCAACGGCATGGCGTTCTATGCCTATGACGCATCCGACAGGCTGCTGCTGAAGCGCATCTATTATTCGATCGGCGGCGGCTTCGTCGTTTCCGAGGAAGAATTGCAACGCATGAAGGCCAAGGGTTCCGTGACGACGGAAGGCAAGAAGGTGCCGTACCCCTTCAAGAACGCCGTCGAGATGCTGAAGATGGCGGCCAAGAGCGGGCTTTCGATCGCCGAGATGAAGCGCGCCAACGAGGAAAAGCACATGTCGCGCGAAGAGCTCGACGCCGGCCTCGACGCGATCTGGAGCGCCATGAAGGGCTGCATCGATCGTGGCCTATCGCAGGACGGCGTCATGCCGGGCGGGCTGAAAGTACGTCGCCGCGCGCGCCAGTTGCACGACAAGCTGCAGGAACAGTGGCAGCAGAACCGGCCCAATCCCTTGCTCGCCAATGACTGGCTGTCGATCTACGCCATGGCGGTCAACGAGGAGAACGCCGCCGGCGGACGCGTGGTGACGGCCCCGACCAACGGTGCCGCCGGAACGCTGCCGGCGGTGCTGCGCTACTGGCTGCATTTTCATCCGGAAGCCGACCAGCCGAGCATCCGCGACTTCCTGCTGACGGCTGCGGCCGTCGGCGGCATCATCAAGTCCAACGCCTCGATTTCCGGCGCCGAGGTCGGCTGCCAGGGCGAAGTGGGCTCCGCCTCGGCGATGGCGGCGGCGGGCCTTTGCGCCGTCATGGGCGGCACGCCGGAGCAGGTCGAGAATGCCGCCGAGATCGCGCTGGAGCACCATCTCGGCATGACCTGCGATCCGGTCGGCGGCCTCGTGCAGGTGCCGTGCATCGAGCGCAATGCGCTCGGCGCGGTCAAAGCGGTCACCGCCGCCTCGCTCGCCATCAAGGGCGACGGCACGCATTTCGTGCCGCTCGATGCTGCGATCGAAACCATGCGCCAGACCGGCCTCGACATGAACGAGAAGTACAAGGAAACCAGCCTCGGCGGGTTGGCCGTCAACGTCGTCGAGTGCTGAAGATGCTACGTTTTTCTCACCAGTGCATTCGGGTTGCCGAGGCAATCGAGACGGCCGCCCTGGCCTCATAATCGGGCAGGCATCGGCCTGTGCATAACCTCGCCCGGCGTTGAACGCCTTGGTGGCAATCGCTAGATTGCAGGCATGTCTCTCAATCTCATCAAGCTCTGTGTCGGCTGCGGCAGCGTCGAGGATCTGGAAGAGTGGATTGCCTTCCGTCTCGACGAGCGCCGCCGCGCCGGCGAGCCGGCCGAGCACTGGCACACCACGCGCATGGTGCCGACGCGCGGCGACGAGATCACCGACGGCGGCTCGCTTTATTGGGTGATCAAGGGCAACGTGCAGTGTCGGCAGCTGATCACCGAGATCCGGCCTTTCGTCGACGGCGAGGGCATCGGCCGCTGCCATCTGGTCCTCGATCCCGAAGTGGTGCGCACCGATTGGCAGCCGCGCCGCGCCTTCCAGGGCTGGCGCTATCTCAAGCCTTCCGACGCTCCGGCCGATCTCGGAAAGGGCAAGGCCGCTCTGGCCGAGATGCCGCCGAAACTGCGAATGGAGCTTGCCGAGCTCGGCCTGCTCTAACTCAGCACCGCACTGTCACTTGGCCACTGGCCTCTCTGCTCGTCCAATGTGGGACTTGCAAGCACGGCAACTGCACCCCATCCTGATTACAGGCGCAATCATCCGGATGATGCAAACCGATGGGCGTGATCATCGCGTTGGCGGCCCTGCTGCTGGTGCTTTTCGGCGCCGCCACAATCTTCGTGCGCGCCGACGCCGCCAGGATGGCGGACAATCTCAGGACGCTTGGACCTGCGCTGCTGGGCCTGATCGGCGCGGCGATGCTCGTGGTCGGCCGCAGCGGCATCGGCGGCCTGCTGATGGTAGCGGCGGCTGGCTGGTATGCCTGGATGAGGGCGAGACGGCCGCCGGCGAAAACTGTCGAGGCCAGGCGCCCGACCGTGCGCACCGCTGCTCTCGAAATGGACCTCGACAACGGCAGCGGCAAGCTCGATGGGTTCGTTCTGGCCGGCCGCTATGAAGGCAAGATGCTCGGCGCAATGGGGATCGCGGACCTGCAGCAGCTCTATGCCGAGCTGCGCCCCGACCCGGAGAGCCGCCAGCTCTTAGAGACGTATCTTGACGGCCGTTTTCCCGTCTGGCGCAAGGACGCGCAGCCGGACAGTGGCGAAGGGCTGGGTGTTGCGCCAGGTGCGGGCGCCATGACTAAGGAGGAGGCCTACAAGATCCTTGGTCTTGAAGCGGGGGCTGCCGCGGCGGATATCCGCAAGGCGCACCGCCGCCTGATGCAGCGCCTGAACGCCGATGTCGGCGGCACCTCTGTCCTGGCGGCGCGAATCAATGAAGCCAAGGACGTCTTGCTCTCCAATCACGACTAGTCTCCTTCGACGCTGAACCTTCCGGGAGATTTCAAAAGCCGCCTATTGCTGGACGGCGTAGCACGAGATTTTCTTTCGCTTCAGGGCATCGCAGGCCTTCCAGGCGGCGTCCTTCGACCCAAACCCGCCGAAGCGGGCGCGGTAGTAAGTGACGCCGCCCTTATCGAACGCGACCGTGAAGCCCTCGGCGTCCGCCAGGACCTTCGGGGCCTGCTTGCTCGTCTTGTCGAGGAGGGCCTGAGCTCCCGACTGCGTGGGCGAGGAGGCGACCTGCACCACCCATCCAGAAGGCACCGACGAGGTCTTGACCGGATCGACGGCCGGCGCAGCGGCCGGAGCCGGCTCGGCGTAGGCGGCGACGGTCTGGGATGTGGTTTCGGTCTGTGGCGGGGTCTCGGTCTGTGATGTTGTTTCCTGTGGCACGGGCGCCGGAGCCATGGCGGCCACCGCAACCGTCTTCACCTTCCTGACCTGGATCACCGGCTTGGTCTCCTCGGCGACCGGAGCGCTGTCGTCGGCCGAGGCGACGGCGGTATCGTCGACAGCCGGCTTTTCATCCGGGGTCGGGGCGTCATGCTTCGGCAGGAAGACCTTTGCCAAGGAGATCGGGCTATCGCCGCCCGCCTTGGCGATCAGATTGCCGCCGCCGCGGGTCGAGGTGCGCGGCAGATAGGTGTTGATCAGCGAGGCCATCTGGTTGTCGCGGCTGCGGCCGGAAGCGCCGCCCATCACCACGGCGACGAGACGACGGTCGCCATCGGCGACGGAGGAAACCAGGTTGTAGCCGGAAGCGCGCGTGTAGCCAGTCTTGATGCCGTCGACGCCCTTGATGCGGCCGAGCAGGCGGTTATGGCCGTTGATGCGTTGGCGGCCGTAAAGGAATGAGCGCTGCGAGAAATAGCCGTAATACTGCGGGAAATGCTCGCGGAGCGCGATGCCGAGCATCGCCATGTCATGCGCGGTGGTGAACTGACCGGGGTCCGGCAGGCCGTTGGCGTTGCGGAAGACGGTGCCGTTCATGCCGAGCTGGCGCGCCTTGGCCGTCATCATGCGGGCGAAATTGTCTTCACTGCCGCCGAGCAGTTCGCCCAGCGCGGCCGCCGAGTCGTTGGCCGACTTCGTCACCATCGACAGGATCGCGGTCTCGACCGACACCGAGCCGCCGGCGCGAACGCCGAGCTTGGTCGCCGGCATTGCCGCCGCATGGGCCGAAAACGGTACCGGCGTGTTCTTGCTGATCCTGCCCTTCGCCAGCGCCTCGAAGGTGAGGTAGAGCGTCATCATCTTGGTGAGCGAGGCGGGATAGCGCCGGCCGTTGGCGTCGGCGGAATAGAGAACCTTGCCGGTCTTGGCATCGACGACGATGGCCGCGGACTTCGCGGCAAAAGCCGAGGCGACATCGGCGGCGGCAATCGTCACCGCGAGCGCGGCGATCATGATTGCCTTGAAAGTGAATGAAGATCTGGAGACGAAGCCCGACAACGCCTGACGCACCGCTATTTACCCTGAATTTTCGTTGCCCCGGAGGCGGCTGAGGGAGTGCCTGCCTCACTTCCGGCCAAGCTATCGCGGTCAGCGTTACCAATCCGTTTATGGTAACCGCGCCGTTCACCATTTTCCGGCGATTTGAGCCTCTGTTTATTCGAATTTTAGCCGCTGCTGCTGTCCAGACCCCTTGCGGCTCAAGGGAGTCTTGACTTTTGTGCAGTGCACAATATATTGAGGTGCATTGCACAAGGGCGCCCGGGGCTAATGGGCGTTTCAAACCAAGGGAAGTGTGAAATGACCCAGACCTATGAGGACTTCACGAAATTCGGCAAGGAGTTTGCCGACACCGGGCTGAAGAGCTTCGCCTCGCTCACCAAGGGCGCGCAGGCGATCGCCACCGAGGCCGGCGAATACACCAAGAAGAGCTTCGAGGCCGGCAGCGCCGCCTTCGAGAAGCTGTTCTCGGCCAAGTCGATCGAGAAGGCCATCGAGATCCAGACCGACTACGCCAAGCAGAGCTACGAGAGCTTCGTGGCCGAGGCCAGCAAGATCGGCAACCTCTATGCCGAGCTCGCCAAGGAAGCCTACAAGCCCTTCGAATCGGTCGTCGCCAAGGCGAAGTAATTTCGTCGGATCACATCCGACACGGCCAGCCGGCCTGCAGAAAGGACCCGGTCGCGCAAGCGCGGCCGGGTTTTTTCATGCGCGGCCGCAACCGCCCGGGCTTTGCCGCATTCACGATTGAGAAATTCGCTGAAGTTTGGCCACCTAGCCATATTGTCAGCTAAACAGAAGGGCTTAAAATCGTTCATCGAAGACCTACATGTTGAACTCGCATGAGGATTCGAAAAGGCAGGACTACGTGACGATCGGTTTGACTGCCACGGCGGGCGTGGTGCGAATGCAAAGTGACGGCGACCGAAACGACCCCGGTCGCGGCACCGCGGTCATCACGCGCACCAAAACCAAGACCAAGAAGCCCAGCCTCTACAGGGTCCTCATCCTCAACGACGACTACACTCCAATGGAGTTCGTGGTTCACGTCCTGGAGCGCTTTTTCCAGAAGGATCGCGAGGCCGCCACACGCATCATGCTGCATGTTCACAATCATGGAGTGGGCGAGTGCGGGGTGTACACATTCGAGGTGGCCGAGACCAAAGTGTCTCAGGTCATGGATTTCGCCCGACAGAATCAGCATCCGCTGCAATGCGTGATGGAGAAGAAGTGAGGTAACATGCCGGCTTTCTCCCAAGGCCTGGAAAAGGCGCTACATCAGGCGCTGACATTCGCCAACGAACGACACCATGAATATGCAACGCTCGAACACCTGCTGCTCGCGCTGATCGACGACACCGAGGCGGCCGCCGTCATGCGCGCCTGCAATGTCGACCTCGACGAGCTCAAGCACACCGTCCTCACCTATATCGACACCGAGCTCGACAACCTCGTTACCGGTTACGACGAGGATTCCAAGCCGACCGCCGGGTTTCAGCGCGTCATCCAGCGCGCCGTCATCCATGTGCAGTCGTCCGGCCGCGAGGAGGTCTCCGGCGCCAACGTGCTCGTCGCCATCTTCGCCGAGCGCGAGAGCCACGCCGCCTATTTCCTGCAGGAACAGCAGATGACCCGCTACGACGCGGTCAACTACATCTCGCACGGCATTGCCAAGCGCCCCGGCGCTTCGGAGACGCGCACCCCGCGCGGCGCCGAGGACGAGCAGGGCGGCCAGAACGGCGCCGAGCCGCAGGAGGACGGCGGCAAGAAGAAGCCGCAGGACGCGCTGACGGCCTACTGCATCAACCTCAACAACAAGGCCAAGGCCGGCAAGATCGATCCGCTGATCGGCCGCGAGAGCGAGATCAACCGCACCATCCAGGTGCTGTGCCGCCGCTCCAAGAACAATCCGCTTTATGTCGGCGACCCCGGCGTCGGTAAGACGGCGATCGCCGAGGGTCTGGCCAAGCGCATCGTCGAAGGCGATGTGCCCGAAGTGCTGCAGGACGCCACCATCTTCGCGCTCGACATGGGCACGCTTCTCGCCGGCACCCGCTATCGCGGCGACTTCGAGGAACGGCTGAAGCAGGTGGTCAAGGAGCTCGAAGACTATCCCGGCGCGGTGCTGTTCATCGACGAGATCCACACCGTGATCGGGGCAGGGGCCACGTCCGGCGGCGCCATGGATGCGTCGAACCTTTTGAAGCCGGCGCTCTCGTCGGGCGCGATCCGCTGCATCGGCTCGACCACCTACAAGGAGTTCCGCCAGTTCTTCGAGAAGGACCGCGCGCTGGTGCGGCGCTTCCAGAAGATCGACGTCAACGAGCCGACCATCGCGGACGCCATCGAGATCATGAAGGGTCTGAAGCCCTATTTCGAGGAGTTCCACAAGGTCCGCTACACGAGCGAGGCGATCAAGGCCTCGGTCGAGCTGTCGGCCCGCTACATCAGCGACCGCAAGCTGCCGGACAAGGCGATCGATGTGATCGACGAGACCGGCGCCTCGCAGATGCTGGTGCCGGAAGCCAAGCGCAAGAAGACGATCGGCATCAAGGAGATCGAGGCGACGATTGCCACCATGGCGCGCATCCCGCCGAAGACGGTTTCGGCCGACGACGAGAAGGTGCTGCAGGGCCTCGATGTCGAGCTGAAGCGCGTCGTCTACGGTCAGGACACCGCGATCACCGCGCTGACCTCGGCGATCAAGCTGGCGCGCGCCGGCCTGCGCGAGCCGGAGAAGCCGATCGGCTCCTACCTGTTCTCGGGCCCGACCGGCGTCGGCAAGACGGAAGTCGCCAAGCAGCTTGCCGCCTCGCTCGGCGTCGAGCTGATCCGCTTCGACATGTCGGAATATATGGAACGCCACACCGTCTCGCGGCTGATCGGCGCGCCTCCCGGCTATGTCGGCTTCGACCAGGGCGGCCTGCTGACCGATGGTGTCGACCAGCATCCGCACTGCGTGCTCTTGCTCGACGAGGTCGAGAAGGCGCATCCGGACCTGTTCAACATCCTGTTGCAGGTGATGGACCACGGCAAGCTGACTGACCACAACGGCAAGCAGATCGACTTCCGCAATGTCATCTTGATCATGACCACCAATGCGGGCGCGTCGGACGCGCAGCGCGCGGCGATCGGCTTCGGCTCGACCAAGCGCGAGGGCGACGATGTCGAAGCGATCAACCGGCTGTTTACGCCGGAGTTCCGCAACCGTCTCGATGCGATCATCCCGTTCAGCTCGCTGCCGGTGCCGGTGATCCATCAGGTGGTGCAGAAGTTCGTCATGCAACTGGAGGCCCAGCTCTCCGAGCGTGGCGTCACCTTCGATCTGTCGTCGGATGCGATCGCCTGGCTGGCAGACAAGGGCTATGACGAGCGCATGGGCGCGCGTCCGCTCGGTCGCGTCATCCAGGAGCACATCAAGAAGCCGCTGGCCGACGAGGTGCTGTTCGGCAAGCTGAAGAAGGGCGGCACGGTGCGCGTCACCGTCGAGAGGAAGGAAACCGGCGAGACCGGCCTGAAGCTCGAATCGCTCGCCGACGAAGCTCCGGTGAAGCCGAAGAAGGAAGAGCCGGAAGACGCTCCGAAGTCGAGGAAGGCGGCGGCGAAGAAGCCCGCCGCCAAGAAGGCGGCGGCGCACAAGCCGGAGCCGAAGGGCAAGGACGGCGGCAAGCGCAGCCTGGTGCCGCAACTGCCCCGCAAAAGCTGATCGGCCCCTGCCTGGAATTGCAAAAAAGCCCCGGCAACGGGGCTTTTTCATTGGAAGAGAGATAGAGCCTGTTCCATCCCGATGAAATCGGGATGGGCTCTATCCCTTTGTTTGAGCATGATCTTTTCCGAAAACCGGATTCCACTTTTCGGGATCATGCTCTAGATTTGCTTTGCGCAATTGCGGACGGAAAACCGCCACGCACCTTTCCTGGAATTGCTTTGGCGCATGACTGCTGGACAAATCGTCATTCTCAACGGCGCGCCGCGATCCGGAAAGTCGAGCATCGCCGCCGCCATTCAGGAGATGTTCGATGGCGTTTGGGTCAATCTCGGCGTCGACGCCTATGCGCAAGTCACGCCGCCGCGATTGCGTCCGGGCATTGGCCTGCGCCCCGGCGGAGAGCGTCCCGACCTCGAGACCCATGTACCGCGTCTCTACGCCGCGCTCCACGAATCCATCGCTGCCAACAGCCGGCTGGGGCTGAGTGTCGTCGCCGATGTCGGTCACCACGATGCCTATTCGAGGCCGCTCGGCATCCTTTCCGAATGCGCCCGGCGCCTTGCAGGCCTGCCGGTGCTATTCGTCGGCGTTCGCTGCCCGATCGAAGTGATCATGCAAAGGCGCAACGCCGGTGCGGCGGACGGAACATATGTGACCGGATCGGACGAGGATCCGATGCCGCGGCCTGTGCGCCTGTGGCAGGGAGAGGTGCACAAGCCCGGCATCTACGACCTGGAAATCGACACGTCGCGGCTGAGCCCTGACGATTGCGCCGAAGCGATCCGGCAGCGGCTGATTACCGGACCGGAGCCGACGACCTTCGCCACGCTGGCGCAGTTGCAGGCCGGCTGAGCCCGCGGTGCGGATCAGCTTCCGAGCGCCGCCCGGATCTTGGCTGCGTTTTCGGCCAGCACCTCCGGCTTCTCCATCTGTCCGGAATGCGGCTTGAGCGGCACGCCCTCGAAGCGCGGGATGACGTGGACATGGAGGTGGAAGACGGTCTGCCCGGAAGCCGGCTCGTTGAACTGCATCAGGGTGACGCCGTCGGCGTTGAAGGCTTTCTTCACGGCCACCGCTATCTTCTGCACCACGGCAAACAGCGGACCGAAGGTTGCCGGGTCGGCGTCGAGGATATTGCGCGACGGCGCCCTCGGCATCACGAGCGTGTGGCCGACCCCCTGCGGCATCACATCCATGAAGGCAACAACCGCGTCGTCCTCATAGACTCGCTGCGACGGAATCTCGCCGCGCAGGATTTTGGCGAAGATGTTGCCGGGATCGTAGGCTTCGGCCATGGCGGGCACTCCGGATTGCACTCATCACCCGATGTAGCGAAGCCGCCTGTGAGCGGCAAGGTGCTCAAACGGATCGCTTGCGATATATGCCTCGGCGCGAAATGCGGGTCGGTCACCGCGTCTATGTCGACAAAAGGCAGGCCGCCGCGACGGTCCGGCGCCGAGCACGGAAGCGACGAAGGCCGAAAGATGCGCTCGGGCCTGCGTCAGCAATTGGAACTTGAAACCCGATGCGCCGCCCTCGAGCGGAAGACGATCAGGTAGCGGTCGGCCATGGCCGCAATGATCGCAGGATACGCCGACCTATTCCTTGAGATCCTTGCGGAAAGGCGTGTGCTCTTCGAGATACTCGCCCATCCGCTCCACCTCGCGTCGCTCGCGGCGCAGATAGTCGGCGACAGCATTGCGCAGGCCGGCGTGCGCAATGTAGTGCGCCGAATGCATGGTCACCGGCTGATAGCCGCGCGCCAGCTTGTGCTCGCCTTGCGCGCCCGCTTCCACCACCTTCAGCTTGCGCTCGATCGCGAAGTCGATCGCCTGGTGATAGCAAACCTCGAAATGCAAGAAAGGGTGGTCCTCGATGCAGCCCCAGTTGCGGCCATAGAGCGCGTCCGACCCGATGAAGTTGATGGCGCCCGCAATGTAGCGACCATTGCGTCTGGCCATCACCAGCAGGATATCGTCGGCCATGCGCTCGCCGATCAGCGAGAAGAACTGGCGGTTCAGGTAAGGACGACCCCATTTCCTGCCGCCGGTATCCATGTAGAAGGCGAAGAAATCGTCCCAGGCGCGTTCGGTGATATCCTTGCCGGTCAGCCAGTCGATGCTGATGCCGTCCGCCAACGCCTCGCGCCGCTCCTTCTTCATCGCCTTGCGCTTGCGCGAGGCAAGCGTGGCGAGGAAGTCGTCATAGCTGGAGAAGCCTTCGTTGAAGAAATGGAACTGCTGATCAGTGCGGTGCAGGAAACCCGCCGCCTCCAGCGTGGCGATATCGGTGTCGGTCGCGAAGGTGACATGCGCGGAGGAAACGCCAAGCTTGTCGGTCACCATCTTGAGACCGGCGGCGAGGCCGGCCTTAACCGCGCCGGCGTCCTCGCCTTTGCCGACCAGCAGGCGGGGGCCGGTAACCGGCGTGAACGGCACCGAGCATTGCAGCTTGGGGTAATAGCGTCCGCCGGCGCGTTCGAACGCGTCCGACCAGCCGTGATCGAAAACATACTCGCCCTGGCTGTGCGATTTGAGATAGCAGGGCACTGCACCCAGCAGCCTGCCTTGCGCATCCTCGAGCCTCAGGTGATGGCCCTGCCAGCCGGTGCGCCGCACGGCGCAGCCGGAGTCTTCAAGCGCGCTTAGAAAAGCGAATGAAACGAGCGGGTTGTAGCCGCTTTCTTCATCGCCGCGCGTGGTTCCGGCGAAGCCGTTCCATTCCTCGCAGGTGAACGCGCCTATGCCCGCCGCGACGCGGATCGCATAGGCCGCGTTCGTTTCCCGTCCATCCTCGTTTTCACCCTGATCCATGCGGCTTATTTAAGCGTCCTCAGGGCAGCTACAAGTCACGTTTCGGACACCGCCTCAGGCGACCTTGACCAGATCGGGCTCGAAGCCCTCGAAGGTCATCTGGTCGGCATATTTGAAGGTGAGGTCGACCGCGGGCTGATCCTGAACGGTCCAGGTGATGACCGGCATCTTGAGCTTTTCGCGCACGAAGCTGACGAACGGGTTGGGCAAATCGCCAGCGGCATAGGACGTGAAGGCAAGGTCATGCGCCAGCATGGCGAAATGCGCTTCGATCAGCTGGTTGTCCTTGCCATAGGCGGTCAGCCCGCCAGGGATGCCGGGCGCATCCTTGGCGAAGTCGCGGATCAGCCAGTGGTCGAACGACATGATCGCCACCTTGCCCTTGTAGCGCTTGAGCAGCCTGCCGACGCCCGCCACCAGCCCTTTGTCATGGCCGGGAATGCCTTTCAGCTCGACCACCAGCGGCACACGGCCGTCGATCAGGTCGAGCGCTTGCTGCAGCGTCGGCAGATGGTCCTTGGTGCCGCCTACCTTAAGCGCCGTGAGCTCGGCCGCGGTGCGCTGCCAGACGAAGCCGTTCTCGCCGGTCAGGCGCTTCAGATCGCCGTCATGAATGATCACCGGAACTCCGTCGGACGAGATGTGCACGTCGCATTCGATCGCGTAGCCGCGCTCGACCGCCGCCGCGAAGGCCGACAGCGTGTTCTCCCAGCGCGTCTTGTTCATATCATGAAGGCCGCGATGGGCGACCGGGCGGGCAATCAGCCAGGAAAGATCGGTCATGTCAGGCCCGTTCACTCGACTTCGAAGATCGCTTCGATTTCGACCGCGGCGTTGAGCGGCAGCGAGGTGGTGCCGACGGCGGAACGGGCATGCTTGCCGCGTTCGCCGAGCACGGCGACCAGGAAATCGGAAGCGCCGTTGGCGACCAGGTGCTGCTCGACAAAGTCCGGCGCCGAGGCGACGAAGACGGTGATCTTGACCAGCCGGCGGATTTTTTCGAGATCGCCGAGTGCTGCCTTGGCCTGCGCCAGGATGTTGATGGCGCAGAATTTCGCGCCTTCCTTGCCCGCAGCGGTGTCGATGTCACGGCCGAGTAGCCCGCTCGCCTGCAGCTTGCCGTCCTTGAGCGGCAGCTGGCCGGCGGTGAATAGCGTGTTGCCGGTCCGGCAGTAGGGCACATAGTTGGCGGCGGGTGCGGCGGCGCCCGGAAGGGTGACGCCGAGATCGCTTAGCCGCTTTTCGATTGTTTCGCTCATTGGTTTTCCCTATTGCTGGAAGGCGCCGCGTTGGCCGGGCCGAAATTGCTATTTTTGCCTCGCTTCCGCCATGACTTTTTTTAAGCTGGACCATCTTTCCCTGCGGCCTGCCATCGGCCGTGACGATCGGAGAACTTCATGCGCGTGACGCGCCTTTTCCTTACCGCCGCTCTCCTGTCGACGGCCATCCCGATGGCTCCGGCCTTTGCCGTGCCCGCGCTGCAGGCGCACCGCGCCGTCTATGACCTTACTCTCAACAAGGCGTCCGACCGCTCCGGCATCACCGGCATTTCCGGCCGGATGGTGTATGAGTTCAACGGCTCGCCCTGCGAAGGCTACACGGTCAAGTTCCGCTTCGTCACCCAGATCGTCACCAACGACAACACCAGGCTGACCGACCAGCAGACGACGACGTTCGAGGACGCCGAAGGCAAGACCTTCTCCTTCGTGACGAAATCCTTCGTCGACCAGAACCTTGACAAGGAGGTCAAGGGTATGGCGACCAGGGAGCCCAAGGGCCTCAAGGTCGACATCGACAAGCCCGAGAGGAGCACGCTGGAGCTCACCGCCACGCAGTTCCCCACGCAACATCTCGTCGAGCTGATTGGCAAGGCCGAAAAGGGCGAGAGCTTCTATCAGACCAATCTGTTCGACGGCTCCGAGGATGCCAACAAGGTGATGACGACCACCGTGGTCGTCGGCAAGAAGACCGAGGCCGACAAGTCGGACCCAGAGGCGCCGGCGCTCGCCAAGCTCGCCACCGAGAAATACTGGCCGGTCGACATCGCCTATTTCGACGATACCGACAAAAGCGGCGAGGAAGTGCCGGAATACCGGATCAGCTTCAAGCTGCATGAGAACGGCATCACCCGCGATCTCGTCATGGACTATGGCGACTTCTCGATGACCGGCAAGCTGGTGAACCTGTCGCTGTTCGACCAGGCCAAGCCTTGCCCGGCTTCGAAATAGTAGCGGGTTAACCACGACGCAGTCTGTCCGGGCAGCCTGACTTGAAGGCGCCGCAATCCAGTCCCAGCTTTCCCTGAGTTATTTCGGGGGAGATAGCTTGGGCAGGATCGACGTGTTCGTGGCGCCGCGACCCAATCCGGCGCTGATCAAGGCAATGACGGTCGTCAACCGGATCGTCATGCTGCACGGGGTTCCAGGCTTTCGCGACCTGCTGCCCTTCAATCGTCTCGCCGGCCTGCGCGGCGTTTCCAATGTCCGCCATATCGACTTTCCCGCCGCCGACCAGCGACGGCTGAAGGCCTGCTGCGGCGCGGGACAGGCGACATTCATCGCGCCCAACCATCCCGAATTCTTCACCGACTGGATGATCGATAAGGAGATCGTCTCGCGCGTCAGTCCGCTTGCCGCCTCATGGGCAACGCATGGCGTGGTGAACGGCCTCGGCCGGCTGATGCAGAAATTCTGGCTTGCCAACAACCTGATCGCGCAGATCCCCGGCAACAGTGAAGCCGCCAAGGCGCATTCGGTCGACTGGGCGCTCCAAGGCCATGGTGTGCTGCTCCACCCGGAAGGCGGCGTCGGCTGGCATGGCAATTATGTCGGGCCATTGCTTCCCGGCGCGGTGGAGATGGGTCTCGAGGCGCTGAAGCGCGGGCGCGAGACGAACAAGGATTTTAGGGCCTGGGTCGTTCCGGTCGTGTGGAAGCTCGCCTTCACCGGCAATATCGAGCGGGCGCTCGCCAAGGAATGCGCCTATGTCGAGAGAAGCCTCAAGATTGACAGCTCGGTCGCGAGTTCGCTGCCGGAACGCGTTTACCGCATCTATTCGATCTTGCTGTCCCGCGACGAGCAGGCCTGCGGCCTAACGGCAGAGGAGGGCGCTCCTTATGCCGTACGCCAGAAACGCATGCTGGCCGAGCTTGGCCATCGGCTTGCCGAAGGCATTGCGGCCGATGCCGGCCTCGACCTGGGCGAGATGCTGCGGCGCTCACGCCGCTGGCTGCGCGAGGCCAGCGCTGGTGCCGAGGAGCCGAAGCGCGTGCGAAAACTGGCGGAAACGATTCAGCGCATCCAGCGCGTCGGCCCTTGGGCCTTTGCCAATCAGGCGATCACGCAGGAGGAGATCGCCGAGCATCTGAAGCGCATCCGCAACGACTATTGCAAAGGCACATTGCGCGACACGTTCAATCGCTTCATCCCGCAGCCAGCGGGACCGCGCCGCGCTCATATCCGCGTGCCCGAGCCCCTGGGGCTCAATGCCTATGACGGTTCGGTCGACGAGGCGCTCGCCGTGCTGCGGTCACGCATGCAGGACGCCGTGACGAGGATCGTGACCGAAATCGAAGCCGCCGGCGGCTTCATTTCCTATCCGAATCCCTTCTATCATCGCTGACTTGAGGTTGGCCTGGAGACCGTAGACGGGCCGCCCATGTCGGTTGGAGTGCGGCAAGCCCGATGGCTGTCTATGTCGATGCGGCGATCTGGAAATGGGCCGGCCATCGCTGGTGCCATCTGCTCGCCGACGACACCGACGAGTTGCACCGCTTCGCCGCCGAGCTTGGCGTCAAGCGCTCGTCCTATCAGGGACCGCCCAAGACTTCGGCGCCGCATTATGACATAACCGGCTTCGAGCGCGACCGAGCCGTGCGGCTCGGCGCCATCGAATGCAGCCGCGAGGAGATCGTCGCGATCTTCCGCCGCGTGCGGGTGCCGAACGGGAAAATAAGACCATGACGCTAACGGCATTTGTGGCTTACTGCGGGGCGATAACGCTCGCCGCCGCCACGCCTGGCCCCGCCATGTTCACCGTCATCACCAATGGAGTCTCGCGTGGGTTCGTCCGCGCCTTGACGGCCGGCGTCGGCGTCGCCGCCGGCGACGCGGTGCTGGTGACGCTGGCGCTGTTGGGTCTCGTGGCACTGGCACAGACCTTCGAATGGGTATTCCTTGCGCTGAAATATGCGGGCGCCGCCTATCTGGTCTTTCTCGGCATCAGGATGTGGCGGTCGGCCGCTGCCCATGAAGACGGGGTGCGCACGGCCCAGGCAGGGCTCTTCCGATCGTTTTTCCTCGGGGCCTCGATCGCGCTCGGTAATCCAAAGGCGATCCTTTTCCATGCCTCGATTATGCCGCTGATCCTCGACCTCGACGCCATGACCTTTGCCGACGGGCTGCTGGTGGTCATGGTCGTGATCGGCGTCAACATCGTCACCATGGGGATCTACGCGGCACTTGCCGGGCGGGCTTCGGGCTGGTTCGGGAATCCGCGGCGTATGCGCTTGATGAATAGGTTCGCCGGCGGCGCGATGATCGGCACCGGTGCGCTGATCGTCGCACGCTGACCAGCAAGGCACCGGGGCGCTTGCCTTTATGGCGCTTCCCCTCTATATGCGCGCTCATTCCACACACGGACTTTGGTGTCTGCCCGGGAGAAATCCGGCTGAAACCTCCGGTGGCATCAGGACATCCGTCCGAAATGCCTGTGTCCGTGGAGGCCAACCGGAAAGGAACTAAGAATGGCTCTGCCTGATTTCAGCATGCGCCAGCTTTTGGAAGCTGGTGTTCACTTCGGCCACCAGACCCACCGCTGGAACCCGAAGATGGCGCCCTACATCTACGGCGCCCGCAACAACATCCACATCATCGACCTGTCGCAGACGGTGCCGCTGCTGCACCAGGCCCTTAAGCAGGTTTCCGACACCGTCGCCAGGGGCGGCCGCGTGCTGTTCGTCGGCACCAAGCGCCAAGCTTCGGACATCGTCGCCGACGCCGCGCAGCGTTCGGCCCAGTACTATGTCAACTCGCGTTGGCTGGGCGGCATGCTGACCAACTGGAAGACGATCTCGAACTCGATCCAGCGCCTGCGCAAGCTCGACGAGACGCTCGCCGGCGAGGCCCAGGGCCTCACCAAAAAGGAGCGCCTCAACCTCGACCGCGAGCGCGAGAAGCTCAACAAGGCGCTTGGCGGCATCAAGGACATGGGCTCGACGCCGGACCTGATGTTCGTCATCGACACCAACAAGGAAGCGATCGCCATCCTCGAGGCCAAGCGCCTGGGCATCCCGGTCGTCGCCATCATCGATTCGAACTGCGACCCGGACAAGATCGACTTCCCGATCCCCGGCAATGACGACGCGGCCCGCGCCATCCAGCTCTACTGCGATCTGATCGCCAAGGCTGCCATCGACGGCATCGCCCGTCAGCAGGGCGCGCTGGGCATGGATATCGGCGCGTCGACCGAGGCTCCGGTCGAACCGGCGCTCGACACCCCGGCTGCCGAGGCTCCGGAAGCTTGAGAAGCGAAGGCCGGTTGCGGCCTTCATCTTTCCAATAAGTTGGCGCGCTAAAGCGCTTTTGCCGGGCGCATCATCGGGATTCGATGGTGCGTCGGCGCATTTGAAACAAAGAGGCGACAATGAGCATTTCGGCTGCACAGGTCAAAGAACTCCGCGACTTGACCGGCGCGGGCATGATGGACTGCAAGGCGGCGTTGAACGAAACCAACGGCGACATGGAAGCGGCAGTCGACTGGCTGCGCAAGAAGGGTATCTCCAAGGCCGACAAGAAGGCAGGCCGCACCGCGGCCGAGGGCCTGATCGGCGTCGATTCCGGCGTTCGCGAAGCTGCCGTCGTCGAGGTCAATTCCGAGACCGACTTCGTCGCCCGCAATGCCGCCTTCCAGGAAATCGTCGCCAACGTCGCCAAGGTCGCGCTCGCCTACGGCACGACCGAGGCTGTTGCCGCGGCCAAGTATCCGGGCTCCGACAAGTCGGTCACCGACACCATCAAGGACGCGGTCGGCACCATCGGCGAGAACATGGGCTTCCGCCGTTCGGCGAAGCTCACCGTCCCGCATGGCGCGGTGGCGACCTATGTGCACAATGCCGTCGCCGACGGCCTCGGCAAGCTCGGCGTGCTCGTCGCGATCGAGACCACCGGCAATGAGCATGCAGCGAACGCGTTCGGCCGTCAGGTCGCCATGCATGTCGCGGCGACCAATCCAGTCGCGCTGACCGCCGAGGAAGTCGACCCGGCGCTGGTCGAGCGCGAGAAGGCGATCTTCTCCGATCAGGCGCGCCAGTCCGGCAAGCCGGAAGCGATCATCGAGAAGATGGTCGAGGGCCGCCTGCGCAAGTTCTACGAAGAGGTGGTGCTTCTGAAGCAGGCCTTCGTGCTCAATCCCGACATCACCGTCGAGAAGGCGCTGAAGGATGCCGAGAAGGAGATCGGCGCTCCGGCCAAGATCAGCGCTTACCTGCGCTTCGCGCTCGGCGAAGGCATCGAGAAGGAAACGACCGATTTCGCGGCGGAAGTCGCGGCCGCGGTCAAGAAATAGCCCGAAGCAACAAGTAAGGCTAAAGAGCTCAGGCAACTCGGCCGGGTGTCCGCATGGATGCCCGGCCGATCTCTTGAGCGGTATCGATAAAAGCCCGCAGCTTCGGCGCCATCAACGCCCGGCGTGGGAAGTAGAGGAAGAGGCCCGGCTCCTCGATCGCCGTCTTCGGCAGGATCTGGACGAGACGGCCAGCGGCAAGATCGGCACGCACCAGCGGCTCGAACACATAGGCGAGACCGACGCCTGCCAGCGCAAGATCGATCGCCGCAAGCGAATCGGTGACGACGGCCGTGCCGCGCGTCTCGACCACCATATCCCTGCCGTTTTCGTTCAAATCCCAGCGATAGAGCCCGCCCGAGCGGACGAGCCGGTAGCCGATGCAATTGTGGTTGCTAAGGTCGGCCACGTCGCGCGGCCGGCCGTGTTTTCCGATATAGGCGAGCGAGGCGACGACCACGGCCTTGAAAGGTGGCGTGAGCCTCACGGCGACCATGTCCTGCGCGATCATCTCGCCAAGCCTGATGCCGGCATCAAAACCCTCCCCGACGATATCGACCAGGGCCTGGTCGGCGAAGACCTCGACCGTTACGTCCGGATAGCGCTCGGCCATCGCCGCGACCACGGGTGTCACCGCCAAGGGGATCGCGATGTTGGAGGCGTTGATCCTGAGCAACCCTGAGGGCCGGCCCTTGACGCCGCGGATGCGGTCCATCCGCTCGGCGATGTCCTGAAGGGCAGGGGCGGCTGTCTCCACCAGGGCCTTGCCGGCTTCCGTCAGCGAGACGCTGCGCGTCGTGCGCGCAAATAGCGGCTGGCCGATGCGCTCCTCCACCAGCCGCACCGCATGGCTGACGGCCGACGGGCTCATGCCGAGCTCGGCAGCGGCAAGCGCGAAGCCGCCGCGCCTGGCAACAGCGACGATCACCGGCAGATGTGTGAGCAGATCTCGATCCATTCATGAATGATATCGCATGGTCCTTGCGAACAATGCAATCTTATCGATGCCGGCGCGGTGCTCCACATTAATCGCCAACACATCGGCGATGGGGCCGATGCTCGAGGAGAAGAAACGTGAATGCTTTGAGACATGTGACCTTCGCGGCAGGACTGGCATTGGCGCCGGTCGATGCCGGCGGGGCCGAACCAGCGGATTGGAAGGTGCTTGCTGATGAGCGAGCCGTCATCCGCATTGCCGATGCCATCGACCGCGCCGTCGATGCGCAGGATTGGAAGCTGGCGCGCAGCTATTTCGCCGACCGCGTCACCGTCGATTTCAGCACCCTTTCCGGGCAGCCACCGGCCACCATCGCCTCTGACGACCTGATCGGCACCTGGGCGGCGAACCTGAAGGGCAGCAAGACCAGCCTGCACCTGCGCACCAATCACCAGGTCGTCATCGAGGCCGATACGGCGACCGTCCGTTCCAACGGCTACGCCTGGAACCGGATGGAGGGCAATGGCGACCCGCTCTGGGAGGTCTGGGGCACCTATGAGCACCACCTCATCCGCTCCGGCGCCGGCTGGAAGGTCGATGGCTTCACCTTCCGCATGACGCATGAGCGCGGCAATCCGTGGGTCAAGACGACCCCCGGCCAATAAGCAGACAAGATCGGAGAACATCATGACCATGAGCTACTACACGCTCGGCAACAGCGGCCTGCGCGTCAGCCGGCTGGCGCTTGGCACCATGACCTTCGGCACTGAATGGGGCTGGGGCGCGGACCGGGATACCGCCCGCGCGATGTTCGATGCTTATGTCGAAGCCGGCGGCAATTTCTTCGACACCGCTGACCTCTACACCGGCGGCACTGCCGAAACCTGGCTCGGCGAGTTCGTTGCCGAGCGGGGCTTGCGCGACAAGGCGGTGATCGCCACCAAATTCACGATGAACAAGGAGCCCGGCAATCCGAATGCCGGTGGCAACGGCCGCAAGAACATCATGCGCGCCGTGGACGCTTCGCTGAAACGGCTCGGCACCGATTATATCGACCTCTATCTCATGCATGTGTGGGACAGGCTGACGCCGGCCGAGGAGGTGCTGCGCACGCTGGACGACCTGGTGCGCGCGGGCAAGGTGCGCCATATCGGCCTCTCCGACGTGCCGGCCTGGTATGCCGGCCGGGCGCAGGCGATCGCCGAATTGCGCGGCTATGAGCCGGTCTCGGCCCTGCAGCTCGAATATTCGCTGGCCGAACGCTCGATCGAGCATGAATTCGCGCCTTTCGCCGCACGGCATGGCGCCGGCATCATGGTGTGGAGCCCGCTGGCCAGCGGGCTGCTCAGCGGCAAATACCGCCCGACGCAGGCCGGCAATGCCGGCCGGCTCGACGGTTTCCGCAACACCACGCATCCGGGTTTCCAGAAATTCAGCGACCGCAACTGGGCGATCGTGACGGAGCTCGAAAAGGTGGCTTCCGAACTCGACCGCAGCATGGCCCAAGTGGCGCTGAATTGGGTGGCGACGCAGCCTGGTGTGGCCACAGTCATCCTAGGCGCGACGAAGCTCGCCCAGTTGCAGGACAATCTCGCGGTGCTCGACTTTTCAATCCCTGCCGAACTCCGCAAGCGACTCGATTCGGTGAGTCTCGCGCCGGCGCCGTTCCCGCATTCCTTTTTTGGACCCGAGATCCAGGTCAGGGTGGCCGGCGGCGTCGTGACCGGCGACAAGCCCTCCGGCTATTCGCTGCCGGTCCTGGTCGAAGGCGAGGCGGTGAGCATCAGCAGCAACTGATCGAAAAAGCCTGGAATTTTGCGCACGGGCGCGGCGTGACATCGCCGCGCCCTTCGTGTATCGGGTCGAACCACCGTGCCAGCGCCGCCAGGCGAAGCGGGGCGCCGTTCGCCTCCAGATTTGCCCGCGCCGAGATTTTCGAGGAACCAGATGACGGTGAAGCCCCTCTATCGACGTGTCTTGCTGAAGGCTTCGGGCGAAGCGCTGATGGGAGAACAGCATTTCGGCATCGACGTCTCGGTCGTCGACCGCATCGCCGCTGACATTGCCGAGGCGAGGGCGCTGGGCATCGAGGTCGGCGTTGTCATCGGCGGCGGCAACATCTTCCGCGGCGTGGCCGTGGCCTCCAAGGGCGGCGACCGCGTCACCGGAGACCACATGGGTATGCTCGCCACCGTCATCAACTCGCTGGCGCTGCGCACCTCGCTCAACAAGATCGGCGTCGACGCCGTGGTGCTTTCGGCCATCGCCATGCCCGAGCTCTGCGAGAGCTTCTCGCAGCGCCAGGCGACCGCCTATATGAACCAGGGCAAGGTGGTGATCTTCGCCGGCGGCACCGGCAATCCGTTCTTCACCACCGATTCGGCCGCTGCGCTGCGCGCCGCCGAGATCGGCGCCGACGCGCTCTTCAAGGGCACCCAGGTCGACGGCGTCTATTCGGCCGACCCAAAGAAGGATCCGAACGCGGTGCGTTTCGATCGCATAAGCCATGCCGAAGTCATCAAGCGCGGGCTTACGATCATGGACACGGCAGCGATTGCACTTGCGCGCGAAAACAACATTCCGATAATCGTCTATTCGATCCACGAAAAGGGTGGTTTCGGCGAAATCCTGAGAGGCGGCGGCCATTGCACGGTCGTCGCTGACAACTGATCGGATCAGAACCGGCTAAACTAGCGGTTCCGAATGGGAACCCGAACACAACAGTGAACCCGGCGAACGGGTCGAGGAGATGATCATGAGTGGCGAGTACGACGACCTCAAGCGGCGCATGGACGGGGCCATCGCGGCCTTCAAGCACGACCTCGCTTCGCTGCGCACCGGCCGCGCGTCCAGCAACCTGCTCGACGCAGTCCAGGTCCATGCCTATGGCACGACGATGCCGATCAATCAGGTGGCCAACGTAACGGTTCCGGAGCCGCGCATGATTTCGGTATCGGTCTGGGACAAGTCCATGGTCAGCGCCGTCGACCGCGCCATTCGCGAAGCCAATCTCGGCTTCAATCCGATTGTCGACGGCACCAATCTCAGGATTCCGCTACCCGAGCTCAACGAGCAGCGCCGCAAGGAACTGGTCAAGATCTCGCATGGCTATGCCGAGAATGCTCGCGTCGCGGTGCGCCATGTCCGCCGCGACGGGATGGATTTCCTAAAAAAGGCGGAAAAGGACGGTACACTCAGCGAAGACGATCATCGCAAGCGCTCCGACCAGGTTCAGAAGCTGACCGACGAGATGATTAGTACCATCGATCACCTGCTTTCCGATAAGGAAGCTGAAATCATGCAGGTTTAGGGTCGGTTCCTCCGGCCCGAAAGCGAGACCATGGCAACGCCCGCGCATGTCGCGATCATCATGGATGGAAACGGACGCTGGGCCAAGGCGCGCGGCTTGCCGCGGCTTGCCGGCCACCGCGCCGGTGTCGAGGCCTTGCGCAAGACGGTGCGCGCCGCGCCCGAGCTCGGCATCTCGTTCCTGACGGTCTATGCCTTCTCCTCGGAAAACTGGTCGCGGCCGAAATCCGAGGTTAGCGACCTGATGGGTTTGTTGAAACTCTTCATCCGCCGCGATCTCGCCGAATTGCACCAGAACGGCGTGCGGGTGAGGGTGATCGGCGACAGGGAAGGGCTGCAGCCGGACATCAGAGGCCTGCTGCAGGAAGCCGAATCGCTGACCGCCGGCAACGAGGCGCTGACGCTCGTCATCGCCTTCAACTATGGCGGCCGCGACGAGATCGTGCGCACCGCCCGCAAGCTCGCCGATGCCGTGGCGCGCGGCGAAATGACAAGCGACGCCATCACGATGGAGAGCTTTGCGGCCCATCTTGATACCGACGGCTTTCCCGATCCCGACCTGGTGATCCGCACCAGCGGCGAGCTCAGGCTGTCGAACTTCCTTTTGTGGCAGGCGGCCTATAGCGAGCTCGTGTTCCTGCCCTGCTTCTGGCCGGATTTTAGCCGAGAGCATCTGGCCGACGCCCTGCGAGACTTTGCAGGCCGTGAACGCCGCTTCGGCGGGCTCGCCGCCCGCGACGTCGCCTTGTAGCGCCGCCACAAATGAGCAACCTGCAGCAGCGCGTCATCTCGGCCATCGTGATGGCTGCGGTTACGCTTGCGCTCACCTGGCTCGGCGGGCTGCCGTTCCGCCTGTTCTGCGCGGCGATCGCAGCAGCGATCTTCTACGAATGGACGCGCATGTGCCGCTCTGCAGGCGGCGCTGCGTCCGGCTTTCTGCCGGAAGCGCTGGTCGCAGTTTTCATCGTCGCGTTGATAACCGGGCTGCCGGCGCTCTGGCTGTTGCTCCTGGTCGCAGTTCTTACCGCGATCGCGGCACCGGCCGCACGCATGCAAGGGGCCGAGCAATGGGAGGCGTCGGGACTGGCTTATGCTGCTCTGTCCGGCCTTTCGCTTGCCTATCTGCGCGATGACAACCATTCCGGCCTGATTGCCATCCTCTTTCTGTTCGCGGTAGTCTGGGCGACCGACATAGCGGCCTATTTCGTCGGCCGTGCGGTCGGCGGCCCGAAGCTCGCGCCATCCATCTCGCCCGGTAAGACGCAAAGCGGGGCGCTTGGCGGTGCCGTCGGCGGCGTTGTCGCCGGGTTGCTGCTGGCGATCGTGACCGGAGCCGGCAATCTCTTAATGCTTGGGCTTGTCGCATTGGCGCTCTCGGTCGTCTCCCAGATCGGCGATCTGTTCGAATCCTGGGTCAAGCGCCGGCATGGCTGCAAAGATTCGAGCAATCTGATTCCCGGCCATGGCGGCGTCATGGACAGAGTCGACGGGCTTGTCGCGGCAGCCTTCACCCTGTACGTCATTGGTTGGATTGCGGCGGGCGCCGACCATCCGGCAATGGGGCTGTTTCCGAACTGAGTGGCGTCGCCGCGGGCGAAAAACGAAGCGCGCCACGGATTCGCCCGGATTGATGCCACAGTCGCGGCCGAGTGTCGCGCTGGGCGAATTTGAGGGCATGACTTGAACGAGATTCTTCACTCTGTCTTCAGCACTCAAGGGTTTGTCCTTGGCACCCTCGTGCCGTTCCTGTTCGTGCTCACCGCCGTGGTGTTCGTGCATGAGATGGGCCACTATCTCATCGGCCGCTGGTGCGGCATCGGCGTGAAGGCCTTTTCCATCGGTTTCGGGCCCGAGCTCTTCGGTTTCAACGACCGCCACGGCACGCGCTGGAAGCTTTGCGCCATCCCGCTCGGCGGCTATGTGAAATTCGTCGGCGACATGAGCGCGACATCGAGCCAGCCGAGCGCCGAAGAGATCGAATCGCTGACCGAGGCCGAGCGCGAGGTCGCTTTCCACACCCAGCCGATCTGGAAGCGCGCGGCGACCGTCGTTGCCGGACCGCTGTTCAATTTCCTGCTGACGATCGCCGTCTTTGCGGTGCTGTTTTCGCTCTACGGCCGTCCGGTCATGGAGCCGATGGTGGCCGAAGTGGTTGCCGGCAGCCCGGCCGCCAAAGCGGGTATCCAGCCCGGCGACCGATTCGTCAGCGTCGACGGCAGCAAGGTAGAGACCTTCGCCGACGTCCAGCGTCTTGTCTCGGGCCGCGCGGGCGACGCCATGACCTTCACCATGCTGCGCGACGGCAAGGAAATCACCGTCACGGCGACGCCGCAGCCGATGGAGCAGCAGGACGCGCTGGGCAACAAGGTCAAGGTCGCGGTCATCGGCGTCGCCAACAACGCCGAGCTCGGGCAGCCGCGGCTGGTCTCCTACACGCCTCCCGGCGCGCTGGCGGCAGCCGTCGAGGAAACCGGGCATGTCATCGAGCGCACCGGCCAGTTCCTGCAGCGCTTTGTCGTCGGACGCGAGGACAAATGCCAACTGGGCGGACCGATCAAGATCGCAAAAATGTCGGGTCAGGCGGCCAAGCTCGGTTTCGAATGGCTTGTGCAGCTTGTTGCATTCCTGTCAGTCGGGATAGGGATTCTCAATCTTCTGCCGATTCCCCCTCTCGACGGCGGCCATCTCTTGTTCTACGGCGTCGAGGCCGTCATAAGGCGGCCGGTATCGGAGCGGATGATGGAGATGGCCTATCGGGCTGGGCTCTTTCTGGTGCTCGGATTTATGGGTTTCGTTTTTTGGAATGATCTGTTTGGGTGCTGAAATCATGAAGGAATTTGGCTTCAGCCCCGGCTCCGTTGAGATGCCGTTTACCATGCGTGGGGATATGCGTGACACGAAAGCCACGCAACAGGGTTAAGTAAATACAAATTAACCCGGAGCCTTGCGTGTAGGGGAAATCCGGTTAATACGGTAAGGGAAAATACCGCACGTCCGGTTTTCTCGCCGTGGGGACTACGAGAAAAAGGTACAAAAGCCCGATGAAGGCAGCATCCAAGTTTCTGAGCGCCGCGTCCGCGGCGGCTTTGTCCGCCGCCCTGGTTTTGCCAGGCGCGCTCGCAGTGCAGTTCGTTGCCACATCGGTAGCCGAAGCAGCAGTCGTCAGCAGGGTCGAGGTCAGCGGTAACCAGCGCGTCGACGCCGACACCATCCGCAACTACATTTCCATCAAGCCCGGCAAGGCCTTTTCCAGCTCCGATATCGACAACGCGGTCAAGGCGCTGTTCGGCACCGGGCTGTTCTCGGACGTGCAGATCAACCAGGTCGGCTCGACCCTGGTCGTCAAGGTTTCCGAGTACAAGGTCGTCAACCAGGTCCTGTTCCAGGGCAACAAGAAGCTGAAGGACAACGCGCTTCAGGCCGCTATCCAGCTGAAGCCGCGCGCGACTTTCTCGCAGCAGGCGCTCGATGCCGACGTCGAGGCAGTGAAGGCTGCTTACCGGCGCATCGGCCGCGACGACGCCGCCGTGACCACGCAGATCATGGATCTCGGCGACAATCGCGTGAACGTGGTCTTCAACATCAACGAAGGCGCACGCACGCAGATCGCGGCGATCAATTTCGTCGGCAATAGCGCCTTCTCCAGCCGCCGCCTGTCGGATGTGATCAACACCAAGCGTTCGTCCTGGCTTTCCTTCGTGCTGCGCGACGACGTCTATGACGAGGACAAGCTGCGCGCCGACCAGGAGCTGCTGCGCCGGTTCTATTACAATCACGGCTATGCCGACTTCCAGGTGGTCTCGGCCGTTGGCGAGCTGGATGAAGCCACCAACAAATACACGGTCACGATCACCGTGCAGGAAGGCGAGCGTTATACTTTCGGCGACATCAGCGTCGAGAGCACCATCCCCGAGGTCGACTCCAAATCGCTGGAATCGGTGGTCGAGACCCACAAGGGCGATGTCTACAACGCCAAGGACGTCGAGGATTCGATCGTCGCACTGACCGAAAAGGTCGCGGGGTCGGGCTATGCCTTTGCCCAGGTGACGCCGCGCGGCGACCGCAATTTCGAAAATCACACGATCTCGGTCGTCTACACCATCGACCAGGGCACCAAGGCCTATATCGAGCGCATCGAAATCCGCGGCAACGACCGCACGCGCGACTACGTCATCCGCCGCGAATTCGATGTCAGCGAGGGCGACGCGTTCAACCAGGTTCTCATCCAGCGCGCGAAGAAGCGGCTGGAAGCGCTGGATTACTTTCAAAAAGTTGACATTTCGACTGTTCCTGGGTCGGCCCCTGATCAAGTCGTCCTGGTGGTTGACGTGGTCGAAAAGTCGACCGGCGAGTTCTCGATCGGCGCCGGCTATTCGACGGGCGGCGACACGCCAGGCCCGTCGGTCGAAGGCTCGATCACCGAGCGCAACTTCCTCGGCCGCGGCCAGTACATCAAGCTGGCGGCTGGCGGCGGCAGGCATTCGCGCGACTACAGCGTCTCCTTCACCGAGCCGTATTTCCTCGGCCGGCGCATCTCAGCAGGCTTCGATATCTACAAGTCGACGCGCGAGTACAGCCACTACGACACTGACGTCACCGGCGGGACCATCCGCTTTGGCTTGCCGATCACCGACAGCATCTCGACGCAGCTGGCGTACAACATCTCGCAGGAGAAGTATTCCATTGCGGATGGTTGCTTGACCAACGGAACATTCACCCAAGGTAGCCCGTGCACCATCTCCGATGCGGTCCTTGCTGGTATCGCCGAAAGTCCATGGCTCAAGTCGTCGGTCAGCCTCGGTCTGGTTTACAATACTATCGATGACATGAAGAACCCGCACGAAGGGTTATACGTAACCGGTACTACCGAGTTCGCCGGTCTCGGTGGCGATGCCAAGTGGGTGAAATTGACCGGGCGCGCAAGCGTCTACCAGACCCTTTCCGAGCAGCTCGACCTTGTCGGCTTGGTGTCGGGGGGCGGGGGTTACATTACCGGCTACGGCAGTGGCGACCTGCGCATCTTTGACTACTTCCAGAGCAACGAACGCATGATCCGCGGCTTTGAATATGGCGGTATCGGTCCTGTAGCTACTGGAACCAGTGGCGACCATCTCGGCGGTACGACCTATTTCAATGCCTCTGCTGAAGCCCAGTTCCCGCTGCCGGTCATTCCGGAGAGTTTCGGGCTGCGTGGTGCTGTCTTCGCGGATGCTGCAACGCTCTACGGCAACTCGCTCGCCGGCGTCGATACGTCCACAACCGGCATGCAGTGGCGCGCTTCGGTCGGTGTGGGCCTGATGTGGGCTTCGCCGTTCGGCCCGATCCGCATCGACTATGCGATCCCGGTCAAGAAGGAGCCGACCGACAAGACGCAGGAATTCAACTTCGGCATTGCAACTCGTTTCTAATCCGCGGGTTACGATGTTTCCGGGCCGTCTGACGGCCCGGAAAGGACTGATCCGACCTAGCTGGATATTGTTTCTGGAATGACCGATCCGGTGTTCTTCGCGCCTTCACGCCGCTATACGGCCGGCGAGGTCGCGAATCTGACCGGCGCCAATCTCGTTGATTCATCACAGGCTGATGTTGCGATCGAAGCGTTGGCGCCCGCCAATGAGGGCCGCGACGGGGCGCTCGTCTTTGTCGATGGCAAGCGCAATTTCGCGCTGATGCAGTCGCTCAAGGCGGCGGCTGTGCTGTGTCCAGCCGATTTTGCCAGCAGAGCGCCGCAGGGCGTCGCGGTGCTGGCTCATCCGCGGCCGCAGCAGGCCTTCGCGATGGTCGGGCGGCTTTTGTTTCCGCAAGCCTCTACCCCAGGGCCGATGACCGGGGAAACGGGCGTTTCGCCGCAAGCGCATGTCGATCCGTCCGCGCATGTCGAAGCCGGCGCGATCGTGGAAGCCGGCGCCGTGATCGGTCCCGGCGTCTCCATTGGCACCGGCACCGTCGTTGCGCCCCACGCCGTCATCGGCCGCTCCTGCAAGATCGGCCGCGACGGTTACGTCGGCCCGGGCGCCAGCATCCAATACGCGCTAATCGGCAACCGCGTCATCATCCATGGTGGTGCCAGGATCGGCCAGGACGGCTTCGGCTTCGTGGCCGGCGCCAAAGGCCCCGAGCGCGTGCCGCAGATCGGCCGCGTCATCATCCAGGACGATGTCGAGATCGGCTCGAACACCACGGTCGATCGCGGCGCGATGTCCGACACGGTCATCGGCCAAGGCACCAAGATCGACAATCTGGTGCAGATCGCCCACAATGTTCGCATCGGCCGCAATTGCATTATAGCCGGGCTTTCGGGTATTTCCGGTTCCGTCGTCGTCGGCGACAACGTCACCATGGGCGGCGGTGTCGGCCTGGCCGATCATTTGACCATCGGCCCAGGGGCCAAGCTTGCAGCGAGAAGCGGATTCATGAGCAACGTGCCGGCGGGCGAAGTCTGGGCAGGCTATCCGGCACAGCCGATGGCCGAAGCCTTGCGCGAGATCGCTTGGCTGCGCAAGGTCGCCAAGAGCCGCAAGCAGGGCGACGGAAATGGCTGATATGGTTACGACGACACTCGAGGCGGTCGACATAATGGGGCTTATGAAGCTCCTGCCGCACCGCTATCCGTTCCTGCTGATTGACCGCATCGTCGAGATCGACGGCGACGACTCCGCTGTCGGCATCAAGAACGTGACCATCAACGAACCGCATTTCCAGGGCCATTTCCCGCAGCAGCCGGTGATGCCGGGCGTGCTCATCATAGAGGCCATGGCGCAGACCGCGGGCGCGATTTGCATCCGCAGCCTCAATACGGAAAAGCCGTCGCTGGTCTATTTCATGACCATCGACAACGCGAAGTTCCGCAAGCCGGTCGTTCCAGGCGACCAGCTCAGGATCCATGTCAAGAAGATCAAGAAGCGCGGCAACCTGTTGAAATTCGGCTGCGAGGCCATGGTTGACGGGGCAAAGGCGGCCGAAGCCGAGGTTTCGGCCATGATGGTCACCGGCTGACGGTTCGAAATGCTGATGAAAATTGAGACATCAATCCATCCTTCCTCGATCGTCGAAGAAGGTGCCCAGCTTGGCGAAGGCGTCCGCATCGGGCCTTTCTGCCATGTCGGCCCCGACGCCGTCATCGGCGATCGCGTCGAGCTGGTCAGCCATGTCTCGGTGATGGGCGCGACCACCGTCGGCGCCTCGACCAAGGTCTATCCGATGGCGACGCTGGGCGCGCCGCCGCAGAACACCAAGCACAAGGGCGGGCGCACCACGCTGGTCATCGGCGAGAATTGCACCATCCGTGAAGGCGTCACCATGCATGTCGGCACGGATTCCAGCCGGGGCGAGACGACGGTCGGCGACAACGGCAATTTCCTGGCCTACGCCCACATCGCCCATGACTGCATCGTCGGCAAGAATGCCACCTTCGCCAACGGGGCGACGCTCGGCGGACATTGCGAGATCGGCGACAACGTCTATATAGGCGGTCTCACCGCTGTTCATCAGTTCGTCCGTATCGGCGACAATGCCTTCATCGGCGGCTGCTCGGCCGTCGTCGGCGACGTCATTCCCTACGCGATCGCCGTCGGCAATCGCGCCAAGCTGCGCGGCCTCAACATCATCGGCCTGAAGCGCTCCGGTCTGCCGCGCGCCGAAATCTATTTGCTGCGCAGGGCTTACAGGACGATCTTCGACCACTCCCGCACCGTCGGGGAGAATGTCGAGATCGCCAAGGCGGAATTCGCCTCGTCGCCAACGGCCATGAAGATGATCGACTTCATCACCAGTCGCGGCAAGCGGCACTATGCCGTCCCGCCGCTCAAGGGCGGTGGCGGCGATGACGATAGCGATGACGAGGGCTGAGCTCGCCAGATCAGCGCTTGCACTCGGGCCGGGTTCCAGGGTCGGCATCATCGCCGGTGGCGGCAGCCTGCCTGTCGAGGTCGCAGACGGGCTTGCCGCACAGGGCTATGCGCCGTTCATTCTGTTGATGGAAGGTGAGGCTGACCGCAAGCAGCAGCTCGGCCGATACGAGCATGTCACCATGGCGCTCGAGCAGATCGGCTCGTTGGTGTCGACGCTGAAACGCCACGGCGTCACCCATCTGGTCCTTGCCGGCGAGATCAAGCGCAGGCCAAGGCTAAGCAACATGCGACCCAGTCTCGGATTGCTGGTGATCATACCGTCGGTGGTGGTCGCTCTGGCGCGAGGCGATGATGGACTCCTGAAGGTTCTGACGCGAGGCCTCGAAAAGCGCGGCATCAAAGTGGTGGGCGCGCATGAGGTCGTTCCTGAGCTCACTGCCGGCCAGGGCACGTTGACTGCAGGGGCTCCGAAGCAATCGGACTGGCGCGATATCGAGGCGGGCCGGGCGGCGGCCAAGGCGATCGGCGCGCTCGATATCGGCCAGGCGGCAATTGCGATCGGAGGGCGGGTGATCGCGTTGGAGGGCATCGAAGGCACAAAGGGCCTGCTCGAAAGAGCGCGCGAATTGCGCGGACACGGCAGGCTCGCCGGCAAGACGCGCGGTGTCCTCGTCAAATGCGCCAAGCCGGATCAGGAATTGCGCGCCGACTTACCCTCGATCGGCCCGCAGACGGTCGAGGCGGCGCATGCCGCAGGGCTTGCCGGCATAGCCGTAGAGGCCGGCCGCTCGCTCATTCTCGAAGGTCCGACGACGCTGGCGCGAGCTAATGCGCTTGGCCTGTTTATCGTCGGGTTTCCCGCGACGGAGCCGGCCGATGGCCGGTGACAGGCCGCTCAAGATCGCCATTGTCGCCGGCGAGGAGTCGGGCGACCAGCTCGGCGCCGACATCGTTCGCGCGCTCGAGAAGACCACCGGCCGCAAGATCGAGCTTATCGGCATCGGCGGGCGGCATCTGCAGGAATTGGGGCTGAGACCACTCTTCGACGGCAGCGAGATCGCGCTGATGGGATTCAGCGCTGTTTTGCGCGATCTGCCGCGGCTGATGCGTCGCATCGGCCAGACGGCCGCGACCATCGCGGGTGAGCGGCCGGACTGCCTGATCACCATCGACAGCCCTGACTTTTCGTTGCGGGTCGCCAAAAAGGTCCGTGCCGCCGCGCCCGCCATTCCGATCGTCCATTACGTCTGCCCAAGCGTGTGGGCATGGCGACCGGGCAGGGCGGCGGCGATGAAGCCCTACGTCGACCACATCCTGTGCATCCTGCCTTTCGAGGTGAAGGCGCTTGCGCGCCTTGACGGGCCGCCCGGCACTTATGTCGGCCACCGGCTGACGCAGGATGTCAGCGTGCTCGACGCCGCCAAGGTGCAAAGTCTACCGCGCGACCTGTCGGAAGATCGCGTCAAGACGCTGCTTGTGCTGCCTGGGTCGCGCCGCGGTGAGGTGCGCCGGCTGATCGAGCCGTTCGGCAAGGCGGTGTCGGTTCTGCGCCAGCGCGGCCACCGGTTGCGCCTGCTGCTGCCGACGGTGCCGCATGTCACCGACCTCGTGAAAACGTCGGTCGCGAGTTGGGACGAGAAGCCCGAGATCATCGCCGATCCGGAGCGCAAATGGCAGGCTTTCGGCAAGGCCGATGCGGCCTTGATCGCCTCGGGAACGGTTTCGCTGGAGCTCGCGCTTTGCGGCGTCCCGATGGTCTCCACCTACAAGCTCGATCCGATCGCGAGGCAATTGCTGCAGCATATGGTGACGGCGTGGTCGGCGCTGCTGCCCAACCTGATCGCCGACCGCGCGCTGGTGCCGGAGTTCTACGATCAGTATGTCAGGCCGGAGAACCTGGCGCGTCAGTTGGAAGCGCTGTTTGCCGATACCGGCATGCGTGCCTGGCAAAAGGCCGGCTTCGCCGAGATCTCCAGGCGGATGGCAACGGAGAAACCCTCCGGCGAGATCGCCGCGGAGGTGGTGATGGGATGCATTAGGAGAGCGAATAGGGAGTAGCGAATAGCGAATAGATCGCTCGGCGCTTCGCGGCTTTGTTTCCCTATTCGCTACTCGCTATTTCGCTATTCGCCCAAATCACCTTTTCGCAATCGGTACGTAGTCGCGTTCCGGGGCACCGGTGTAGAGCTGGCGCGGGCGGCCGATCTTCTGGTGCGGATCCTCGATCATTTCCTTCCACTGCGCGATCCAGCCGACGGTGCGGGCGACGGCGAACAGAACGGTGAACATGGTGGTGGGGAAGCCCAGCGCCTTCAGCGTGATGCCGGAATAGAAGTCGACGTTCGGATAGAGCTTCTTGGCGATGAAATATTCGTCCGTGAGCGCGATCTTCTCCAGCTCCATCGCGATGTCCAGCATCGGATCGTCCTTGATGCCGAGCTCGCCCAGCACCTCATGCGCGGTCTTCTGCATGATCTTGGCGCGCGGATCGTAGTTCTTGTAGACGCGGTGGCCGAAGCCCATCAGCCGGAACGGATCGTTCTTGTCCTTGGCGCGGGCGATGAATTCCGGAATGTGATCGACATGGCCGATCTCGCTCAGCATGTTGAGGGCTGCTTCATTGGCGCCGCCATGTGCCGGGCCCCAGAGGCAGGCGATGCCGGCGGCAATGCAGGCAAACGGGTTGGCGCCCGAGGAGCCGGCAAGGCGCACCGTCGAGGTCGAGGCGTTCTGCTCATGGTCGGCGTGCAGGATGAAGATGCGCTCCATGGCGCGCGCCAGCACCGGATTGATCTTGTATTCCTCGCACGGCACGGCGAAGCACATATGCAGGAAGTTCGCCGCGAAGCTGAGATCGTTCTTCGGATAAATGAAGGGCTGGCCGATGTGGTATTTATAGGCCATCGCAGCGATCGTCGGCATCTTGGCGATCAGGCGCATCGAGGCGACCATGCGCTGGTAAGGATCAGAGATGTCGGTCGAGTCGTGGTAGAAGGCCGACAGCGCGCCGACCACGCCGCACATCACGGCCATTGGGTGCGCGTCGCGGCGGAAGCCGGTGAAGAAGCGCGACATCTGCTCGTGCACCATGGTGTGGCGCGTCACGCGGTAGTCGAAGTCGTCCTTCTGCGCCTTGGTCGGCAATTCGCCGTAGAGCAGCAGGTAGCAGACCTCGAGGAAGTCGCCGTGCTCGGCAAGCTGGTCGATCGGATAGCCGCGATGCAAAAGGATACCGGCGTCGCCGTCGATGAAGGTGATCGCCGACTCGCAGCTCGCCGTCGATGTGAAGCCGGGGTCGTAGGTGAAGGCGCCGGTGGTGCTGTAGAGCGAACCGATGTCGATGACATCAGGCCCGACCGAACCGCTTCGCACCTTGAATTCGTGGGTCTTGCCGGCGAGTTCGAGCCTGGCGGTCGACTCGCGTTTCTCGCTGCCCGTTTCCATTTTTGTCGCAGCTTCGCTCATTCTCAAGCTCCTTTATGTTTCCTCATGCCGGCAAGGCAATTCCTGCAAACGACACGTCGAAATCACCGGAATGCGCGAACTTGCCACCGCATATTAGGGGGTGCGTGCCAGATTGGGCCAAGGCCTAATGTTGCACTGCGAAACACGCCTTTCAATGCCAATCTTCTTGGGCCAGTTCGCTCCTAATCGATTTGGTCTCCAATCCGCGCTAGACTTTCGTCGCGCCCCAGCACGGTAAGCACATCGAACACGCCGGGCGATGTGCTCCGGCCGGTAAGCGCGGCTCTCAGCGGTTGGGCCACGGCGCCGAGCTTGTGACCACCAGTCTGCGCAAAGTCACGAATGGCGGCTTCTGCGGCTGCGGCGCTCCATTCGCCAGTAATCGCCGCGAGCGCGGCATGGGCACCGCGCAGAATGGCGCGCGCGTCCCCACCGAGCAGCGCCGCGGCCTTCTCATCGAGTTGCAAGGGCCGCTCCGCGAACAGGAAGGCCGCTCCGTCGACGAGCTCGACGAGCGTCTTTGCCCGCTCCTTGAGGCCGGGCATGGCGGCAAGCAGCTGCGCCTTGCGCTTGTCGTCGAGCCTTGCCGCGAGCGCCGGTCCGCCTTCGAGATGGGGCAAGGTGGCGACGAATATGTCGAAGAGGGCCTTGTCATCCATCTTGCGCATATGGACGCCGTTCAGCGCCTCGAGCTTGGCGAAGTCGAAGCGGGCGGCGCCCTTGTTGACGTCGCCGATATCGAACCAGGCGATCATGTCCCTGATCGACATCACCTCGTCGTCGCCGTGGCTCCAGCCGAGCCTGGCCAGATAGTTGAGCAGGGCCTCGGGCAGATAGCCCATGGCGCGATAGGCCTCGACCCCGAGCGCGCCGTGGCGCTTCGACAGCTTGGCGCCGTCGGCGCCGTGGATCAGCGGGATGTGCGACATCGACGGCACGGTCCAGCCCATGGCGTTGTAGATCACGGTCTGGCGCGCGGCATTGGTCAGATGGTCGTCGCCGCGGATGATGTGGGTGACGCCCATGTCGTGGTCGTCGACGACGACGGCATGCATATAGGTCGGATTGCCGTCCGAGCGCAGGATGATGAAGTCGTCGAGATCCTTGTTCGGGAAGCGCACCTCGCCCTGCACGCGGTCATGCACGATCGTCTCGCCCTCGGTCGGCGCCTTGATGCGGATGGCGCCCTTGATGCCGGGAGGCGCCTCGGAAGGGTCGCGGTCGCGCCATTGGCCGTTGTAGCGCGGCGGCAGGCCCCTGGCGCGTGCCGCCTCGCGCATCGCCTCGAGCTCGGCAGGCGTCTCGAAGCTGTAATAGGCCTTGCCCAGGCGCACGAGCTCCTCGGCCACCTCGCGGTGGCGCGGCGCGCGCTCGAACTGCGATACGGCCTCGCCGTCCCACGAGAGGCCGAGCCAGGTCAGCCCGTCCAGAATGGCGGCCGTCGCAGCCTCGGTGGAGCGCTCGCGATCGGTGTCCTCGATGCGCAGCAGCATCGTGCCGCCCGTGTGCTTGGCATAAAGCCAGTTGAACAGCGCCGTGCGCGCGCCGCCGATATGCAGGAAGCCGGTGGGCGAGGGGGCAAAACGGGTGACGACCTTGTCGGACATGGAACTCTCGGAAGAAGCACTGAAGCAGGCGTGGTTGCGCGGACTTTCGCGGTTCATGTAGCATAGGAGGTCTGGGGCGCAAGGGGCAGACCCGATGGCTGGACGTGGCCGGGGCGCGGAGGAGGGCGAGGGGACGACAGCTGGCGTCAGCGAGCGCCTGCTGTTTGCCGGCACCGTGCCTGCCGAAGCGACACCGGTCCCGCTCCCGGCGCCGCGTCCGGCTACAGAGATTCTGGAGCCTGGCGGCGGGGCCTCTCGCACGCTCTCTCCGCCAGCAACCATCGATCGGATCCGCAGGCAGGTGCGCCGCGCTTCGCTTCCCGCGTTTGGCCGAAGCGTCGCTGCAGCCGCTGCCACCGAGCTTGACCGCGGCATCGGCTTCCTGCTGGTGCCGGTTTTCCTGGCAGCGGGCGTCATCCTCTATTTTTCCCTGAGCACCGAGCCGGATCTCTACAGGCCGCTTGCGGCTGTTGCGCTGATCGCCGTCTGTGCGGCGGTTTCGCGCTCATGGCCGAAGACGCACCTCCTCTTCATGGCGGCGCTGTTTTGCGCGCTGGGCTTTGTCGCTGCGAAGGTCGAGACCTGGCGCGCCGCAACACCGATGCTCGGCTCCGAGATCCAGACACGGCTGATGGGCCGTGTCGTCATCGCCGAGGAAATGGCCAATGACCGTATCAGGCTGACCATCGACCTCATCTCGACCGCGCACCCTAAGCTGCGCTACGCCCCGGATCGCGTCAGGCTCTCGGCGCGCAGGATCCCACCCGACTTGGAGGCAGGATCGCTGGTGACAGGCTATGCGCGGCTCTTGCCGCCGACCGGCCCGGTCCGCCCCGACAGCTACGACTTCTCCTTCGACAGCTATTTTTCCGGCATCGGCGCCAGCGGGTTTTTCCTCGGCGATCCGAAAGTCGTTTCGGCAACCGACCCGCCCGCCGGCGCAGGCCTAGCCTCCGCCGTCGAGAACGCTCGCGAAAATATCGCAGATCATATCAGAAGCACGGTCGGCGGTCCGGAAGGGGAGATCGCGGCTGCGCTGATCGTCGGTGTTCGCGCGGGCATTCCCGAGGACATCAACGAGGCGATGCGGCGGACCGGTATCTACCACATCATCTCGATTTCCGGCCTGCACATGGCGCTGGTCGCCGGCACGATCATGCTTTTGCTGCGCGGCGCCTTCGCGCTGTTTCCGGATTTCTCCTCGCGCCGCCCGGTGAAAAAATACGCCGCGGCAATCGCGCTGGTGTCGATCGCCGCTTATCTCGTCATTTCCGGCGTCGTGGTCGCGGCCGAGCGGAGTCTCATCATGCTCGCGGTCATGTTGATCGCCGTGCTCTTCGACCGGGCGGCGCTGACGATGCGCAATCTGGCGATTTCGGCCATCGCCGTCATCCTGGTGTCGCCGCATGAAGTGGTCGGCCCGAGCTTCCAGATGTCGTTTGCCGCCACGGCAGCGCTCGTCGGCGCCTATGCCGGCTGGGCCGAATACCGCACCGGCAAAGTGAGGGTGCCGCCGCCGAAGCGTTCGTTCCTGCGGTTCCTGTCGCGAAAGCTGGCGGTCGGAGCGGGTGGCGCCGCCATGACCTCGATCATCGCCGGAAGCGCTACGGCATTGTTTGCCATCTGGCACTTCCAGCGCGTCTCGCCGCTCAGCCTGCTGGCCAATCTCGCGATCATGCCGATCGTCACGGTCGTGATGTTCCTTGCCGTCGCCAGCGCCGTCATGATGCCGTTCGGCTTCGACTGGCCTTTCCTCTATTTGATGGGCAAGGGGCTGACGGCGATGATCGCGATCTCGGGGTGGATTTCGGAACGCTCGCCGGTCGATGCCGTCGGGCTGATCTCGATCCAGTCGGTGCTGCTTACGACAATCGCGCTGGTCATTGCGACCATGGCCACCACCTGGCTCAGGCTGGCGGCCGTTCCCTTCGCGTTGGCCGGCCTGCTGACGATCCCGCAGGTGCGCACGCCGGACGTCCTGATTTCCGAGGATGCGCATCTGGTGGCGATGCCGATCGGCGGCGGCGAACTCGCCATCAACCGCGCGCGCTCCAACGAATTCACAACCGACAACTGGAAACGGCGCTGAAGGCCGAGACAATCGTGCCGCCCGAGACATTCGTCAGCGGGGAGATAACCGATCCCGTCGGCCTGCCGCCAGGCTCGCCTTTCTACTGTACCGGCGACCTCTGCATTGGCCGGCATCCATCCGGCGCGCTCGTCGCGCTAGCCGAGAACCGCGACAGCGCCCGGCCGGCCTGCGGCTTCGCCGATCTCATCGTCATCAACGACGCCATGGCCTACAACCCTTGCCGCGATCCACGCGTCCTCGTCGTCACCAAGCGGCAGCTCGCGCGTGACGGCAGTGCCGCCGTCTTCTTCGACCCGCAATCGGCGACAGCGCGGCCAGCCATTCACTATGCCGTCCAACAGCCTTACCGTCCCTGGCACGAGCAACGACGGTATTCGCGCGAGGCGAGGGGGCTGGCACCCTACAAGCAGCCTGAAACGCCAGAAGCCAAGCCTCAACCGGCTCAGTAGCGGTTCAGCCATGCTGAACCGCTACTGAGTGTTTGTCTTGACGCAATTCCGGACGGAAAACCGCTGCGCACTTTCCTGGAATTGCTCAGTAGCGCCGGATGAGCCCGACGAGCTTGCCCTGAACCTTGACGCGATCTGGGCCGAAGATGCGGGTCTCATAGGCCGGATTGGCGGCTTCCAACGCGATCGAGGCGCCCTTGCGGCGGAAGCGCTTCAGTGTCGCCTCCTCGTCATCGACCAGCGCCACCACGATCTCACCCGGGCTCGCGGTGTTGGCATTGCGGATGATCACGGTGTCGCCGTCGAAGATGCCCGCCTCGATCATCGAGTCGCCCTTGACCTCCAGCGCATAGTGCTCGCCGCCCGTGATCATGTCCGGCGGCACCGTGATCGAATGCGTCTGGTGCTGGATGGCGTCGATCGGCACACCGGCGGCGATGCGGCCCATCACCGGAATGGACACGGCCGAAACGGCATCGTCGTCATTGCTGGGCGCCGGCGTGCGCGAAGGCGCCGCAGGCTTGATCTGTCGGCCGAGATTGCCTTGTCCGAGACTTCCCTGGATGACGCTCGGCGAAAACTTCCTCGCCGCGTTGAGGCCGGGCGCGATGGAATCGGGCAGGCGCAGCACCTCGAGGGCGCGCGCCCGGTTCGGCAGCCGGCGAATAAAGCCGCGCTCCTCCAGTGCCGTGATCAGGCGGTGGATGCCCGACTTCGAGGCAAGGTCGAGCGCTTCCTTCATCTCGTCGAAAGACGGCGGAATGCCGCTTTCCTTGAGCCGTTCGTGGATGAACATCAGAAGTTCATGTTGCTTGCGTGTCAGCATGGCAGCCCCCAACGGGTTCCAAAACCAGAATCAGAAAACAAACCCAGAACAAACACTATCTGTTCCAGTTGTGTTCCGCAACCGTTTAAAGTTTAGTGAATGTGTTGACGTTTTGTTCAGCGTAACATCAGAACGCTGCATTCGGCGCCGGCTTCCGCGGCCGGCGCGTAGGGCTCGCGCACGATCAGGCCGTTGGCGTCGGCCAGCATCCGCAGCATCGAGGAATCCTGGATGCCGAACGGCGTTGCGACCAGCGCCCCGGCATCCTCGCGCACGACGGCGCGCACATAGTCCTGCCTGATGTCGTTAGCGTGCATCGCGGAACCCAGCCATGCCGTGCGAATGTCCTGCCGGTAGGGACGACCGCCGAGCCGCGCCAGGAGCGGCTTCAGGAACAGTTGCGAGCAAACCAGGCTCGCCACCGGATTGCCGGGCAGGCCGACGCAGCGGATGTCGCCGAGCCGGCCAAACATCAGCGGCTTGCCGGGGCGCATGGCGATCTTCCAGAAATCGAGCTGCATGCCTTCGCCGGTCAGCACGTCGTGGATCAGGTCATGGTCGCCCACCGAGGCGCCGCCAAGCGTGACGATGACGTCGGCGCCGGCCTTGACCGCTTTCTTCACCAAAGCCGCGATTGCGTCCTTGCGGTCGGCGGCAATGCCGAGGTCGAGCGCGCGCGCGCCGACCGACTGCGCCACGGCGGCGACGCCATAGGCGTTGGACGAAATAATCTGGTCGGGACCGAGCGCGCTGCCCGGCGGCAACAACTCGTCGCCCGTGGCGATGATCGCGACGAACGGCTGCCGCACCACATTGAGGCTCGGATGGTTGGCCGACGCCGCCAGCGAAAGCGCTGCCGGATCGAGGTCGCGACCTTTATGGAGGAGCACGTCACCCTCGCCGAAGTCGAGTCCGCGGCGACGGACGTTGCGTGCCTGCGCGGTCGGCTCGATCACTTCGATGCTGCCGCCGCCGAGGTCGCGGACATTCTCCTGGATGACGACGGTGTCGGCACCTTCGGGGAGCGGCGCGCCGGTGAAGATGCGCACGGCCTCGCCCTTGCCGACGGAACCAGTAAAGCCGCGCCCGGCAGGCGCCATGCCGATGACGGAGAGCCGCGCCGGCATTGACACTACGTCCGTGTAGCGTACGGCATAGCCGTCCATGGCCGAAGCGTTGAAGGGCGGCTGGGTGCGCAGCGCCGCCACCGGTTCGGCCAGCACGCGGCCGGCCGCATCGGCGAGCGGAACGCTTTCGCTGGGCAGCGCCGCAGCACCTTCCAGCAGGCGTTCGAGCGCCTCGGCGACCGGAAGCAACGCCATCTCAAGAACCTGCCTTGTAGTCGCCCGACTTGCCGCCGGTCTTCTCGACCAGCCTGATGCCGGAAATCACCATGGCGCGATCTGCCGCCTTCGCCATGTCGTAAATGGTGAGACAGGCGACCGAGGCGGCGGTCAGCGCTTCCATCTCCACCCCCGTCTTGCCGTTGACGCGGGTAAGCGCGGTCACTTTGAGGCCGGGGAGCGCGCGGTCGGGCTCGATTTCGACGGCAACCTTGGTGAGAAGCAGCGGGTGGCAGAGCGGGATCAGTTCATGCGTCTTCTTGGCCGCCATGATGCCGGCGATGCGTGCGGCCCCCAGCACGTCGCCTTTCTTGGCGTCGCCGGCCAGGATCATGTCCAGAGTTTCCGGGCGCATGGTGACGAAACCTTCGGCGATTGCCGTGCGCGTCGTCTCGGCCTTGTCGCCGACATCGACCATGTTGGCTTCGCCCTTGGCGCCGATATGGGTGAGGGCGGGCATCAGACGGCCTCGGCCGGCGCATTACCCGTCAGCAGAAGCGAGGTCGCGGCTGCCACGTCGGCCTGCCGCATCAGGCTCTCGCCGACGAGGAAGGTGCCGATCCTGCTCTTTTCCAGCCGGCGGCAATCCTGATGCGTGAAGATGCCGCTCTCGCTGACGAGCAGCCGGTCAGACGGCACCATGGCCGCAAGCCGCTCGGAAACGTCGAGGCTGGTCTCGAAGGTTCTCAGATCGCGGTTGTTGATGCCGATCAGCCGCGACGTGAGCTGGAGCGCGCGCTCCATTTCCTTCTCGTCATGCACCTCGACCAGCGCGTCCATGCCGAGCTCGAAAGCCGTCGCTTCGAGCTCGCTGGCTAAAACGTCGTCGACGCTTGCCATGATGATCAGGATCGCGTCCGCGCCCCAGGCGCGGGCTTCATAAACCTGGTACGGGTCGAAGAGGAAATCCTTGCGCAAAGCGGGCAGGCCGACCGCGGCGCGCGCGGCGGTCAGGAACGCGGGCGCGCCCTGGAAGGACGGAGCGTCGGTCAGCACCGAAAGGCAGGCAGCACCCCCTTGCTGATAGGCCCTGGCAAGCGCCGGCGGATCGAAGTCGGCGCGGATCAGCCCCTTGGAAGGGCTCGCCTTCTTGATCTCGGCAATCAGCGCGAAGCCGCCGGCCTTCCGCTTGGCCTCGAGCGCGGCGAGGAAGCCGCGCGGCGGCTCGGCATCCTTCGCCCTGGCCTTGATCTCGGCAAGCGGCACGCTGAGCTTCGCCGCGGCGATCTCTTGGCGCTTATAGGCTTCGATCTTGCGCAGGATATCGGACAAGGTTCTAACCGTTCGAGATTTCGATGAGCCTGTCGAGCACTGCGAGCGCCCGGCCGCTGTCGATGGCTTGCGCGGCGGCTTCAATGCCGTCAGCAAGCGTCGTCGCCTTGCCCGCCACCACCAGCCCGGCGCCGGCATTCATCAGCACGGTGTCGCGATAGGCACCTGCCGCGCCGCCCAGCATATCGCGCAATGCCTTGGCATTGTAGTCCGCGTCGCCGCCACGCAGCTCTTCCTTGTCGTGCCGCTTCAGCCCGACCGCCTCCGGGGTGAGCGTGAAGCTGCGGATCTCGCCGCCTGCGAGTTCCGCCACCTGCGTTTCGCCGGTGGTGGTGATTTCGTCGTAGCCGTCGCCGTGCACCACCCAGACATGGTCTGCGCCGAGCGTCTTCAGCGTCTCTGCCACCGGCATGATCCACTCCGGCAGGAAGACGCCGACCATCTGGCGGCTGACGCCGGCCGGGTTCGACAGCGGGCCGAGCAGATTGAAGATGGTGCGTGTGCCGAGCTCGCCCCTGATCGGGCCGACATGCTTCATCGCCGGATGATGCGCCGGCGCGAACATGAAGCCGACGCCGGCCTCGTGGATGCAGCGGCCGATCGTCTCCGGCGGAATGTCGATCTTGACGCCAAGCGCCATCAGCACGTCGGCGGAACCGGTCAGCGAGGACAGGCCGCGATTGCCGTGCTTGGCGACCGGAACCCCCGCCGCAGCGACGACGAAAGCCGAAGCGGTCGAGATGTTGACGCTGTGCGAATTGTCGCCGCCGGTGCCGACGATGTCGATCGCGCCCTGCGGAGCTTCGACGCGCAGCATCTTGGCGCGCATCGTGGCGACCGCGCCGGAAATCTCGCTCACCGCCTCGCCGCGCACGCGCAGCGCCATCAGGAAGCCGCCGATCTGGCCCGGCGTCGCATCGCCCGACATGATGATGTCGAAAGCCTCGCGCGCCTCCTCGAAGGAGAGCGCGGTGCCGGTGGCGATCTTGGCTATGTGTGTCTTAAGAGCGCTCATCGTGTCTGTGCCTGGGAAACGGCGGCCGGATCGATGCGAACGTCATATTGCGACTGCAACTGCGCCACCAGCTGGTCGAGCAGGTCGTCGGACATGCCGGCGCTGAAGGATTTCTGCGCGTCTTCCGGAACCGAGCTGCCATCGGCGCCAGCCGGTTCGAAGACCTCGGCGACCTTGAACAGGATCTGGCCGTCACCGGTGGGCGAGGGAATCAGGCCCGTGCCGCCTTCGCCGACGCCGAACATGGCGGCAGCGCCTTCCTTGCCGAAATCGGCATCGTCGGCCTCGCGCTTCAGACCGCGCTTGGTCTGCTTCTCAAGCTTCAGTTCGCCGGCGATGACGTCGAGCGTCGCGCCGGCCTTCAGGCGCTTTTCCAGTTCCTGCGCCTTGGCGTCGAGCCGCTTGTCGGTCTCCGCGGTGGTCCAGTCGGCCGCCACCTTCTGGCGGACTTCGTCCAGCGTGCGGTCGCGCGCCAGCGTGATCGACTTGACTTCGTAGAACACGAAGCCGTTGTCGGCGGTGGTCAGGCCTTCATTTTCGGTGTTCGGCTCGGCGTCGAAGACGGCCTTGATGAGGTCCGCCGATTGCGGCAGGTCGTTGACGACCGTGCCGTCAGGACGCTGGCCGGTGCGATCGATGGCGTCGATGGTGACGACCTTGAGCTTCAGCTTGTCGGCCGCCTGGGCAAGCGAGGCGCCGGAAGCGCGGGTGTCCTCGTAGCTGTCATGCACGTCGAGCAGGACGCGGCTTGCCTCGCCGAGCGCAAGGTCCTTGCGGATCTGGTCGGACACTTCCGAAAGCGGCTTCACCACCTGCGGCTTGATATCGGTGACGCGCAGCAGCACCGGGCCGAAGGCACCCTGAACCACCGGGCTGACCTCGTTGACGTTGAGCGAGAAGGCCGCATCGGCCACCGCCTTGTCGGCGATCTTGTCCTTGGCCAGCGTGCCGAGCACGGTGTCGGCCTGCGTCTTGCCCTCGGCGGCGACGATCTTGTCGAAGGTGGCGCCGGCCTTCAGTGAATCATATGCCGCCTTGGCCGCGTCCGGCGTCTTGAATACCAGCTGCTCGATGGTGCGCATTTCAGGCGTGGTGTAGCGCACCTTGTTCTTGTTGTAATCGTCGGCGATCTGCTGATCAGTCACCGCCGTCGGATCCATGATGTCCTGCGGCTCCAGCCGGACATAGGAGAACTTGCGGTATTCCGGCGCGGCGTAGTTCTTCTTGTTGGCCTCGAAATAGGTTTTCAGTGCGCTGTCGGACGGCGGCTCGATCGGCTGCGCCAGCGTCTTCGGCAGAACGAGATAGTCGATCGTGCGGTCCTCGCCGCGATAGAGCGCGACCGCCTTCAGGAAGGTCTGCGGCGCCTTGAGGCCATCGGAAATCGCCTCGACGATCTGCTGGCGCACCGCCACCTGCGAGCGGTTCTTGAGATAGTCCTCGGGGCGCATGCCCACCTGGCGCAGCAGATATTCGAAGGTCCTGCGGTCGAACTGGCCGCTCGGGCCCTTGAAGGCCGGATCCTCGCGCGTCAGCTCGGCCAGCCGGTCCTTGGAGAGGCCCAGCCCGAGCTTGCGGGCCTGCTCGTCGAGCACGGCACCCGAAACGAGTTGCGCCAGCACCTGGTTGTCGATGCCCAGCAGCTTCGCCTGTTCATGCGTGATGCGCTGGCCATATTGCTGCGAGAGCATATTGATCTGGCGATCGTAGGCGAGGCGGTACTCGTTGATCGAAACCGTCGTGCCGCCGGCGGTGATCACGGAATGATGCCCGGCCAGACTTCCCGACAGGCGCCCGGAAATACCCCAGACGGCAAAGCTCACCACCAGCAAGGACAGCAACGCCTTCGCGACCCAGGTGCTCGCCGCGCTTCTCAATATACTAAGCATGCTTACTTCCGATTTTTGCGCATTTTCGCATGCGCCGAGTCTGAAACAAGCGCAATAGCGTCCTTCCGGTCCACTGTCGATTGCTTTGTGGCCTGATTTTGGTAGTGAGGGCGCTGCCTTATGTCGCCTGGAGAACCGACCCCATGACCCCTGGAATCCGTCCGCTCGTCGCCGGCAACTGGAAAATGAACGGCACCAGCGCGTCGCTCAACGAGTTGAGGATGATCGGCAACGGCTTCATGAGCGGGCTCGATGCGGAGACGGAAGCCCTGGTCTGCGTGCCGGCGACCCTGCTTCACCAGGCCGCCGAGATCCTTTCGCGCACGCCGGTGCGGGCCGGCGGCGAGGATTGCCATCCCAAGGAGAGCGGCGCCTATACGGGCGAGATTTCGGCCGAGATGCTGAAGGATGCGGGCGCCAGCCACGTCATCGTCGGCCATTCGGAACGCCGCGAGCAATGCGGCGACAACGACTCGATCGTCCACGCCAAGGCGTCGGCCGCCTGGCGGGCGGGGCTGGTGGCCATCATCTGCATCGGCGAAAAGCGGGCCGAGCGCGAGGCAGGCGCGACGCTCGACGTCCTGTCGCGTCAGCTCGACGGGTCCGTGCCGCCGAGCGCCACCGCCGCCAACACCATCATCGCCTATGAGCCCGTCTGGGCGATCGGCACCGGCCTGACGCCGACCGCCGCCGACGTCGCCGAGGCGCACGCGCATATCCGCGGCAAGCTGACCGCGCTGCTCGGCGATGCCGCGGCCAGGATGCGCATTCTCTATGGCGGTTCGGTCAAACCCTCCAATGCCGTGGAACTGCTCGGCGTCGAGAACGTCGATGGCGCGCTGGTCGGCGGCGCCAGCCTCAAGGCAGCCGACTTCCTCGCCATCGCCGAAGCCTATATGAATATGTCATAGCCGCGGGCGCTCCGCGCGCGGCGGCGAGGCGCGGCCAAATCGTTGCAATGGCCGGATAGCTTCCCATATTCCCGGCCACGGGCTTGGAAATGCCATCAAAGCATTGTAAGGAGCCGCCTCCAAATCACCGGTCGTATGCGCGGCCGCGCAGGGCCTCGCCAGGATAAATTATGGAAACCGTACTGATCGTCATCCACCTCATGGTCGTGCTCGCCCTTGTCGGCGTGGTGCTGCTGCAGCGCTCCGAAGGCGGCGGTCTCGGCATTGGCGGCGGTTCCGGTTTCATGACGGCGCGAGGTGCCGCCAATGCGCTCACACGTGCAACGGCAATCCTGGCCGCGGCTTTCTTCGTGACCTCGCTCGCCCTGTCCATCATCGCCCGCTACGGCGAGAAGCCGATCGACATTCTCGACCGCACGCCTGCCTCGACCAATGCCGGCAAGGGCGTGCTCAACCAGCTGCCGGGCGCGAACGGTCCGGTCGGCAGCTCGCAGCCGGCGGCGCCGTCTGGCGGCGCGACGACCACGACGCCGCTTTCGAACGGCGCCACCACGACGGCTCCGGCCACTGCCCCCGCCACGCCGGCGCCGGCGAATCCGACTGCACCGCCGGCCACGAACGGCGTCACCTTGCCGGTTACCCCGCAGGTTCCGAACCAGTAGCCGGGCAAGCATTGCTGCCGCGATCTGTTGTTCTTTGAACACAGTCGCGGCAAATGCTGCTTGATCACGAAGATTCAACCAAGCTTAGCGCCTTGCTCAGCTTGAGACGGCGCTGGCTAATCGATTATAGATTGCACGCGGCACTTTTCGGCGTCCTTGGGGGGCGCCGGGCGACGCCGTGGGCAACTAGCATAGAAAATCGGATCTTCGCCATGCAGCTTCGCAGCTTCATCCTTTTGGGATTCTGTGCCGTATTCGGCATGGGGTCCGCGGCCTTTGCCTCACCGGCAAACCTGGCCGCTTCGCCGTCGGTAGAGAAGACCGACGCAATTCCCGTCGCCACCACCAAGAGCGACGCATCGCAGCTGAAGCTTCTCAAGAAGAAGAAAAACCCGACCTCTGACGACCTTGCGCAGATCAGCAAGCTCGAGGCCAAGATCGCGGCCGACAAGGAAGCGGCCAAGGAAAAGGCCCTCGAAGCCCGCAAGCTGGCGATGCGCGAGGCGGCCAAGGCCAAGGCGGATGCGGCGCGCCAGGAATGGCTGTCCAAGAAGGGTTCGGCAGCGGAAGTGGCCGACGCCAGGCCTGCTAAGAAGATCACCAAGATCCTCGCGCCGCTCGACCCCGTGGCTCCGATCGCGCCGATCCAGACCGAGGAGGCAATTCCGGCCGAGGCGATGAACATCACCGCCACCGGCAACAATGGTGAGCTGCGCAGCGAGCAGCCTGGGCAGAAGCAGACGAGCAGCGGCGGGCTGTTTGCGGGCCTGTTCGGCGGTTCCTCGGTGTCCTCGATCAACTACCTGCCCGAGACCCGCGCGCTCGATTCGGCGCTCGCCAAGAAGGACGCCAAGCGGCCGTTCAAGGTGAACCCGGAATTCGTGCCGCAGGACGTTACCTTCACCGGCTATGAGCCGGGCACGATCGTTATCGACACCACCGCACGCCGCCTCTATCTCGTCGAATCCTTTTCCACCGCACGCCGCTATGCCATCGCGGTGGGGCGCGAGGGCCTGCAGTTCAAGGGCACGGTTGCCGTCGGCGACAAGCAGGAATGGCCGCGCTGGATCCCGACGCTCGACATGCAGAAACGCGAGCCGAAGCATTATGGCCAGTACAAGGACGGCATGCCCGGCGGCGGCGAAAACCCGCTCGGCGCGCGCGCCATCTACCTCTATGACGGCAAGAAGGACACGCATCTGCGTATCCACGGCACCATTGCGCCGCAGTCGATCGGAACCAGTGCCTCCAATGGCTGCTTCCGCATGATCAACGAGCACGTCATGGACCTCTACAATCGCGTCAAGATCGGCACCAAGGTCGTTATTATCTAACGACAAGGTCGTTATCTCTAACGACCCAAGTCGTCATCATGCCGAAAGGGCCGGCGCTGCCGGCCCTTTCGTTTTGAGTTTTGTTTTGACGCATGTCGTTCTCCCAAAGCCGCTTAGCGCTTTGGGCGACATGCTTCGCAAAGGCCCCGCCGCGGGCACCGGCGCCATTTCGAGAAAAAGCCTTCGCGGCGGTTTTTTCTCTGGCGGAATCAATCAGGCCGCGTTAAGCGATGACTCCCATGGCGCGATATGTATTCATCACAGGCGGCGTGGTTTCCTCACTCGGAAAAGGCATCGCTGCAGCAGCTCTTGGGGCTCTCCTGCAGGCGCGAGGCTATCGCGCACGGATCAAAAAGCTCGATCCTTACCTCAATGTCGATCCCGGAACGATGTCGCCGTACCAGCATGGCGAAGTGTTCGTCACCGACGACGGCGCCGAGACAGATCTCGATCTCGGCCACTATGAGCGCTTCACCGGCCGGTCAGCGAACCAACAGGACAACATCACCACCGGCCGCATCTACAAGAACATCATCGAGCGCGAGCGGCGCGGCGACTATCTCGGCGCGACCGTGCAGGTGATCCCGCACGTCACCGACGAGATCAAGCACTTCGTCCTCGACGGCAATGACGACTACGACTTCGTGCTGTGCGAGATCGGCGGCACCGTCGGCGACATCGAGGCGATGCCGTTCCTGGAAGCGATACGCCAGCTCGGCAACGACCTGCCGCGCAACAATGCGGTCTATGTGCATCTCACCCTGATGCCTTATATCCCGACCGCCGGCGAGTTGAAGACCAAGCCGACGCAGCATTCGGTCAAGGAACTGCGCGGCATCGGCATCGCGCCCGACATTCTTCTGGTGCGCGCCGACCGGCCGATCCCCAAGGAGGAGCGCCGCAAACTGTCACTGTTTTGCAATGTGCGCGAAAGCGCCGTCATCCAGGCGCTCGACGTGCCGCATATCTATGACGTGCCGATGGCCTATCACAAGGAAGGCCTCGACTCGGAAGTGCTCGCCGCCTTCGGCATCGATCCGGCGCCGAAGCCGCGCATGGAGCCCTGGCAGGCGCTCTCCAACCGCATCCATAATCCGGAAGGCGAGGTGACGATCGCCGTCGTCGGCAAGTACACCGGGCTGAAGGACGCCTACAAATCGCTGATCGAGGCGCTTTCGCATGGCGGCCTTGCCAACCGCGTCAAAGTCAAGCTCGACTGGATCGAGAGCGAGATCTTCGAGAAGGAAGATCCGACGCCGTGGTTGGAGAAGGTGCACGGCATTCTCGTTCCCGGCGGTTTCGGCGAACGCGGCTCCGAGGGCAAGATCCTGGCGGCGAAATTCGCGCGCGAGCGCAAGGTGCCTTATTTCGGCATCTGCTTCGGCATGCAGATGGCCTGCATCGAGGCGGCGCGATCGCTGGCAGGTGTCGAGCATGCCTCTTCGACCGAGTTCGGTCCGACCGACGAGCCGGTTGTCGGCTTGATGACCGAATGGCTGAAGGGCAACATGCTGGAGAAGCGCAAGGCAAGCGGCGACCTTGGCGGCACCATGCGGCTGGGCGCCTATCAGGCCGAGCTCGCCAAGGGCTCGAAGATCGCTGAAATCTACGGCGATACGCAGATTTCCGAGCGCCATCGTCACCGCTACGAGGTCAATATCGATTACAAGCAGCGGCTTGAAGAGTGCGGCCTGGTCTTTGCCGGCATGTCGCCCGACGGCGTGCTGCCCGAGACGGTCGAATATCCCGACCATCCCTGGTTCATCGGCGTGCAGTACCATCCGGAACTGAAAAGCAGGCCGCTCGATCCGCATCCGCTGTTCGCGAGCTTCATCGAGGCGGCGATGGAGCAGAGCCGCCTGGTCTGAGCGACCGGCCATGCAGACTTACGTCGCGTTGCTTTATAGCATCATCCTGGGCGAGGGGCGTCGCGTCGTCATGTCCGACCTCAAGGCAATGGCGGAGGGGCTTGGGCTAACGAATGTCCGCACGCTGGTGGCGACGGGCAACCTGGTTTTCGAGGCACGGACGGCCGAGGTTTCCGATCTGGAACAGCGGCTGGAAATGGCTTTCGAAAAGAGCTTCGGCCGCCATGTCGACATCATCGTGCGTAGCGCCGACGATTGGCTGAAGCTTGCGGCCGGCAATCCGTTCCCGGACGAATCGGCGGAAGCCGGCGACCAGGTCGCGGTGCGGGTGATGCGCCGGCCGGCGCCTGAAGAAGCCGTAGCGGCTCTTTCAGCCTATACCGCCGAGGACGAGAAGGTGGTTTGGGTCGGCGGCGACATCTGGATCGTCTTTTCACGCGAGCGGCCGAGCTCGCGGTTGCTTGCAGCAGCCAATCACAAGCGCATGGGCATCGGCACCTCGCGCAATTGGAACACGGTGCGGAAACTGGCAGAGATGGTGGGCAGTAGGCAGTAGGCAAGTAGGGAAGCTATTCCCTAGTTCCTATTGCCTACTGCCTCATTTTCAGGCCTTCGCCGTCCTCGCCTCAGCACCGAGCGCCATGGTGCGCAGCACATAGTAGACGGCGCCCGCGATCGCCACGCCGAAGAACCAGCCGTAGACGCCCCACCACGATGGCAGCCAGTTGGTGAAGTTGGGCAGGATCGAGGAGAAGATCGCGCCGATGCCGGCGGCGATGAAGGCGTTGACGTGCCAGCCGCCCTGGAAGCGGAACTCGCCGTCTTCGCGGTAGAGCGCCTCGACGTCCACCTCGCTTTTCCGGATCAGATAGTAGTCGACCATCATCACCCCGAAGATCGGTCCCATCGTCGCGCCGATAATGTTGACGAAGGAGGCGGCGCTGCCTTCCCAAGGCGCGAAGGGGTAGAGCACCAGCGCGATCAGCGCCGCGATGTAGCCGCCCTTCTTGAAGTCGATCTGGCGCGGGAAGACGTTGGAGAAGTCAAAGGCCGGCGAGACGAAATTCGCCACCACGTTGATGCCGAGCGTCGCCACGGCAAAGGTCAGCGCCGCAAGGGCCGCCAGGAACCAGCTGTCGAACTTGGCCGAGATCTGGTCGGGATGCAGCAGCACCTCGTGATAGACATCGTAGGCGGCGATCGTGGTGACGCCGGCGACCAGGGAGAACAGGATCAGGTTGACCGGCAGGCCCCAGATATTGCCCTTGCGCAGCGCCGCGTTGTCGGGCGCGTAACGGGCGAAGTCGCAGAAGTTGAGGTAGAGCGCCGAGAAATAGGTCACCCAGATCGCCGCCACCGCAAACAGCGCGGTCCATGATCCCGGCTCGCCGGGCACGCCGGCATCCTTGGTCTTGTCGAGCAGCACGTCCATCGGGATGTCGCTGGTGAAGGCGAAGGTCCCCGCTTTCAGGCAGAGATAGATCGCCAGGATCAGCATCATCACCCACACGGCCGGGCCCGCCCAGTCCTGGAAGCGGCGCACCGTTTCCATACCCTTCTGGATGATCAACAACTGCAGCGCCCAGATGACGACGAAGCAGATCACCTCGAGGCCGGAATGGCCGAGGAAATGCGAGCTCCTGTTGAAATCGTCGAACCATTGCAGCCGCGTCAGCAGCGCGACGATCGCGCCCGATGCAGCGGCCGTCTGCGCGCCGTACCAGAAGCAGGCGACCACGGCGCGCACCAGCGCCGGAACGTTGGCGCCCCATATGCCGAAGGAGGCGCGGGCGAGCACGGGGTAGGGCACACCGGTCTTCACGCCGGCATAGCCGACGAGGTTCATCAGGCCGTAAATGATCAGCGAGCCGATGCCGATGGCAATGATGAAGTTGACGAAGCCGCCGCAGAACAGGAACAGACTTGCGGCGAGATAATAGCCCCAGAGGCTGTGGACGTCGGACGTCCAGACGTTGAAGATCGAAAACGGCCCCCAGTTCCTGACCGTTGCCGGAGCCAGATCCTCGTTGTAGAGGCCGGGCGATGCGCCTTGTATGGTCATTGCAAATGTTCCCCTTTTTGCAAAAACGCGCCCTCACGCGTTAACCATCGAGGGTAAGCCTGACGCAGGGGAACCGGCAAGCAACCCATTTGCCGGCTTTCGCCTTAAAGACATTCAATGAGAATCGGCCTTATCGCTTGCTCTGAGCTTCCATCATTGCTTGAGTCGCTTGAGTCGGAGCGGGCGTTTTCGCCGCATACTGGCGGTTCCAAAATTTCAAGCGGCAATCAAATTTGTTTGGAACTAATCCACAGGATATGCGTTTATGCCGGTTCGACCGCAATGCGGTCGGCCGGGAGGATAACAATGGATCGCTTGCATTTCTTTACCCCAGTGCGGATCGCGCGTGGGCAGGGATACCCCTTGGAGGAAGTCGATAGCGTCTCCGAAGCGATGGTATTCCTGCGGAAGTGGCCTACGGGAAGACGCGGCCCGGTTTATCAGTGCGCCCTGAATTGCTGCTCGGCAGCGATGGCGGGCAAGATGTCGGCTGAGGAAGCGAGAAAGGCCTTCGTCGGCTTTGCCCGCATCACCCGGCTGCTCGACGACGACATGGCGCTGCCTCTGGGCGGCATGTCCATGGACAATGTCCACGCCTTGAGGCGGTAACACCGTCCCCGATCTGCGGCAGTTCCTGGCTGCCGGACACTGCGCCGACGAGGCGTTGGCCGTATGGCCGACGTCATCCGGTGTTTTTTGCGTCATCTCTCCCTGAAAGCCTCCGAGCCCACCTTGGCGAGCGGCGAAAGCAGGTAATCGATCACGCGGCGGCTGTCGGTTTTGATTTCCACGGTCACCGTCATGCCCGAAGT
>NZ_JAVIIW010000049.1:0-54146 GCF_033977205.1 Mesorhizobium album | reverse complement strand
CATCAAGGACAACACCGGCACCTCGATCCTGCTCATCGAGCATGACATGTCGGTGGTCATGCAGATCTCCGACCATGTCGTGGTGCTCGAATACGGCCGCAAGATCTCCGACGGCAACCCGCAGTCGGTCAGGACCGATCCGCGCGTCATCGCCGCCTATCTCGGCGTCGACGACGAAGAGGTCGAAACCGTGCTCACCGAAGTCGGCGACGAGGATGTCATCGAGCAGCTCGATACCGGCAAGGTTGCCGGCGCATCGGGCAAGCGTGGAGGGCGTCAATGATGGTCGGCACAACGCCGCTCAAGGGAGTGCCGACCTATTACGGCAACATCCGATAGGGAGACATCAATCATGCAGGGCGTTATCTATGAAGAAACTTCGATCGGGCAGTTCCTGCTCGTCACCTGCCTGCTCGGGGGCTGGGCGGCGTGGATGACCGGCAAGGCGGCGGCGCAGACCTGGAGCAGCCATTTTCGGCTATTCCTCTACATGCTGGGGCTCGGCATCGGCGTCAGGTTCATCCATCATGCCCTGTTCGGAGGCACGATGTTCTCGCTGCACTACTATATCGTCGACACCATCGTGCTGATGATCCTAGGCTTCCTCAGCTATCAATACACGCGCACCAATCAGATGGTGAAACAGTACTATTGGCTCTATGAAAGAGCTTCCCCATTGAGCTGGAAGCGCGTCTCTCGCTGAGGTCGTCTCCGCGCAGCTCACGGGGCATTCCGCGAAGCACGCAGCGCGGCTTTCCGGCCGGCGCTCGGACCAGAGCTCTCAGCCCCGCAATGCCACGTAGATGGTCGGGATGACGAGCACCGTCAGCAGCGTCGATGAGGCGAGGCCGAACAGCAGCGAGATCGCCAGCCCCTGGAAGATCGGATCGGTCAGGATCACCGCAGCCCCGATCATCGCCGCGAGCGCGGTGAGCAGGATAGGCTTGAAGCGGATCGCTCCGGCCTTGAGCAGCACGTGAACGAGCGGCTCGTCGGTCGCCCTGGCGTGGCGGATGAAATCCACCAGCAGGATCGAGTTGCGCACGATGATGCCGGCAAGCGCGATGAAGCCGATCATCGAGGTGGCCGTGAAGGGTGCGCCGAAGGCCCAGTGGCCGAGCATGATGCCGATCAGCGTCAGTGGAATGGGGGTCAGGATGACCAGCGGCAGCTTGAAGGAGCCAAACTGCGCGACGACCAGGATGTAGATGCCGAGGATGGCCACCATGAAGGCCGCGCCCATGTCGCGGAACGTCACCCAGGTCACCTCCCACTCGCCGTCCCACAACAGAGTAGGCTTGGACTCGTCGTTCGGCTGGCCATGCAGCGCGATCGCCGGCTTGGGGACATTGCCCCAGTCCGCCTTGGCGATCGCGTCGTCCACGGCCAGCATGCCATAGACCGGCGCCTCGAACGCGCCGGCCAGTTCGGCCATCACCATCTCCGCTGGGCGCCCGTTGTGGCGGAAGATCGGATAGGAGGCCGGCTCCCGGCTCACCCGCACGACGTCGCCAAGCTCGACAACGTCGCGCGCGCCGGGCAGCGCGTTGGCGGCCACCGGCGTCGCCAGGGCGCGCTGGTCGATCACACCGTTTGTCTTGGACAAGGCGATGCGGATCGGGATCGGCAGGCGTCCACCGCCTCGATGCGAGTAGCCGACCGTGGTCCCGCCGTAGAGATAGCTCAGCGTGTCGTACACATCCGCCTGCTCAACCTTGTAATATTCGAGATTGTCCTGGTCGAGCGAAAGCCGCAGCCGCTCCGGCTGGTTGTGGAAGCTGTCGTCGACGTCGACAATGAACGGGACGCTGGCGAAGGTCCCGCGAACCTTGGCCGCGACGGCGCGGCGGGTCTCGGCGTCCGGGCCGTAGATCTCGGCCAGCAGCGTGCCGAGCACCGGCGGGCCAGGCGGCGGCTCGACCACCTTCAACACCGTGCCCGCCGGCATCGCCATTCCCTTCAAGCGGTCGCGCAAGTCGAGCGCTACGGCATGGCTGGCGCGGCTACGATCGCCCTTGGGAAGCAGGTTGACGGCTATGTCGCCCTGCTCGGGGCTCGATCGCAGGTAGTAATGGCGCACCAGGCCGTTGAAGTTGAAAGGCGCGGAGGCGCCTGCATAGGTCTGGAACGAAACCACTTCCGGCACGGAGGCCAGCCGGTTCACGGCCGCCTGAAGCAGCCGGTCGGTGTCCTCGACCGACGAGCCTCTGGGCAGGTCCGCCACAATCTGAAGCTCGGTCTTGTTGTCGAAGGGCAAAAGCTTGACCGTTACGTGCTTGGTATAGATCAGCGCCATGGACCCAATCGTGGCAATGCCCACGACCAGCAGGAAGGCCCACGCCCTGAGCCGCGACTTCAAGATCGGCCGCGCCACCGCGACGTAGACCCGTCCCAGCACGCCACCATGGGCGCTGCCGACATGGCCATGCGAGCCCGTCCTTCCGCCGAGCTTCAGCATCAGCCACGGCGTCAACATCACCGCGACGAAGAAGGAGAACAGCATCGCAGCCGAGGCGTTGGCCGGGATCGGGCTCATATACGGACCCATCAGGCCGGAGACGAACAGCATGGGCAGCAGCGCCGCGACCACCGTCAGCGTCGCCACGATGGTGGGATTGCCGACCTCGGCGACTGCATCGATCGCCGCCTTCGTGCGCGAACGTCCATCGTCCATTGCCCAGTGGCGCGCGATGTTCTCGATGACCACGATCGCGTCATCGACGAGGATGCCGATGGAGAAGATCAGCGCGAACAGGCTGACGCGGTTCAGCGTGTAGCCCATGGCGCGCGATGCGAACATGGTGAGCAGGATCGTCGTGGGTATCACGACGGCCACCACCAGAGCCTCCCGCCAACCGATGGCGACGGCGACCAAGAGCACGATGGAGGCGGTCGCCAGACCGAGATGGAAGAGCAGTTCGTTGGCCTTCTCATTGGCCGTTTCGCCATAGTTGCGCGTCACGGCCATTTCGACGTCCTTGGGGAAGATCTGGCCGCGCACCTGATCGAGGCGCTTGACGATCGTATCGGCGATCACGACCGCATTGGTGCCCGGTCGCTTCGCGATCGCCACCGACACGGCCGGTGCGCGTTCGAGACCTTTGTCGGATTTGACGATATTGGTAACGCGGTTCTCCGCCGGCGATGTCGCGAGCACGACGCTGGCCACGTCGCGCACATAGACCGGGCGGCCGTCGCGGGCCGTCAGCAAAAGGTTGCCGATGTCGGATAAAGCCTGCAGCGTCTGGCCGGCCACCAGCACGCGTTGATTGCCGTCGTCGCGAACCGTGCCGATATGGAAGGAGCGGTTGGCGCCCGCGATCTTGCCCGTCAGCTGCTGCAGCGTGATGCCGTAGAGCGAGAGCTTTTCCGGATCCGGCTCGACCTTGATCTCTTCCGGTTGCTCTCCGACTATGTAGGTGAGGCCGATATCGGGAAGCTTCGCGACCTCGACCTGCAGTTCATGCGCAAGACGCGTCAGGTCCGCCGAGGAGTAGCGCGCCGCTGCCTGTGGCGCCGGCGTCAACGTCACCACCACAATGGCCACGTCGTCGATGCCGCGCCCGACGATCAGCGGCTCCGGAATCCCGACGGGGATGCGATCCATATTGGCGCGGACCTTTTCGTGTACGCGCAGGATCGCGGCATCCGAGCTGGTGCCGACGTTGAAGCGCGCGGTCACCAGCGCGCCGTCATCCGTGGTTTGGGAGTAGACGTGCTCGACGCCGTCTATGCCTTTTATGATCGTCTCCAGCGGCTCGGTCACGAGCTTGACCGCATCCTCGGCCTTCAGGCCGTTCGCGGATACGTGGATGTCGACCATGGGCACGGAGATTTGCGGCTCTTCCTCGCGCGGCAGCGTGACCAGTGCCACAAGCCCAAGCGCCAGTGCGGCCAGCAGGAACAGGGGCGTCAGCGGCGATGCGATGAAGGAACGGGTCAGCCAGCCGGCGATGCCGAGGTTCATGGCAGGACGACCTTGTCGCCATCGGCAAGACCGCTCAGAATCTCGACGCGCGGCTGGCCGGCATCCTGGAATGCCCCGCCCAGCACGACCGCGACGTCGAGCGGGCCGTCCGCCGTCTCGACCGTGACATAGTCGACGCCGTGGACAATCCTGAGCGCCTCCGGCGGAACCCCCAGCATGGTCCGCTTGGCAACCGGTATGGACACCAGCGTGCGTTCGTTGACGAAATAGGTCCCGACATCGGCAACCTCGACGTCGGCGATCACACGGCCGTTCTCGATCTCGGGATAGACCTTGGCGATCCGGCCCTCGCTGGCCTTGACGAAGCCGGCATTGGTACCCGTGCCGCGTTCGCCGATGTCGACGCGGGCGCCTTCCGTTATTTCGACGGCGTGCCGTTCCGGCAAGGACAGTCGCAGGTAGTACTGGCCCGACGCCACCCGCGCGACGGGTTCGCCCGCCATGATCACCGAGCCGGCGGCCACGGGGACCGTCAGCACGCGGCCGTCGGCCGGAGCCAGGACATCGCCTTCCTTGGTGCTCTGCTCGATAACCGCCTTCTCGGCAATCGCGGCTGCCAGCTGGTTCGTGACGACATCGAACTGCGTCTTTGCAGCGTCAACCCGGCTTTGGGCGGCGGCGCCCTTGGCCAGCAGGTCCTGCGCGCGCTGCAGGTCGGTGCGGGCGCTATCGAGTTGCGAATTCAGCGCCGCGATCTTGGCGTCGGCGGCTCTGAGCTGCAACGCGAGCTTATCGTCGACTACCGTCGCGATCACGTCGCCCTTGCTCACCTCAGCGCCTTCCGAGACGCGTACGGACGAGATGGTTCCCGAAATCCTCGCCCTGGCCGGCAGGATGGTGCGGCTCTCCACCTGTCCATACACCGCCTTCATCTCGGTGACGGTCGTGGCCTTGACGATGAACTCGGCGGCGTGCGCGTCGATCGCGACAAGGCCGGCGACGCCGATCAGAAGGATGTTCGCGAGGGCCGACTGCATGGGTCTCATTGCGTTAGTCTCGGTCGGTTGAAATGGGCCGGAAGGCGGCTCAGCCGCCTCCCGGCTGGCGGCCAATTGCTGGATGAGTGCCGTTACTTGAACGCCACGCCCGGCTTGCAGCCGAGCTTCTTGAAGACCATCGCTGCCGGGCAGAAGCCCGTGACCGAAGCCTGCATCATGTTGAGCCCGGCGAATGCGGTCAGCAGGAACCAGTAGGGCGAATAGTAGATGCCGAGCGCGAGCGATATCAGCACCAAGAAGCCCGCGAACATGAGAACTGCCTTGTCTATCGTCATGATCCTTTTCTCCTGAAGATCTGCCGGGCCTATTCGGCCGGCTCTATGTGGACGGCCTTGAGCTTCTTGATGCCGAGAACGTCGAGCGCCAGCCCCTCATAGAAGGTCTCGCTCTTTCCCTGCCGCACCTTGTGAAGGAAGTATTTCTCGAACCCGACCTTCGCCGCGTGGACCCACTTGCCCTGCGAGGACCAGTTGACGTTGCGGGGAGGGATCTGCGGCTGCGCGACGAAGGCGATGCCTTCGTCACCGAAATCGGCGAGGCAGACCGCGTTCCATGTCGCGACGGCCCGTGGTTCCTCGCCGCGCAGAAGTGCGCCGATGTTCTCGGCGGTGGCCGTGACCATGGATTCGATCATGAAGCCGGTCTTCGGCACGCCAACGGGAAGCGGCGTCTTGCCGACCGGCGGGATGGCGACGCAGACGCCGATCGCGAAGACGTTCGGATAGGTTTGGTTGCGCTGATGCTTGTCGATGGTGACGAAGCCGCGCGGATTGACGAGGCCCTCGATTCCCTTGACGGCGTCGACGCCCCGGAATGCGGGCAGCATCATCGAGAAGGCGAAGGGAAGGTCATGCTTGGCCTTGGTCGCACCGTCCTCGGTGACTTCCTCGACATGCATCACGCCGGCGTCGACCGAAACCACCTTGGCGTTGGTGATCCACTTGATGTGGCGATCGCGCATGGCGCTCTCGAGCAGGCCTTTGGTGTCGCCGACCCCGTCGAGGCCGAGATGGCCGATATAGGGCTCCGGCGTCACGAAGGTCATCGGCACGCGGTCGCGCACCCTGGCCTTGCGCAGCGCGGTGTCGAGGATGAAGGCGAATTCGTAGGCCGGGCCGTAGCAGGACGCGCCCTGGACGGCGCCCACCACGATCGGGCCGGGCTTGCGGACGAGTTCGTCGAACCTCGCCCGCGTGGTGACGGCATGGTCGATGTGACAAATGGATTGGGTATGGCCGGCAGGTCCGAGACCCGGCACCTCATCGAAGGCAAGGTCGGGGCCGGTCGCGATGATCAGATAGTCGTAGTCGACGAAGGAGCCGTCGTTGAGCTCGACGCGGTTCTCCTTCGGATGCACCTTTTTCGCGCCTTCGGGACGCAGCGCGATGCCGCGCCGCTTGAAGGTATCCGCCAGATCGACGGTGACGTCCTCGCGCACCCGCCAGCCGACAGCCACCCAGGGATTGGAAGGCACAAAGGAATAGGACGTGCCGAGCGTGACGACGGTCAGCCGGTCCTCGCCGCGCAGCTTGTCGCGCATTTCGTATGCCATGATCGTGCCGCCGAGACCCGCTCCGAGGACGACGATGTGAGACATGATGATCCTCCCATTGGTTAGATCTTCGCAGCATCCTGCGCGGGAAAGCCGCGCTCTGCGTTGATCAGGCTCAATTTCCAAACGGGGCGGCGCGGTTGTAAGGTGACGGCGTCGACGAGCCCGGATGGCAAGCTTGCATGTAACATTCAAAGATTATAAATTCAAGAACATGAATGTAAGAGATTTGATCCCAGCCTCGGACAAGGCGGCGGAACTGCTTCGGAGCCTGTCCCACCCGCAGCGTTTGCTCGTGCTGTGCGCACTCGGCAACGAGGAGCGCTCGGTGGCCGAACTGCGAGAACTGCTCGACATCGATCAGGTGCCGATGTCGCAACAGCTTATGCGGCTGAGGGCCGATGGGCTGGTCGAAGCCCGCCGCGAAGGGACGACCGTTTATTACCGCATCACCAGGCCGGAAGTGCTGACGGTCATCGAGGCGCTGCATTCGGCTTTCTGCCCAAGGTAGGAAACCCGCGCAAAAGCTGAGCGACAGCTGTCCCTTACTTGATCGAGGTCAAGGCGGCGCAATCGGATCTGCAATCTCCTTTTTGCATTGATGCATCAGGCGCACGCACGCCCGCGTGATCCGACTATGGAGAAAACAGATGATCCTGAGCAATGACACCCTGGTCGCGGTTACGGATGGCGAGAGGCTGCGGCTGTTTCACAACAAGGGCCACGAACCTCATCTCGATTTGGTCGAAATCGAGGATCCCGTCCTTGAAGTGGCCCGCGCCGGATCCGGCGGCAGGCATCGCAGCTCAACCGCCAATCCTGACCAGTCCCGTCTGCGTGAGGACGATTTCGCCGGTTCGGTTGCGGCCTATCTCAACCACCAGGCGCTCGAGGAAGCGTACGAGCACATACTGGTGATCGCCGATCCGCGCACGCTCGGCGAAATGCGCAGGCACTACCAGCCGTCGTTGAATGCGAAGCTGGTGGGCGAGATCGGCAAGGACTTCGTCAAACACTCGGTGGAATCGATCAAATACGCTGTTGCGACGGCATAAACGAAGTTCGCGCGTCGCCACCATAGCTGGCGACGCGCGTTTCTGCGCGAGCTGATCAGGCTAGGGTAGGTAGGGATGGCTTGAAGATCGCGCATACGGCTGGCGAGCTCATCTTGCCGATCACGTCGTCCATTGTCGGCGTCTCACGGACGGACGCCACGATCTCAAAAGGAGCGTTGGGTAGCGGCTGGTGCCCGTGATTGCGGCAGTCAGCCCACCTCAGCCAATAGGGTCGCCGATTTCCCTGCCGGCTCCGCCGAGCGGCCATGCAACGCGTCCAGCCGAGCCAGGAGCTCGGTCTGCACGCTCGCGACGATACGCGCCGCACCGGGATAGATGCTGCCGTTATTGCCGTCCAACGTGATCACAGCACCTTCCGGAAAGATGGTGCCGCCGATGTTGACCTCATTTCGCGCGGCGTCGATCGCCATTGTCTCACAACCGACCAGACAGACTTTGCCAAGCTGTCGCGCGACGACCGCGGCATGCGATGTCCTGGCGCCGCGCTGCGTCAACAATCCGTCGGCGATGTCGAGCGCGGCAATGTCGCGGGTTTCGGCATCGCTGCGCACGAGGATGACGCTGATACCGGCGCCCTTGCGCTCGCGCACCCTTGCCTCTGCGAGCGCGATCTCGCCGCAGACGACACCGCTCGATGCGGATGCCGCCGAGGCAATTGGATGCAACGCGGTGCCAACGTCGCTCCCAATGCTGCGGACAGTCAGCGCATGCCGGTCGAGGCCGCGCGTCCGCTCCCGCGCGGTCTCCACGTCGATCACACCCTCGGCCAGGAGATCCAGCGCAATGCGGGCGGTCGCCATGGGAGTGCGTTTCCCGTTGCGGGTCTGCAGCAGGAACAACACCCCGTCCTGGACGGTGAACTCGAAATCCTGCATGTCCCCGAAGTGGCGTTCGAGCAAGGCCGCCGCGTCGACCAGCTCCTCCCAGACTTGCGGCGCCACCGCGGCAAGCTCGTCATGGCCACGGGCGGTGCGGCGCCCACTCACGACATCCTCGCCCTGCGCATTGAAAAGGAAGTCCACCCAAGGTTTGTGGTCGCCGGTGACGGGATTGCGCGTGAAGCCGACGCCGGCCCCGGAGAGGCCGCCGGCGTTGCCGAACACCATTCGCTGGACGGTCACGGCCGTGCCCATCTCATGCGACAGATCGTGAAGATTGCGATAGGCCATCGCCTTTTCGCTTCCCCACGACCGGAAAATTGCGCTGATCGCCTCGCTCAACTGGGTTTCCGGATCCTGGGGGAACGGCGCCCCGGCCTCGCGGCGAAAAGTCTCAAGATGCAGTTGGGCGACCTGCCGGAGGCTTGCGAAATCGAGGGATCGTTCATCCTCGTCCTGCCGGATGGCGGCAAGATCGGCCTCGAAATGCTCAGGACCGATACCGGCGACCACTTCGCCATAGCCGGCGATAAGCCGGCGGTAGGCGTCCCAGGCAAGTCGGGGATGGCCGGTTAGCCGTATCAGGCCGGGAATGGTCGCATCCGTAAGTCCGATATTCAGCAACGTCTCCATCATGCCCGGCATCGAGACCGGCGCACCCGAACGCACCGAGAGGAGCAACGGTCGGCGGACGTCTCCCAGCTTCAATCCGGTGAACGCTTCGAGCTCCGCCAGGGCAGGCTGCCAAAGTTGCGGAACGACGGTCTGCGGATCGGCGCAGTAGCCGGTCCCTATCACGAAGGCAGGCGGCACCTTGAGGCCAAGCGCAGCCATTTTGGCGAGGTTGTAGGCCTTGAACCCGAGGACGGCCGTGGTGGCCGCGTCCTGCAGCGGCCTCTTGCCGCCGATGAAGTATATACGCTTGAGATCGTCCTTGGTCGCACGCTGCCCGGTCGATGTGGCGGATACGCTCATGCTTCGACTCCCAGACGGCTGAAGGCCAAGTCGCGTATGCCATAGGCGGTTGCAAGCAGCGCATCCGTTGCCGATTCCAACGCCGCGGCGAAATCGGTGCCCAGGCCGAGCGTCGCGGCATCATCGACGTTGCGCACCAAAAGTCGTCTCACATCGCGCAGCAACTGATCGCACTGCTGCTCGGCATTGACCACGCGCCAGGAGATGGCGATGAATTCCTCATGGTCGCCGGCGTCGCTGCCTTCGCCAAGCGCGCTGGCAATCAACAGCAGCTTGACGTGATCCTGAGTGGCCTGGAGGGCCTTTTCGGCAAGCTGCTGCATCCCTTGGTGCACGTCGCCCGGCCAGGCTTTGTCGTGGTTCTCGGCGATCAGCGAGAAAAGGAAGGCAGCTTCCTCCATCGCGTCGGCAATGTCGTCGGCGCGCTCGATCAGCCGTTTGAACGGCAACCAACGCGGATTGCGTTCGGCGCGTTCGCGCGAGCGCATGACGAGCAGGTCCGCCTTGCGTTCCCACGCCTTTGCCCGCTTGGCCAGCTTTTCGGCATCCTTGGCGGAACGCTCGTGACCGTGGGCAATGGCGTCGCGGATTCCTTCAGCCAGCGCGTGGCAGAACGAAGCGTGCTCGCTCAGCAGTGCGAATTCATCATGATGGCGCCCCACATGGCGGATGAGCAGCAGGCGGATCGAGTCCGCGATCCGCGACACCGGCTGACGCTGCTGCATCGCCTGCGACGCCATTGCCATCGCTTCGATCAGGAATTCCTGCGCCGGGACGGTGCCCATGACGGCATCGAGTGTGTCGCCGATGTGGAAGTAGTCGCTGCCTGCAGCCTCCATGGCGGCGAATATCAGTGCTTCGCCTCCCGCTTCGAGCCAGCCCCTGTGACCGATCTCTCGCCGCGCGCATTCGTTCAGGACAGCGATGGAACCGGCTTTGCCGACGATCTGGCGCAGCCGCTTGCGGGCGCGATTCCAATCAATCAGAAAGACGATGCGCGCGCCCAGTCCTTCCAGCGCCTTGAGCAAGCCGGCTTCGTCCGAACATTCAAACGTTGCGGTGCCGATGTAGTAGGCATCTCCTGAATTGAGGCCTTCGGTCATGCGCGAACCGACCGCCGACCATTTCGCGCCGATCTGCGAGAGCATGTCCTGAAAGAATGCGAAGCGCTGCCGATGCAGATCCGAGTAGGTCAGCGTCAGCACCAGGCCTTCCACCTGCGCGACGAGCACATGCGCGTCGTTGGTGCCGATGTCGTTCTGGATAAGCAGGCGTTCGCCGTCGCGCGTTGCAGCGGTTTCGAGGCCCGGGTGATCGAGCTTCAGCGCCCGTGTATGATTGAGTCCCCGCATGAAAGCGGAAATCCTCGGTCCATCTTGTTGCGACACTTGCCAGACATGGGCACCGTCGATCGTGTCGCCGGAGAGCTGCGCCGCCAGATGGTTGAGCGCCTTGTGCAAATCCATGACCAGCAGATGGAAGCTGTCTTCGTCACCGCGTTTGCCGCTAGTCAGTGCTTTCAATTGCGCCGGGTCGAGCTCCGTTCCAAGATGATCGACCCACCGGCACCACTGGTCCACGCGCGCGGAAAGCGCGAGATGCGGATCCTCGGCGCTGCCTTGGATCGGGCGCGCCATGATGCGCAGATCGTCGCGCAGCTTTTCCGCCAGCTTGGGCAGATTGGCGAGATGGAGTGTCGAAGCCTCAAGATAAGCGGAAGCAGGGAGTTCGATGATCCATGGTGCATCGATATGCGCCAAGGAATATTCCCTGTGGAGGTCGAGTTGCGCCGTTCCTGGATGATCGGCTTGGGCACGGGCTGCCTGCAGCACCGTCAGATAGAATTTGAGCCGGTCGTTGGCCGCCAGCGCCGCCTTGATCCAAGCCGGGCGCAAAAGCTCGGTTTGCCCGAGCGCGGCGACGACACCGGTCTTCTCCATGTTCGAACTCCGGAATGATTTGTGCTGGTTTCAGATGCTGGCGCGTCGTAAATAAATATTCGTGCGCCGCTGTCCGCTTTGATGCAGATCAACGGCAGCTATCGGGTATGCGGATAAATTTCGCTCGGATGAATAAAGTGGGATACTTAATAGTTAACCGACTAATATATTTGTGAATTAGAAATCAACTTACTGGCAGTTTTCACTGTTATTTTCCGGTCGTCCAAGTCCCGCTTTGCTCCGCTTCCGAAGTCTTCGGCCATATCCCGCCAACAGGTGCTGGCGGACGAGCCGACTGGAAACCTCGACACGGCTTCGGCCCAGGGGGGGGGGTCGAATTGATGCGGCGCTTCAACCTGGAGCGAGGGACTACCTTCCTGATCGTCACTCACAACCACGATCTCGCAGCGCAATGCGACCGCATCATCGAGTTGGTCGACCGCCGGCTGACCGGCGACCGGCGCATCCAGTCATCCATGGCGTTGTTGAGCCAAGTCGACCTCTCGGCCCGAACATGCGCCCCGGCGAGGGCGGGACGCGTTTGTCGCCTAATTTCGCTGGCCGTTTGGCCGCGCAGCCGATTCCGTAAAAGGCTGGCCGAGGTGGACGGACTGGGGCGGCACGGCGCCCGAGGTTGAGAACGGCACCGCCGGCGAAACCTCGGCACTTTCCGGCACGGCATCATCCGGGAATTGCTGTGCGGCTATTTCCTGCGTCCACACAGCGAGGACGCTCTGCTGCGTAGCCTCAGCAACGATGCAATAGCCTCTGGGGTCGAGGATCGAAAGCACGGCGTGGTCGTCATTGCGCGCCAGGCGGAAGGCTCGGTCGATCACCTCCAGGCAGGCGGCCAACTGCCCAGCGTTTGGGAGACGCGTGTTGCGCAGCATGTCGGAAAGCCGGAAAGCCTCGAGGCCTCGCTCGGCGATGCTTGTTCCCTCCCGGCCCAGCTCGAAGAAGACGCTGACGACAGGGAGCATGCTGCGGATCGAAGCGTAGATCGCCATGGCTTCCTGCGGACTGCAGGCGGCCAGATGCGGCGCGTCGGGCGGACCTGGTTCGGCCGCCGGGCCGAGCCCCAGCGACTGCGCGATCTCGTGTTCCAGCCATTGCCGAACTTCCGGCGGAGCGGTTCGGATCTGCTCCGGGCTTAAGGTAATGCCGACCATCTCAGCGTCTCCCGTTGGTTGCTTTCAGCATCAAGACAGCTTGGCAACGCAACACCTTGATCCGCATCAAAGGGTTACCTGGGCGCCGAGCAACAATGCGAATTCAGGAACGGGAAACTGGCCGGTGCTCCGAGGAACGGGAGTCGCTTACCACGGCACCCAAGCGCCTGCTGTCTTGTGGTAGCGGCGCTTCACCGCGGCCCAAGCGACCCGATGAGCGATTTCCTCGCGCCCCTCGCCGCGATCTGCATATTCATCCCAGGCGTTGTTGAAGGCGGCGCGATAGATCTCCTGGGCGTGGCGGGGAAGGTGCTCACTGATTGACGGCGGAAGATCCTCGATCGAAGCGTATGGCATAGATCGTTTCACATGAAGAAGGGCAGGTGCGTGCCCCCGGTTACCCTGGAAGCGATCCACCGCATGGCTGCCTCCTTCTTCTTCTAAGGACTGACGAAGGCGCATACTTTGATTTCGCGCAAGTCATGGCCGGGCAATTCCATTCGGCTCATCGGCGCCGCAGTGATCGAACCCGGGCCGACACAAGCGAGAGGAGGCCCCTTCGAGCGGCCTATCAAGCCTCCCCAACCTGGCCGAGGCGGGCTTCGGTGATTTTCTGGTCAACGATGTCGCGGGTCGGTTGCTGCACTAAATCGTCAAGTGCCGATACATGCGCGCGGCTCGGCCACGCGCGGCAAACCCGGCTCTCCTTGACTTCGCTCAAAGTCGCGAGAGTGCGGCGCGGCTAGGTTCCCGAGGTGCATGACCCCGCCGGAGACTGGTATGGACAGGAAGCATAGTTTCAACATCGGCTACTTCATCCTCGCGCTGGTTCTCGTCGGCCTGTTCCAAGTCTGGCTCGGTTGGCGGGACGTCGCGCAGCTCTCCTACAGCGACGTCATGCGGCTGGTTGGGGAAGGCAAGGTCGCCTCGGTGACGCTGACCGAAACGACCATCCAGGGCCAGTTCAAGGAGCCGCAGGACGGCAAAAGCCTTTTCATCGCCGCTCGCGTCGATCCGGCCTCGGCCGAAGCCTTCGAGAAGGCCGGCGTCAAGGTATCGGGCGGCACCGACAGCAATTGGCTGACCACCATCCTGTCGTGGATCCTGCCGGCGCTGCTCTTCTTCGGCCTCTGGATGTTTCTCTTCCGCGGCTTCGCCGAACGGCAAGGCATGGGCGGTTTGGTCAATATCGGAAAGTCGAAGGCCAAGATCTACGTCGAGAAACAGACCGGCGTGACCTTCGACGATGTCGCCGGCGTCGACGAGGCCAAGCTCGAGCTCAAGGAGATCGTCTCCTTCCTGAAGGACAAGGACAAATATGGCCGGCTTGGCGCGCGCATCCCCAAGGGCACTCTTCTGGTCGGGCCGCCTGGCACCGGCAAGACGTTGATGGCGCGCGCGGTGGCGGGCGAAGCGGGCGTGCCCTTCTTCTCGATCTCCGGTTCCGAGTTCGTCGAGATGTTCGTCGGTGTGGGAGCGGCACGGGTTCGAGACCTCTTCGAGCAGGCAAGGCAGGCCGCGCCTTGCATCATCTTCATCGACGAGCTGGACGCGCTCGGGCGCGCGCGCAGCCCCTTCGCGGGCTATGGCGGCGCCGACGAGAAGGAACAGACGCTCAACCAGCTCCTGTCGGAGCTGGACGGCTTCGATCCGCGCATCGGCATCGTGCTGCTTGCCGCCACCAATCGGCCGGAAACCCTCGATCCGGCGCTCACGCGCGCCGGGCGCTTCGATCGCCAGGTGGTGATCGACAGGCCCGACCGGAAAGGGCGCGAGGCCATCCTCAAGGTTCATGTCCGCAGCGTTGCAATGGCGCCGGGCGTGGACATCGGCGAGGTGGCAGGCATCACGCCCGGCTTCACCGGCGCAGACCTCGCCAATCTCGTCAACGAAGCGGCGATCTTCGCCACCCGGCGCAACGCCGATAAGGTGACGATGGACGATTTCACCAACGCGGTGGAGCGCATCGTCGCCGGTTCCGAGCGCAAGGGCAGGCTGCTCAATCCGGCGGAGCGCGAAAGGGTTGCTTATCATGAAATGGGGCATGCGCTTGCCGCGGCTGCGCTTCCCAAAACGGACCCCGTGCACAAGGTGTCGATCATCCCGCGCTCGATCGGCGCCCTCGGCTACACCATGCAGCGCCCGACCGACGACCGGTTCCTGATCACCCAGGGCGAGCTGAAGGAGCGGATGATCGCCCTTCTGGCTGGTCGGGCGGCGGAGGACATCGTCTATGGCGAGGTTTCGACTGGCGCGGCGGATGACCTCGCCAAGGCAACGGATGTCGCGCGCCAGAGCGTCACGCGGTTCGGCATGAGCGCTTCTGTTGGACAGGCCGTCCTCGAGGAACAGAAACAGCAGTGGCTGGGGGACGGCTCGCTGCATAAGCGCGACTATTCCGAGGCCACAGCCCGTGAAGTCGATCTCGCGGTCCGCCGGATGCTGGACGATGCCTATGCGGCAGCGCAGGACCTGCTCAGGTCAAGGATAGCCGACCTCAGGGCCGGGGCCAGCCTCCTTCTCGAACGCGAGACGATAACGCCCGACGATTTTCCGGCCCTGCGTCGCGCGACCCCGCCTGCTGCCTCGGCCAAAAAAGTGGCGGGACGATCGTGACGGCTCCCCACAATTCGCCGGCATGCGAGAGCATGCCTTAGGCAGATCGGCGTTTGACGCCGTCACCGCGCGAAGCAGGGGTCAGACCTGCAGCGTAGGCAATTGGATGTCCCTCACGAAAATGTCGATCGGCGAGCCAAAATCAAGCCGGCATCAGCTCGACATCAGCCGATTGAGCCAGACCTCGTCGAGCAGCGAGCGGGTAACCCCGCCGAACACCCATTCCCGCAAACGGCTGTGTCCGTAGGCGCCCGACACGATCAGTTCGGCATTGACCGAGGCGAGGAAATCGATGAGGCGATTGGCTTCATCATCCGACTTCAGGATTTCGGTCCGCGACCTGATGCCGTGGCCTGCCAGGAAGCTCGCCGCGTCCTTGACACTGTCCCTGATCCAGTCATCCGGGTTGCGATCGACGGCAACGATGGTGACTTCATTGGCCATGGCCATCAGTGGCACAGCGTCCGCTATCGCGCGCCTCGCTTCGCGCGTATCCTTCCAAGCCACCACGACCCTGCCGGCGGGAATATCCGCCGTGCCATGGGCGGCGACCAGCACAGGCCTTCCGGCGCGCAGCACCAGACTGCCCGGATCGGCCGTGCGATAGGAATCGCCGGTGGCTGCGCCCTGCGCCGCGCCGGTGAGGATGAGATCGGCGAGACGAGAACTTCTGGCCAGGGCATGATCCGGATTTTCGATCGCGCCGCGCCAATCCGTCTTGACCGCTCCGGCGACGAGAGCCTCGAACTCGCCGCGCAGATCCTTGAGCTTTTGCCGGATTTCGTCCCGCGACTGTTCCCAGAGTTCGGCCGCAACGGCCGCGCCCTCGGGCGCCATCGTCACCGGCAACGGCGCATCGGCGGCACAGAAGCCGATCAGCCGTGCGTCAAAACGCTTGGCGAGGTCGATGCCAGCCCGCGTGAGCGGTTCTACTGGACCATCGATGCCAAGGTTCAGGAGAATGGATTTGTAGCTCATCGGCAGGGCTTCCGGTTTGGATGTTTCGATGCGCCGAAGCTACTTCGCCGGGATGAGCGCGCCTTGATGTTGATCAAAGTGATGTTGTGAGATCCCTCAGGGTATACGGGACTCGAAATGGATGACGTCGCCGTCAACAATGAAGGCGCCATTGCCGATGTGATGGATTGTTTTCGGCTTTGGCTGTCCCGGATCCACCCAGGCTTTCAGGACTGCCAGGACGAACAAATTGTATTTGTTGACCAGGCGCGTATCGACCACGCGACATTCGAGATTGGCGAAGCATTCGGCCACCAGCGGCGCCGACACCCGCTCGGCGCGCAGCGGTGTCAGCCAGGCAGTCGCGAACTTATCCGTATCGCGGCCAGAGCAGTTGCCGACTTTGACGACCTTCTCCGCAAGTTCAACGGCAGGAACTGCAATCACGCACTCCTTTGTCTGACGCAGAGCAAAGAACGAGAGGTCGTTGCTCGACACGACGCAGGCGATCGTCGGCGGCGCAATTTCCGCCATCATGTGCCAGGACATGGTCATCACGTTCGCGCGGCCTTGCCTGGACCTTGTCGTCAGCAGGACGACCGGACCGGGTTCGATGAGCCGATACACTTCGGCGAGCGGCAGTTCCTTCATCTTTGTCCCTCGCTGCGCATCCGCAACGCGCTTGTTCGCGCCGACTTGTTGCTGACGATACCGTCCCTCGCCTTGATCAGGGTCAAAAAGCCGGGATGCGGGTTGGGGCGGTGCGGCGACGGCGATTGCTGCATGGCAACCGAATCCATTGATCCCGATCAATGCCAGCCTGAACGGGTCCTGCGATGTTCGGCCAGAACCGACAGGGGCTGATCCATGTCCGCTGAAGACATTCTCCTTTGGGGCGCCGTGCTCTGCCTCGCCTTTATCGCCGGAGCCGCGATCTATTTCGAACTGGCTTCGTCCAGGAGAAGCAAACGCCCGTCCGCAAGCTACGGCTTCGGACGCCGTTCACGATCTCGCCAGCCGAAAACAAGACATTGAAGCGAAGTGCGAAAGGAAAAACATCATGATCTGGAATGCAGAAGAGTTTCGTGCGCCGGAGCTGCTCCCTTTGGCCAAAACCGGACAGAAATTCATTCGAGCGACCGCCGCTCTTCAGGCGCATTCGATCCGCGCCCTGCTGCGCATGCAGATCGAAGGTGTATCCTTCCTCAAGCGACGGTTTGAGGATGACCTGAAGCTCCTCGACAAGCTGACGGCCGGCGACGAATTCGTCGATGCCTTCGACGTGTATGTGAACTTCCTCCAGAACGCTACCTCCGACTATGCGAGCGAGGTCGGCAAGTTCGCTTCCATCGGCGCCAAGCTTGCTTCGGAAACAGCCGGGCGGGTTCGCAAAGAGGCGGAAACGACGATCGACGACATGGCTGCGGCAACCCTCGCCACCTGAAATGTTGCGATCAAGAAAGAGCGGGCGGAAACCAGCTGCCGGTCGGCGCTCCGTCCCAGGTGTTCACGACAAGGCAGAGGACCAGATTATGTCCGGGCATGAGGTCGCGGCTGCGGTCGGCGGTCGCGCGTTGCCACTGCCGGCCAAAGAGGCCGGAGGCATCTATCGCGATGTCGATCGGCTCTCGCATGCCTTGCTGACCGCCTCCACGGCAGGCATTTCGCCGATCAGCCTCCTGCAAGCCTGGCAGGACTGGCTGCTGCACCTGTCCTCATCGCCGGGCAAGCAGGGGGAGATCTCAGCCAAAGCGGTCGAAAAGGTTGCGAGGCTGAGCGATTTTCTCTTTCGCTGCTGGCTCGGGATGGGCGCTGCCTCGCCAACCATCACGCCATTGCCGCAGGACAAGAGGTTCCAGCACCCGGCCTGGCAGGCATTCCCCTTCAACGCCATGCAGCAAGCCTTCCTGCTTTCCCAGCAATGGTGGCACAATGCGACCACTGGATTTCCAGGAGTGACCAAGAGGCATGAGCGCCTCGTCGAGTTCTACAGCCGGCAAATCCTGGATACCGTTTCGCCCTCGAATTTCCCTGCGCTCAACCCGGAGGTCATCGACAGGGCCTATCGGGAAAATGGCGCCAATTTCGTCAGCGGCGCCAACAACCTCCTCGATGACCTCATTCGTCTGATCGACGGCAAACCGCCGGCCGGCGCGGAAAGCTTTCGGCCAGGCATCGAGGTCGCCGTCACGCCAGGCGAGGTGATCTTCCGAAATGAGCTGATCGAATTGATCCGTTATGCCCCGATGACGGGCACGGTGAAGGAGGAGCCGATCCTCATCGTCCCCGCCTGGATCATGAAATACTACATCCTCGATCTTTCGCCGCGGAACTCGCTGGTCCGCCATCTTGTCCGGAGCGGCTATACGGTTTTCTGCATCTCCTGGCGCAATCCGGGTGGCAATCAGAGTGGTCTCTCGCTGGACGACTACCGCCGCCTCGGCGTGATGGAGGCCATGGATGCGGTCGAGAAGGCGACCGGGAGCAGCCGGGTCCATGGGGTGGGCTACTGCCTTGGCGGCACGCTACTGTCGATCGCCGCGTCGGCGATGGCCCGCGATGGCGATCACCGGTTCGCCAGCCTGTCGCTTTTCGCGGCGCAGGTTGATTTCGAAGAACCGGGCGAACTCGGCCTCTTCATGGACGAGAGCCAGATCACCCTGCTCGAGGACGTGATGTGGGTCGAGGGCACCCTCGATCAGCGCCGCATGGCCGGCGCTTTCCAGATGCTTCGCTCGCAGGACCTGATCTGGTCACGCATCGTTCGCGAATATCTGCTCGGCGAGCGCGCTTCAATGACCGACCTCATGGCCTGGAATGCCGACTCGACCCGGATGCCGTTCCGCATGCAGTCGCAATATTTGCGGCAGCTTTATTTGGACAACGACCTTGTCGAGGGGCGATTCTCTGTCGGGGACAGCCCCATTCATCTGGAGGATATTCGAGCACCGGTGTTCGCGGTCGGCACCGAGACGGATCACGTCGCGCCTTGGCGCTCGGTATTCAAGCTGACCTATCTCCTCGACACCGACATCGACTTCATCCTGACAAGCGGCGGACACAATGCGGGCATCGTTTCCGAGCCCGGCCACCCGGGCCGTTCCTACCGGCGGCTCAGCTGCCGTCACGCGGATATCCGCCCGGACGCGGATGAATGGGCCAAGAACGCCGGCGTGACATATGGCTCCTGGTGGTCGGCCTGGGTTGAATGGTTGGCAGGCCATTCCGGCTGCGAGGTCGCGGCCGACCGGTCCGGCGCCGCAGGCGACTTGAAGGCGATTTGCAGAGCGCCCGGCACGTATGTCCTTGAACGATAGCGCCTTTTCGGCGGTTTGAGCCAGGTCAAGGTTCGGCGTCGGTTCATGGCGTATTCGGTACACATGAAACGTCGAGCAGCATTCGCGATCCTGCCGTTTGCAGTCGCCTTCACACTGCCCGCCTGGGCGGGCGACAATCTGCAGATTGCCTATGGCAAGAGGCTGGTCGAAACAAACTGCGCGCGCTGCCATGCCATTGGCCCGACTGGCGCAAGCACCCATCCTGATGCTCCGCCCTTCCGTTCATTGCACCTTCGCTATCCGATCGAAGACCTGCAGGAAGCTCTGGCCGAGGGAATTTCCACCGGCCACCCGGATATGCCCGAGTTCGTGGCCGCTCCCGATCAGATCGAGGCCATCATCGCCTACATCGGGAGCCTCGATCGATGATTGGGGCTATTCCGACCGGCTTGAGGGACGCGTGATCCGCAGAAGACGAAGAGGAGATGTCGGATGAAACGCGGAATCGGAAGTGAAGACATCGAGACGCCGGAACTGGCAATTCCGGTCCGGAAAGTCTGCTTTATAGTCGCCAAGGCACATGAATTCGACGTCAAGGTTGCCGTTGCCGAGCCGGACGCGGGATCCAATCCCACGGACGACAATGAGATCGCGGTGCTTCAGGATCACGACGACGACCCTGTGCGTGAAGAGCTTGGCTCGCTGATCTCGGAGCTCTCCATCGATGAGCAGATCGACCTCGTGGCGTTGATGTGGCTCGGCAGGGATGACGGTGAGGCAGCCGATTGGGAAGAGGTCCGTCAGCAGGCCGCCTACGCCCACAACAGGCACACAGCCGGCTACCTCTGCGGCAACCCGCTCCTCGGCGATCACCTCGAGGCCGGGCTTGACGCTCTCGGCCTGTCTTGCTCCGACTGAACAGGACTTGATGCGCATCAAAGTGCGAAGCTCCCGACCGTGCTGATCTACCAGCCTGTCATGGAGGCCGGATATGATCTACACGACAATACTGGTCCAGCTCGATATCGATGCGTCGGCAACGCCGCGCCTGATTTTCGCGCAAGAGATCGCGAGGAAATTCGAGGCGGATCTCATCGCGGTGACGGCAGCCGAAGCTTCCACGCTGGTGTCGCCGAGCGAATCGTCGCTGGCTGTGGCAGAGGTTTTGCGTCAGCGGACCCTCGATATCGAGGATCGTATCAACAAGCTCAAGGAGGAGTTCCTTGCCGTCGTCGGCAACAACGAACGCGCATCATGGCGCGCCGAGCTTGACGATCCTACACGCGCCGTTGCCCTGCACGCGCGAGCGGCCGATCTGGTGATCACCGGCGCGCCCGCTGCGGCTGCCGCCGGCGACTTCCAAAGGACCATCGATCCGGGCGCACTGGTCCTGTCCGCGGGCAAGCCGGTTCTGTTTGCCACCGACGATCTCCGCACCCTCAAAGGCGAGAAGGTCATGGTTGCCTGGAAGGACTGCCGCGAAGCGCGACGGGCGGTGGTCGATGCGATGCCTTTCTTGCGCAATGCCAAGGAGGTGACCGTTTTCAGCGCAGCTGAAAGAGGCACGCTCGCCGCGCGAGATGGCGCGGCCGATGTCGTGCGCTTCCTGATGAAGCATGGCGTGAAGGCTCGATCGCAGTTGCTGGAAAGCGATGGATCATCGGCGGGCGACGCCATTCTCGTCGCGGCCGATCAAATCGGGGCCGACCTCATCGTGGCCGGCGGCTACGGCCACAGCCGGTTCCGTGAATGGGCTTTCGGGGGCGCGACGCGATCCCTGCTCAGGTCGGGCTCATTCCACAGGCTTCTGTCGAATTGAAGGGCCCCAGCCATCTGTGTCCGCCACGTAGGCATGCCATTGAAGGAGACGAGGCCAATGCAACTTTTGGCATCCTTGTTCTTGCCAACCTACCCGGATTCACCCGGGCCGAAGGTGGCATCAAATGCGGTGGCGGTTGCCAGGCAACTCGGCGCCACGCTGGACGCAGCGGTCATCAACGTCGACATCCCGGACGTTTCAAACGCGTTGTCCGGTTTCCTGTTCGACCTTCCCGCGAAGATTCGGGAGGTCGAGACTGCCAGCCGAAACCGCGGCAAGGCTTTGCTGGAGACGGTCGCGGCTGAAGCCGCGCGATGCAACGTGACCTTGACCAGACAGGAGTTGAAGGCGCAGCCCGCGCTGATGGGAGAGGCCGCCGCCAGGGAGGGGCGCTATTTCGATCTCTGCCTGGTGGGATGGAGCGCAAGCAACGAAGCGGCCCGAATGACTATCGAGGAGGTCGTGTTCAGCTCCGGCCGCCCGACATTGATTCTTCCGGGCGGGAGGGATGTCGGCGCCCTTGACCATGTGGTGATCGCCTGGGACGGCAGCCGCGTGGCTGCCCGGGCAGTGGCCGACGCACGACCGTATTTGGAGCGCGCCTCCGCAATATCGATCGTGACCGTGACGGATGAGAAGGCGTTGCCGCGCCAGGATATCGGCGATCGCCTCGCGCATGGACTGGAAGCGCGCGGCTTTCGGGCGAAGGCGGCATCAATCCGGGCCGGCAAGAGTGAAATCGGCATCGCTCTTCAGGAGCACGCCGTGAAGATCGGCGGCAATCTTCTCGTTATGGGCGGATGGGGCCACTCGCGTTTGAGGGACTTCGTGCTTGGCGGAGCGACCGAAGGGATTTTGTCGGATCTGCGATTGCCGGTATTGATGTCTCATTAGGCGATGAGAGGCCGCTACTCCAACGCACGGACCCAAGCGGATGCTGACAACGGCAAACAAGCATCCGGCAGATGACGTGACCAGCACTCCAGCGCCTGGCGAGAGCTTGTGCGGCCTCAGCGAGGCCGAAGCGCGGGCCAGAATTCTGGCCGAAGGGCCGAACGAGCTGCCCAGATCTGGACGACGCACACCGCTGAAAATTGTCGTCGAGGTCGTTCGCGAACCGATGCTGGCGCTGCTGCTGGGCAGCGGCGCGGTATATCTCCTGCTTGGCGATTTGCGCGAGGCGTTGGTCCTGTTGTGCTTCGCCACCCTCTCGGTTGCAATAACCGTCGTGCAGGAAGCGCGTACGGAACGTGTCTTGGACGCACTCCGCGATCTCACGAGCCCTCGTGCGCTGGTGGTGCGCGACGGCGAACGTCGTCGGATAGCCGGGCGTGAGGTGGTTCGCGGCGATATCGTCATGCTTGGCGAAGGAGATCGTGCGCCAGCTGATCTAACCCTGATACAAGCCGGCGACCTCCAGGTCGACGAATCCCTGCTCACCGGCGAATCCGTGCCGGTGCGAAAGATCGCGGCAATGTCGGGTGACCGGACCATCAAGCACCGACCGGGTGGAGATGACGTGCCAGCCGTTTTCTCTGGATCGCTGGTCGTCCGCGGCTCGGGTATCGGCGAAGTGACGGCAACCGGGCTTCGCACCGCAATCGGTGCCATCGGCCAGTCGCTCAGCACCTTGGAGATTGAGGCGCCTCGGCTCCAGATGCAGACAAGACGCGTCGTCAGGCTGTTCGCTGTGGTTGGCGCGGCCGTCAGCGTGCTAGCGGTTCTGTTGCATGGCTGGTTGCGCGGAGAATGGCTCGACGGGATATTGGCGGGGATTGCCCTCGGCATGTCGATGCTGCCGGAAGAATTTCCGATGGTGCTGACGATCTTCATGGCCATGGGCGCCTGGCGCATATCGAAGGCGCGTGTGCTTACCCGCAGAGCGACGGCCATCGAGACGCTTGGGTCCGCGACCGTACTGTGTACCGACAAAACCGGGACGCTCACCCGAAACCAGATGGCCATCGCGGAGTTGAGGACGCCCGATGGAGGTGTTTACTCGCCGCTCGAATTCTCAGACGGGCTTCCCGAAGCGATCAGGGATCTGGTTGAACTCGGAGCGCTGGCCAGTGCTGAAATTCCCTTCGACCCTATGGAAAAGGCATTTCACGACCTTGCCGATCGAAGTTTGCACAGGCCGGCGATCGGCCGCCAATTGCTTCGCAGCTACAGGCTTCGGCCCGAACTGCTGGCCATGTCGAACGCCTGGCGGCTGGCTGCAGGCGACGACGATTGCCTTATCGCTGCCAAAGGCTCTCCCGAAGCGATCATAGGCCTTTGCGGTCTTCCCAAGGACCAGGCCAGTGCAATCCGGAGATCCGCGGACGCTATGGCGACCGAGGGCCTCAGGGTGCTTGGTGTGGCCCGCGCCGGCCACCCGGTGAACAATTTGCCTGACCACCAAACCGCCTTCGCCTTCGAATTCGTGGGGCTGGTCGGACTAGCCGATCCACTCCGCGCGGGAGTCCGGGAAGCAGTGGCCAGCTGCCGCTCGGCCGGCATCCGCGTCGTGATGATCACCGGGGACTATCCCGCAACCGCCACAGCGATTGCAAGCGAGGCCGGGCTCGACACTACCGGTGTCGTCACGGGCGAAGAGCTGAAAGAGATGGACGAAGCAGACCTGTCGGCAACGGCGAAGACGACGACAGTGTTTGCCCGAATTATGCCCGATCAGAAGCTGGCCATCGTCAGAGCCCTGAAGGCGACTGGCGAGATTGTCGCGATGACAGGGGACGGCGTAAACGATGCTCCGTCCCTGAAAGCCGCCGACATTGGCGTCGCCATGGGAGGACGCGGCACGGATGTCGCGCGCGAGGCTTCCTCCATCGTTCTTCTCGACGACGACTTCGGGTCGATCGTTGCGACGATCCGGCTCGGACGACGCATCTATGACAATCTGCGCAAGGCAATGAGCTTCATCTCCGCCGTTCATGTGCCGATAGCGGGGCTGGCCCTGATGCCGCTGCTGTTCGGTCTGCCCATCCTGCTCGGGCCGCTGCACATCGCATTCCTGGAAATGGTGATCGACCCGGTCTGCTCGCTCGTCTTTGAGGCGGAATCCGAGGAGGACGACATCATGGACCGACCACCGCGGGATCCGCAAGAGACCCTGTTTACCCGTCCGCTGATGGCATGGAGCCTTGCGCAGGGCCTGCTGGCACTGGCAGTTGTCGCTGCCGTCTATCTGCTCAGCCTTTATGCAGGAATCCCGGAAGGAGAAGTACGCGGCCTGACTTTCTTCGCCCTCATCGTCGCAATAGTCGGGCTGGTGTTGGTCAATCGCACCTACAGCGCCTCGCCGATTTCAGCGCTTCTAAGGCCCAATCGCGCCCTTGTCGTAGTCATCGCCGTGGATGCACTGGTGCTTGGCCTGGTGCTGCTCTACCAGCCCGCGACCGCTCTCTTCCAATTCGGCCAGCCGCGTCTGAGCCATCTGGCCGTGGCACTGGCTGCCGGGCTTTGTATGGTCGGATTGCTCGAGTTTCTGAAATATCGCTCGCGAGGAATGCTGAGGACCTGAGCTGAATGCCGGAACTCAGGCTAAATAAATAAATACTGTCGGCGATCCCAATCCACGCTATCGCGCTGTCGCCTCGATGTCAGGAACTGCGGCTTGTCGCTACATCGACATTTCCGGTTCAAGCGGACGCTCCTTCGCCGGCTCTGGAATCTCCGTCATGGTCGCTTCCGTCAGGAGCAGGACGCTGGCGACGGAGACGGCGTTCTCCAGCGCGATGCGCACGACCTTGGTCGGGTCGATGATGCCGGCTTCCACGAGGTCGACATATTCCTTACGGCCGGCGTCAAAGCCGAAATTTCCCTTGCCTTCGCTCATCCTGGCGACGACCACGCCGCCATCGACGGCAGAATTCTCGGCGATCTGGCGCACAGGCATTTCCAGCGCGCGCTTGAGGATCTGGAGCCCGGTGCGCTCGTCGCCTTCGCAACGCGCTTCTTCCTCGGCGACCGCACCGATGCAGCGCAGCAGGGCCAGGCCGCCGCCAGGCACGATACCCTCCGCGACGGCAGCCTTGGTGGCGCTGATGGCGTCGTCGAGCGCTTCCTTTTTCGACTTCATCTCGGCTTCTGTCGGTGCGCCCACCTTGATGACGGCCACGCCGCCGGCGAGCTTGGCAAGCCGCTCCTGGAGCTTCTCGCGATCATAGTCGCTGGTCGTATCGCTGATCTCTCGCCGGATCTGCTCGACGCGCGCCTTGATGGTCTTCTGCTCGCCGCCGCCGCCGATGATCGTGGTGTTATCCTTGTCGACGACCACGCGCTTCGCGCGTCCCAATTGCGCCATCGTCACGTTCTCGAGCTTGAGGCCGATGTCCTCTGAAATGACCTGCCCGCCCGTCAGGATGGCGATGTCCTGCAGCATGGCCTTGCGGCGGTCGCCGAAGCCCGGCGCCTTCACGGCGCAGTTCTTGAACGTGCCGCGGATCTGGTTGACGATGAGCGTGGCAAGCGCTTCGCCCTCCACATCCTCCGCGATCACAAGCAGTGGCGATCCTGATTTCGCCACGGCCTCGAGCAGCTTGATCAGGTCGTTGAGTGACGAGATCTTCTTTTCGACAATGAGCACGAGCGCGTCTTCCAGCACCGCCTCCATCTTCTCGGTGTCGGTCACGAAGTAGGGGGACAGGAAGCCGCGGTCGAACTGCATGCCTTCGACCACATCGAGGACCGTTTCGGTTGTCTTCGATTCCTCGACCGTGATGACGCCTTCGCCCCCCACTTTCTCCATGGCCTCGCCGACCAGTTCGCCGATCAGCGGATCGTTGTGGGCGGAGATCGTCGCCACCTGTTCCTTCTCGCGCCTGGTCGCGACCGGCCGCGATATCTGTTTGAGCGTTTCGATCACGCGCTTCGTCGCACGGTCGAGACCGCGCTTGATGTCGATAGCGCTCGCGCCCGCGACGACATTGCGCACGCCGTCGGCGAATATTGCATGGGCGAGGATGGTCGATGTGCTCGTTCCGTCGCCGACCATGTCGCCGGTCTTCTCGGCGGCCTGTCTCAACATGCGCGCGCCGAGATTTTCTTCAGCGTCCTTCAGGTCGAATTCCTTGGCGATCGTCACGCCGTCGTTGCAGACGATTGGCGCGCCCCATTTCTTTTCGATCAGCACCGACTTCGAGCGCGGGCCGAGAGTCACCCGAACGGCGTCGGCAAGCTGGGTCGCACCGCGCAGAATCTTCTCACGCGCCGCCGACCGAAACAGCACCTGTTTGTGGGCCATGGTCGTCTCCGAAACTACCTGAACGTCCACCTAGCCGCGTTGTGATCGATCGGCCTTGATGTGCATCAATTCCGGTTCCGCCGACATGTTTGCCGTTTTGACCGGAATCAATGATGGCTGAGTCTTCCGCTGCTCTGCTGCCATCTGCTCACATCGGGAGATGGCCATGCAGACGAACGAGACGCCGCATTACGATGCCGGCGTGAACAGGACTGGCTGCTGTCCCAAATTCAATCCAGGCGGCTGGGACGATCAGGAGCTGCACTTCCGCGACAAGCCATTCGTGAGAGCGACGACCCGCAGCGTCATGCATGTCCCCGTGAACATGGGCGCCGTTTTCGCCAGAGTTAACCAGCACATCGATGCTGCCGGTGCTTCGGCCGATGGCCAGTTCATCGTTCTCAGCCGCGATCTCTCCCCCTGGACCAGCGAGCATCTTTTCTCAGTCTCGAAAGCCGTTCCCGAGGAAGAAATGACCACGCTGAGCGGCGACTTTCTGACGAAGGTGTTCGAAGGCCCATACAGCCAGGCAAGCCAGTGGCACGAGGAGATGCGGCAGATCGCGCGCGAACGAAAATCGGAGCCGGGCGATGTCTATTTCTTCTATACGACGTGCCCGAAATGCGCCAAGGCCTATGGAAAGAACTATATCGTTGGCGTTGCGGCCATAGCTTAGCACCCGCAGGTCAACGCGTTGCCGTCACCCAGTTGCCGTTACTCAAGGGATTGAGATATCCACTTGCTTTCAAGTGATGCGGACTGATGCTCGCTCGTCCCTTGGAGGAGCTATCGCAATGAGTCGAATTGGCGGTTTCCTGCTGGTCATGCTCATCGCCATTGCGACAGCGACCGCTGTGGCGTTCTTGCTTTACAGGAACGAGGTTGGTCGTCTGCGCGAGGCCGTCAGCCGCGGCAGCCTGATCGCCAACCTCGACATCGGCCCGATCGAATACGCCGACAGCGGTACGGGCATTCCACTGCTGTCGATCCACGGCGCCGGCGGCGGTTTTGACCTGGGCCTCGCCATTGCTGCCGATCTTGTGGGTGGAGGCTTTCGGGTCATCGCGCCGTCGCGCTTCGGCTATCTGCGCACGCCCGTTCCGCGAGACCCCTCTCCAGCCGCGCAGGGCGACGCGCACGCGGCGCTGCTTTCCAGACTGAACGTTCCCAAGGCGGTGGTCGTCGGCGTTTCGGCAGGCGCCCGTTCAGCGGTCGAGCTGACACTCCGGCATCCCGACAAGGTCGCCGCTCTCATTCTGATCGTCCCAGCCCTTTATTCGCCCACCAGTCGCGTCTCGATCAACGTGGGCCTCGGCAACAGGTTCGCATTCTGGGCCGTCAATGCTGGCGGCGATTTCGCCTGGTGGGCCGCCGAGACTATCGCGCCGTCGACACTTATTCGCTTTCTCGGCGTTCGACCGGCGGTGGTAGCAGCCGCGCCCCAGGCCGAGAGGGGCCGCGTCATGAGCTTCGTCAGGAGCGTCGAACCGTTGTCGCTGCGCTTCCCCGGAATCAACATCGACAGCGCCCCCGAGTTACATGAGCTGCCGCTGGAAGACATCACTGCACCGACAATGATCATCTCCGCGCGAGACGACCTGTTTAACACGCTGCCGGCAGCCGAATTCACGGCCGGTAAGATCCCCGGTGCAAAGCTGGTCGTCTACGACACCGGTGGACATCTTTTGGTTGGACACGCGCAGCAGGTTCGCGACGCCGTCCGCGTGTTCTTGGAGGGAGCGGGCGTGATCCCGTGACCCGATAGCCCGGACAGGGAAGCGGTTGCTCAGTATCGGCGTCAGGAGCCGGACACCGCGCCTTCTTCTTGCGGGTCTCCATTACGTCCAAGGGTCGGCATCAGCCAACGGACCAGGCCAAGGCCAAGGAGCGCCAGAGCCGTGAAGCCTGCGCCCGCCAGGAAGGTCATGCGCGGTCCGAAAAGATCCCAGAGCGCCCCCGCCAGCAGGCTGGCGGCCAGCAGCGCGAGCCCGCCCGACAGATTGAACATCCCGAAGGCGGTGCCTCTCAGCTCTGGCGGGGCGGTATCGGCGACGAGCGTTGCGAGAAGCCCTTGCGTGAAGCCAAGATGCAGGCCCCAGAGGGCCACGCCAAGCGCCACGCCGGCCAGATTTCCAGGGGACGCCAGCACGATGTCCGCGGCAATCAGGATCAGGAAGCCGAGAATAAGCATCGTCAGGCGATTGACGCGATCCGAGAGCGCGCCGGCCGGATAGGCGGCGAGCGAGTAGACCACATTCATGACCACGAGCACCAGCGGGACGAGCACGATCGGCAAACCCATGCCCTGCGCGCGCAGGATGAGAAACGCTTCGCTGAACCTGGCCAATGTGAACACGGTGGCGACGCAGACAACCAGCCAGAAGGGTGAGCCCAGGCGCCTGAGCTCGAGCAAGCTCAAGGGAGCACGCACCTCACGCAGGCCGGCGGGCCGGGCGGGCTCATGGACGGCTACGACCAGCAGCGCGACCGCCAGGAAGCCGGGAACGACCGCAGCCCAGAACACGGACCGAAACTGATTGGCGGTCAGCCACATGAGACCGATCGCGAGCAGCGGCCCGACAAACGCGCCAACCGTGTCGAGCGCTTGGCGAAGTCCGAAACTGGCGCCGCGTGCATGAGCGGGGGCGATGTCCGCAACCAGGGCATCGCGCGGAGCGCCGCGAATACCCTTGCCGACACGGTCGACAAAGCGGGCCGCCACAAGCCAGCCGACCGAAGAGGCCAACGGGAATACCGGCTTGGTGAGGGCGGCGAGGCCGTAACCGATGACCGCCAGCAGCTTGCGTTTTCCCAGCCAATCAGACAGTGCGCCCGAAAAAACCTTGGTGATGGCGGCCGTCGCTTCGGCAATGCCTTCGATGGTGCCGACCGTCACCATCGATGCTCCCATGACGGTGACGAGATAGATCGGCAGCAAGGCGTGGATCATCTCCGACGACACGTCCATCAGCAGCGAGACGAAGCCCAGCGCCCAGATCCCCGCAGGGATGGTCCTCAGGCGGACGGGGGTGATTTCCTGAAACTGTTCCATGCCCCCCGTTCGCCCTGTCGGTGTTGGTCATGCTCAGCGTAGCGAACCGGCGGTGGCGCTGTCCATCGAGATCGACCACGCAATGGCAAGGCCGTTGCGCCGCTATGCGGAGCACGCCGCGAAGGCGGTTGATCTCGCGCAAAGTGGAAGCCGATCAACGGCGTAGAATGTTATCCGTCCAAGATGGAGCAAGCCAATGCAGAAGGCTTTGATGAAGTCCGTCGCGGCAGTGAGCGCTGCTGTGGCCCTTGCCCCCGGTGCAGCATGGGCACAGGCGCCGTCCGACATCGGAAGGTACGATTGGGGACCTCACATGATGTGGGGCGGAGGTTGGTATGCCATGATTTTCGGTCCGCTGTTCATGATACTCTTCCTCGCGGTGCTGGTGGTAGCCGTAGTCGTTCTCGTCCGCGGGCTGGGTGGACCGTGGTCGGGGCCAGTATTACCGCATCACTCGGGCCGCACACCGCTCGACATTCTTCGCGAGCGATTTGCGCGCGGCGAGATCGACAAGGAAGAGTTCGAGGAAAGGCGCCGTGTGCTCGGCGAATAAGTGGCGTTGGCGTCCCGGCAGAAGGTGCGGCCGTCGTTGAGATGTTCCTTTGGCGCTTAGCCAACTTTTCGCCAGCTATCCGGCGCTAACTCCGAAGATCGTCCCGACCGCGGCGGTGACGCCCATCGCGAGCGCGCCCCAGAACGTGACCCGCGTGGCCCCGTGCACCACGCCGGCTCCTCCGGCAGTGGCACCCAGGCCGCGCAGGATGGCCAACGCAATGAGCGTGGATGCCGCGACGATGATGCTCGTCTTATCCGCAGGTGTCAGGAGGGCAACGAGCACCGGCACCACCGCCCCTGACGCGAAGGTGAGGGCCGAGACCAGGGCCGCCTGCACCGGGCGGGCGGCGACGGTCTCGGAAATGCCCAGTTCGTCACGGGCATGGGTCCCCAGGGCGTCACGCTCAGTCAGCTGGAGCGCGACGCGCTCCGCAAGTTCCCGGTCGAGGCCCCGATCGACGTAAATCCGCGTCAGTTCTTCCAGCTCAGCCTCGGGCGTCTCGGCGAGTTCCCGTTTCTCGCGCGCGAGGTCGGCGTTCTCGGCATCCGTCTGGGAGCTGACCGAGACATATTCCCCGGCAGCCATCGACATCGCGCCCGCAACGAGGCCGGCCAATCCCGCGATCAGGATCTCGGTCGATCCCGATCCGGCCGCGGCGACGCCGACCACGAGGCTTGAGGTGGAAACGATACCGTCATTCGCGCCAAGCACGGCGGCGCGGAGCCAGCCGATCCGGTGCACCATGTGAATTTCGCAATGCGAGAGACGGCTCATTTCGGTCCTTCCTGTGTGAGGCCACGTTCCATGACGACGGGAGCGAGCGTGAACGGCGGCTCGCCGGTCCGGGGATGCGGAGCGAAATCACGCGACCGGCCCTAGTGCCCTTGTCGGCCGTCGGCCTTGAGGCTTGTCAACTGCAAGGACGAGGCTTCGAACCGCGTGCCCTGCCGACCTTTGACGATCTCCACTGCGTCCTCGAGCCGCCCGATGGCCGACGGCCTGCCTGTAGCTTGGACGAATTCGATCGCGGCGCTTATCTTGGGCCCCATCGAGCCGGCCGGGAAATCGCGCCCGGACAATTCCGTTGCCCCGACCCTGCGAAGCGCGCGTGCGTCCGGCGTGCCGTAGCCGACATAGACCGCATCGACATCGGTCAGCATGAGCAGCATGTCGGCCTTCAACTGACGCGCCAGAAGCGAGCTCGCCAGATCCTTGTCGATGACGGCTTCGACGCCGATCATGCTGCCGTCGCCGCGAGCAACCACAGGGACACCGCCGCCGCCCGTGCAGATCACGACGACGTCGTGCTCGACCAGATAGGAGATCACGGACACCTCCAGAATCTCGACAGGTCGCGGGGAGGGCACGACGCGGCGCCATTTGTCGCCGTCGGGCGCAACTGCCCAGCCACGCTCGTCTGCAAGCCTTCGGGCGGTTGCCTCGTCATAGACAGGGCCTATCGGTTTCGTTGGATGCGCAAAGGCTGGATCGCGCGGGTCCACCTTCACCTGCGTCAGCAACGTCGCGAACAGCCTTTGGCTGGCGAGGTTGGCAAGCTCCTGCTCAATCATGTACCCGATCATGCCGGCGCTCTCGGCGCCGAGAACATCGAGCGGGAAGGCTCCTTCTTTCGACGCGGCGGCCGATTGGAGCGCGAGCAGGCCGACCTGCGGGCCGTTGCCGTGCGTGATCACCAGCGAATGGCCTTCGCCGATGAGCGCCGCCAGAACGGACGCGGCGCGCTTGACGTTGCTGCGCTGGTTCTCGGCGGTCATCGGCTCGCCGCGCCGCAACAGCGCGTTCCCGCCGAGAGCTGCGACGATCAGCATGTCAGTTGCCGATGGTGGCGACGAGCAGCGCCTTGATCGTATGCATGCGGTTTTCCGCCTGGTCGAAGACGATCGAGGCGCCCGACTCGAATACCTCGTCGGAAACCTCCATGCAGTCGATCCCGTACTCGCGTGCGATGTCGGCGCCGACCTCGGTCTCGGTATCGTGGAATGCTGGCAGGCAATGCATGAATTTCACATGTGGATTGCCGCTGGCCGACATCACCTCGCGCGTCACCCGATAGGGCGTCAGCAGACTGATGCGCTCCGCCCAGCCGGACTTGTCCTCGCCCATGGAGAGCCAGACATCCGTATAGATGAAGTCGGCGCCCGCAACGCAGCTCTTCACGTCTTCGTCCAGTCTGAAGCGACCGCCGCTGCGTTCGGCAAGATCTCTCACATGGGCGCAAAATTCCTCGTCCGGCCAAAGCTGTCTGGGCGAGGCGATACGCATGTCGATGCCGACCTTGGCGGCGCCCACGGCCAGGGACTGGGCGACATTGTCCCGTCCCTCGCCGACGAAGGCGACGCTCATGTCGGAAAGATGCTTGTGCGTGAATTCGCGCATGGTCATGAAATCGGCGAGGATCTGCGTCGGATGCGCCTCGTCGGTCAGGCCGTTGTAGACGGGCACGCCGGCATGCGCGGCGAGCTGTTCGGCCTGGTGCTGGGCAAAGCCACGATATTCGATTGCGTCATACATCCGGCCAAGCACGCGCGCAGTGTCCTTCATGGACTCCTTGTGTCCGATATGGCTGCCAGTGGGGCCGAAATAGGTGACGTGGGCGCCCTGATCGTAGGCGGCCACTTCGAACCCGGTCCGCGTGCGCGTGGAATCCTTCTCGAAGATGAGCGCGATGTTCTTGCGCACGAGGCGCGGTATCTCGTGCCCGGCCTGCTTGGCCGCCTTGAGGTCGGCGGCCAGCTTCAGGAGGAAGCGGATCTCTTCGGCCGAGAGGTCGTCCAGCGAAAGCACCGAGCGGCCATGCAGGTTGATCGACATTGGGGTCCTTTCAGAGCGGGTCGCGGGCGATGGGGCAGGTCATGCAATGGCCGCCGCCGCGGCCGCGGCTGAGCTCGGCGCCCTCGACGGTGATCACCTCGATCCCCGCGCGGCGCAGCAGCGTGTTGGTGTAGACGTTGCGGTCGTAGCCGATGACGACACCCGGCTCGACCGCAATGACGTTGTTGCCGTCGTCCCACTGTTCGCGCTCGGCCTCATAGCGGTCGCCGCCGGTGGCGATGATCCGCAGCGATTTCAGCCCGAGGGCCTCGGCGACGACCGTGGTGAAGGGGGTATTTTCTTCCCTGACCTCGACCGCCGCATCGCCATCGCCGGGCCGGATCGAGAAGCTGCGCAGCCGTTCGACCACCGGCGGATACATGGTGGCAAGATCCCGGTCGCAGAAGGTGAAGACGGTGTCGAGATGCATGAAGGAGCGGTCGCGCGGCATCAGCGCCGCGATCACGCGGGTGGCCTCTCCGGCGGCGAACAGGCTTCGGGCAAGGTCGCCCACCGCCTGCGGCGTGGTGCGTTCGCCAATGCCGACCAGAACGACGCCGCCGCCGACCGGCATGACGTCCCCGCCTTCCAGGCTGACGCCGGTTCCGGCTCCCGGAGACACGAATGGAATGCCGCTGTCGCGAAACCGCGGATGGAAGCGGTAGACAGCCTCGACATTGGCTGCCTCGGGTCGCCTGGCGGGCCAATACATGGCGTTGACTGAAACGGAGCGGTAGATCCAGCAGGAACTGTCGCGGGTGAAGAGCTGGTTCGGCAGCGGCGGCAGCACGAAATCCTGCGGCGCGAGCGTCCTTCCGGTCAGTCCCTTGGGCTCGAACGGAAGTTCGGCGCGGGCAATGCCGCCGACGAGATGGGTTGCCAGCAGCTCGGCCGGCATCTCGTTCAGCCACCCCCGCATCTCGTCGACCATGTCCAGCCCGACGACGCCGGCATGCACGCGCCGATCAAGAAGCCACTCGCGCGCCTTGCCGATGCCCACGGTCTCGGCGAGGAGCTCGCCGAACGAATGAACGACCACGCCGCGTTCGCGCAGGGCATCGACGAAAATGTCGTGTTCCTGGCGTGCTCGTTTCACCCACAGCACGTCGTCGAACAGCAGCGCCTTGCAGTTCTCCGGCGTCAGCCTGCGCAGGCTGAGATCCGGCCTGTGGACCATCACCTCGCGCAGGCGACCGACTTCCGAGTGGACTCCAAGATCTCTCATGGGACCAACTCTCAAAGCGCGCTGACGGCGCCGGTCCACATCTCGTAGACGGCGAGGATAGCGACTGCGACAAGGGCGACTGCAACGACGGCCTCCAGGGGATGGAAGACGCGCTGATTGCCTTCGCGACGGGCCCAGACATAGAAGATGATGCCCGGTGCATAGAGGATCGCGCACATGAACAGATACGCAGGTCCGGCCGCATAGACCAGCCACAGTCCATAGATCGTTGCCAGCACACCGGCAAAGAGAGGTCCGGCGCGCCGTTCGCCGCTTTCATAGCTTTCCCCGGTCCAGGCCAGCTTGGCGGCAAAGGCCCCGGAGAAGATGTAAGGCACCAGGATGGCTGCCGAGGCGATGTAGAAGAGCGCCTGGTAAGTACTCTGCGCGAACAGCGTGATCACCAGGAAGGCCTGGACGAGCAGGTTGGTGATGAGCAGCGAGGTCGAGGGAACGCCGCGCTCGCTCTCCCGGCCGAAGAATTTCGGCATTGTCCCGTCCTTGCTGGCGACATGCGGAACCTCCGCGGCGAGCAGCGTCCAGCTCAGGAAGGCGCCGACGACCGAGACGACGAGCGCAAGGTTGATGAGGACGGCGCCCCAAGGCCCGACAACCGCTTCCAGCACGCCCGCCATCGACGGGTTCTTGAGGGCGGCAAGTTCGGGTTGGCTTAGGATGCCGAGCGAAAGCAGCGAGACCAGCGCGTAGAGCGCGAGGCATGTGAAGAAACCGAGCACCGTCGCGGTGGCGATGTCCTTGCGGCGCTCTGCCCTGGCGGAGAATACGCTGGCACCCTCGATGCCGATGAAGACCCACAGCGTCACCAGCATCGTGCTCTTGACCTGGGCGGCGATGGTACCGGGCGAGGCGTTACCGAGCCCGGTGAAGTCGAGTGTCCAGACATTGAGCTTGAAGGCGACGGCGACGATCCCGACGAAAAGGACAACCGGGGCGATCTTGGCCGCGGTCACCACGGTGTTGACGATCGCGGCCTGGCGAATGCCTGCAAGGATGAGGAAGTGGATGACCCACAACAGGATCGATGCGCCGAGCACCGCCTGCCAGGTGTTGCCGTCACCGAAGGCAGGGAAGAAGTAGGACAGGGCGCTGAAGACGATCACGGCGTAGGACACGTTGCCCACCCACGCGCTGATCCAATAGCCCCAGGCGCTGTTGAACCCGACGAAGGGTCCGAACCCTGCCTTGGCATAGGCATAGGGACCTGCGTCGAGCTCGGGCCGGCGCACCGCCAGCGACTGATAGACAAACACCAGCGCCAGCATCCCGACGGCCGTGATCGCCCAGCCGATCAGGATCGCCAGCGGACCGGCGCCGGCTGCCATGTTCTGGGGCAGGCTGAACACGCCCGACCCTACCATCGAGCCGATCACAAGCGCTGTCAGCGATCCTAGTCGTAGCTTCGCAGATGCCGTGGCCGCGGCTTCCCGGATTGGGATATTGATTTGTGTTGTGGACATGATGCCCTCCCGAATTGAGAACGGTGGGAGGATTGACAGGAAACCGGCCAGGCAGCTTTGACGCCGGTCAAATATGCCGTGCTGGCACGGAGGCACAGCGTAATACTTGAACAAGCGTTGAGCACTGAGCGCCGAAACATCCTTGAGTTAAGGATACTCGGGTGCATCTTGCAGCATGCGGCGCCTATCTTGAGTTATAAGAAACAATTCCTACCTGTAATGTGCTCACGTACCTCCCATTTCGTGGGCGAACGATGGGTTGCACTCCCTGATCCCATCGTGTGCTGAGCCCGCTGTCACTCCTCCCAGCAGCGGGCTCCCTTTTTGGAGCAATTCCGGCAAGGCGCGGCTTCGAAGTTGGCCTCCTGTTTTGCTATGCCGAGAGATGGTCGAGCAGGTTGAGGGTGATCCTTCCCACGTCATTCATTGCCTTGCCGGCAGGCAGCGCGCCGCACCAGGCGACCGAACTTGCAGAAAAGACCAGGCCGCCGCGAAACGGAGCGTGGGGAGAAGAGGTGATGGTGCCAGAGGCGGAATCCAAGTCAAAGAAATATCGCTTTGTATTCAGTTGATTGAGGATCGTGCTGTGGCAGTTTTGACCAACAAAAATACCAGCTAAATATTTCTGTGGATTGGCTCGGTTCCCGAATACTGTGTGCCAGGTTACGTATCTGCACCTATGTTAGACGCCGAAAACTCTTGCCGATACCCAGTGATACGGGGGCTCGAGTCGCAGGACAGCTACATCGCGAAACCCACTATCGAAGATGCGCTCTTCCACTTTCGGCGGCGTTCAGCCTGAGCGTGCAAGAGCTTAACATCATGCCCAGTAGCCGGAATGCCGTTGGCAAAACAGAGGACTGCAGCCGGCGTCGATTGTTTCAACTAGGCTAATCCCAGGTGCGGCCCTTGCACCCTACTTCCGTTTAGCCGATCCCCTCTTGGGGGATTTGGTCACGGGTCTGCGCCGAGCCCACTCGACTTCGCCAGTGCCGATCTTTGGGCCGCGTAGCTCGGAGCCACCATCGGATACTCTGGCTTCAATCCCCACTTTTCGCGATATTCATCTGGCGTCAGGCCGTAGTGCACGCCAAGATGACGTTTCAGCGATTTGAACTTCTTCCCGTCCTCAAGGCAGATGACGTAGTCAGGGAACACCGATCGCTTCGGATTGACTGCTGGAACTAGGGTCGGTGTCTCGGGCTCGGCCGGTCCTCCGATCTTCGAAAGCGACATGTTCACGCTCTCGATAAGCTCCGGAAGGGAGGCAACCGGCACCGCGTTTTTGCCAACGTAGGCAGACACGATGTCCGCCGTGAGCTCGATCAACTCGCTTCGGCCGGCCTCAATCTCTTCCGACATGCAATAACTCCTATTTCGCGGCGATACCCGAACTTTCTTAGCCGGCTTTACCAACAGGTCCACGACTTTTGTCATAAGAGTGGTCTCGGCCGCCGATTGCTCAAGGGGGGCGTCCAGTCTACCTGGGGTTCCTGGAAGCTTTTCGAACTTTCTGTCTAGCGCCACCAGCGGAATTACGCGCCGTTATGAAAGAGACAGGGATATCGGAACGGGCTGGTGGCCTTTGATCGATGCGATCGCTCTTCGGAATTTAGGAGCCTGCCGCCGAGGCGCATGAAGCGGCGGGGATGCGATGGATCAGGCCCGGCTTGATCGCGTGCAGAATCTGCCGGGCGAGTACGATCTGCGCCATCCTTCGCTGATAGATTTCCGGGAAGAAGATTGATCGATAGATCGCCGCCGGCGGGTAGTAGGCCGCCGCAGTCAGGATATGGCCGGTCGCACTAGGGTCAGGATCACCGAACCTGAAGAAACATGGCCGGCGAGCGACACCGGCCATGCGGCCCATCAGGCCCGCCGCATATGCTCGCCCGGATTAGAAATGATAGTTGATGCCGACCCGAACCGTATCGAACTTGATGGCGTCGGTCGAGGGGATGCCGACCGAGTTGAAGCTGGGTTTGCCCAAATCCACATGCAGATACTCGGCCTTGAACGATATCTGCTGGTTCATGGCCCATTCAACGCCGGCGCCAGCAGTCCAGCCCCAGCGGGTATCGCTATAGCCGCATGTCGGAGTAAAGCCACATGCCCCGAGATCAGCCGATCCCTTGACATGACCGACGGCAAAGCCGCCCGTGGCGTAGGGAAGGAAATTCTCGAAGGCATAGCCGACGCGGGCGCGGCCGGTACCAAACCAGTCGACCTTGGCCGTGCACCCCTCGTTGCCGCACGGGGCCACAAAGGGAACCTTGAGGACGCTCCCATCAATATTGGCGTAGGAGACGTCGCCTTCGAGACCGAAAACAAATTGGCCCTTCTGCCAGTTATAGCCCCCAGTCAGGCCGCCGACGAAGCCATTAACATCGAAATCGACCGACGAGACACCATAGTGATATGTGTCTTGGTTCCACCCATATCCGGCGACGGCGCCGATATAAGCTCCCGACCAATTGACGCTTGCAGCGGGCTCGCTCGTAACCACGTCCGCGGCCAATGCTGAACCGGCAATCAGCGACAATAAACCGGCAAACAGGAAGGAACGTAAGCGCATCGAAAACCCCAATTAAAATCCCGAATCCCAGCCTATCAGCGACTACTGATGTTTAATGTCTCATTTTTGCAACAGCATTCTGGATATCTGCTGTGAGATTCGGGAATTGAACACTGAGTGATCCAGGCATCGCCCAGTGTCGAATGGCCCTGCGCTAAAATAGTGGTGGCGCTGATCCTGCTTGACGAGAAGCAGGGCCGTGGGCAGCATACGGGAACAAACGTGCATACTTTCGCCTTCTCCCCTTCGAAACTACGGCCGCTCCATTTTTCTCCGCAGGTCATCTTGCGTCGCGTCAGATGCCCGCCGGAAAGCACTGTAGAACGTCGTCAGGTTGTGAAAAGCCGCGCGCGAATGGCCATCGCCTGTGACTTCGTCGATCCGCCCCATGTGACGTAACCATCGGGTGGCCGTAGCTCAGATCGAGGCCGGCTTGCAGGGCGCCAAGGCGATCTCGCCTTTGTTGTCGGGTCCGATGGTGGTGGTTGCGGGTCCCCGCAACCACTTTCTTCATAAATCAATAGCCGTCTCGATCTGATCGAGGCGGCTTCTTGTAACGCCCGGTCGCGCGGCAGACTATCGGGAGGGGGGCGAGTCAGAGGAGGGCTACCGCCAATACAGCACCGTTGTCGAATTCGTTTGTTGAAACGGACTTTTTAGGTCGGCTGCCGCCGACATCGCGGCCCTCGATCGGCCGTCCGGCTGCTGGAACTCTATACCGATTGATGGATGACGTTGGTCGCGAGCGGTGTTAACATTTTCGATACACATGGTCCGCTGAGCCTAGCAGCGCCCATGGAGTGCCGGTTGGGAGATTCCTCCTTCCTACGAGTTGCTGGTGCACCGACGCATCGGATCTATAGATCTCGGCAACTCACCGGCGCCGGCGAGCATTCCGGTAGCGTCGGCTACGCTGTCGATTGCAGATTTTAGGGGTGCGGCTGGGCAGGCCCTGTCTGCCTGAGAAAGACGAGCTTCCCGTCCAGTTGCGAGATGACGAAACCACCGTTGTCGAGAGGCAGCACGGCGACCGGGCGGGTCAGACCGTCGAGAAGCACCTGCCTTTTTCCTGAGACGAGGTCCACCTCGAGGAGCCTGCCGCTGTCGGAAGCCCAGCCACTGGACTGATCGAAAGTGCCGTGCTCCAGGACCAGCATCTCTTCCGTCGCATCGAAGACGACATCGACCGGGGCATTCAAGCCGCCGGCCTCGATGCGGGCGATGCTTGTTTGGCCGGCCTGCGGCAGCGAGACGATACGGCCGCTGCCGGCAAGAAAGGGAAATCCGCCGAACAGGGAAACGTAAACCCGGCCACCATGCATGGCGAGGCCGGTCGGGACCGCGTCGAACTCGTATTTCTGCTTGTCGCCGAACTCGGTCGGCGACAAGGCGGTAAGGGACTGGCCGCTGGTGCTCAGCCGGGCGAAGGCGAAGAGCTGCGTCCGGCCGCCGCCGTTGAGCAAAAGGCGTTCGACGGAGTTTCGCGCGGCGTCGACGACAAAGAGCATATCGTTCGACACGGCGAAATCGTACGGATTCCAGAAGTCGTTGTTGACAACCTTCGTGACGGCGCGCTCATCGACCTCGAGCATCGCATGATCGTCAGGGTCCTCGTTGCTATTCGCCGGCATCCAGCCTTGGGCTACGAGATAGCCGCTGCCGTGGCGCTCGACCCGGTACGGTCCGGTCGGATCGCCCATGACGTCGGTGCCGTGCGGCAAGACCGGTCCGAATGCGGTGAATTGGCCATTTGGGCCGCGCCTGTAGAGGCGGCCGTCGGCCAGGTCCGTGACCAGAAGCGCATCGCCGTCGCGTGCAAGGCCGGCAAAGATCGCTCCCGGCTTTTGCACGGTTTCGACTTCGTATCCCGGCGCCGCCTTCGGTTCCGCCAAGCCGTCTGCTGCGACCATCATGAGTGAGAGGGCGATCAATCCGGCGAGCGCACGCATCGGAAGCCTCCGTTGGCAGCGAAGCGAAAATCGGGGTCGTAGGCAAGCCGGTAGGTCGTGCTCAGGCGGGCGGGGTCGCTGTTCCACGCGCCGCCGCGAAGCACTCGATACTTTCCGCCTATCTCGGGCGGCGCTTCACCGCTGTAGGGTGCGTAGAAATCACGGGTCCATTCCCACACATTGCCGACGAGATTAAGCAGTCCCTCCTTGCTTGCCCCTTGGGGAAGCGACCGTGCGGGCGCCGTAATGTCATCACCACCGCAACAGGCGTCGCGCCCGTAATTGGCGCGTGCCGCGTCGACCGGCGCGTCGCCCCAAGGAAAGCGCGCTCCTTGCGTCCCGCGCGCCGCGCGCTCGTATTCCTGCTCGGACGGCAGCTTCAGGCCGTAATGGGCGCAAAACGCCTCGGCATCGGCAAAGCTGACGCCGACGACCGGATGGTCGGGCAGGCCCAGGGCTGGATGCCGGTCGTAGAAAGCGGCCCGATGGCCCGTTGCTGTAACGAAGCGGCGGTACTGTGCGTTGGTGATCTCGGTCTGGTTCATGGCGAAGGCCTGGCCTTCGACAATGTGTTGCGGCCGCTCGTTTTCATTGCCCATGTCGTTACCGAAGACGAACGGGCCTCCCGGTATTTCGACAAGCGGGTTGTCTGCGATAGCATCATCGTCGGCAGCGGCGGCTCCGGCCCACATGAGTGACGCCACGGCGAGGAGCATCCTAGAAATCGACACGTTCCTGACTCTGGCGATCGAACACGAATGCGCGTTCGGGCGAGAAGCCTACCTGCACGATCTGGTCGTAGTCGCCGGCGAAGTTCTTGTCTGCGCGAACAGCGAGCAAGGCCGCTCCGGCGCGCACGGTGACCAGCGTGCTTTCGCCAGTCAGTTCGACCGAATAGATCGGGGCGGCGATATTGGCCTTTGCGCCTCCGGCGGGGATAATGTGAATGTCCTCTGGGCGAACGCCGAGCACAGCCCGCGCAACGCTCGCGCTACCGAGGCCGTCGACCCTGATGCCACCGGGGCTTGTGAAGACCCCGTCCTTCACCTCACCATCGATAAGGTTCATCGGCGGCGAGCCGATGAAGCCCGCGACGAAGAGGGTCCGCGGGTCGTTGTAGATTTCCCTTGGCGTACCGAGCTGCTCGATCACGCCCTTGTTCATCACCGCCACTCTGTCGGCGAGGGTCATCGCTTCGATCTGGTCGTGGGTGACGTAGATCGTCGTCACCTGCAGCTCGTGCTGGAGGTGCTTGAGTTCGGCCCGCATCTGGACCCGCAGCTTGGCGTCCAGGTTGGACAGCGGTTCGTCCATCAGGAAGACCTTTGGCGTTCGGATGATGGCACGAGCGAGGGCCACGCGCTGGCGCTGCCCGCCGGAGAGCTGTTTCGGCAGCCGGTCGAGCAGCCCGTCGAGCTCGACCCGGCGTGCCACCTCCATGATCATCCGGCGCCGCTTGTCTTCCGGCACCTTGCGGATCTTCAACGGGTAGCCGATGTTGTCCGCGACGCTGAGGTGGGGGTAGAGCGCGTAGGACTGGAAGACCATCGCGACATCGCGATATTTCGGCAGCACGCCGTTGACCCGGTCGCTGCCGATGAAGATGTCTCCGGCAGTGACTTCTTCGAGGCCGGCGACCATGCGCATCGTCGTGGTCTTCCCACAGCCCGAAGGTCCGAGCAGGACGAGAAGCTTCTTGTCGCGCACCTCGAGATTGAGGTCGCTGACCGCGGTAAAGGCGCCGAACTTCTTGACTACGTGCTGGAAGACGACCGAGGCCATGGTTCATCCCCTTGACCGCTCATCCCTTGACCGCGCCGAACGAGATGCCGCGGACCAGATGTTTCTGGACGACGAAAGCGAAGATCACGATGGGGATGCAGGCGGTGAAGCCGGCAGCGCTGATTTCGCCCCAATAGGTGTTGTACTGGGTGACGCGCCCGGCAATGCCGATCGGCAGCGTCTGCGATCGTTCTGTCAGGGTCAGGATGAGGGCGAGCAGGAACTCGTTCCACGAAATAATCAGGCAAAAGATGGCTGTGGCCGCGAGCCCGGGACGGGCGAGCGGTATAGCGACATGCAGGAACGCGCCCCATCGCGTATCGCCGTCGACCATCGCCGCCTCCTCGAGTTCGACCGGCAAATCCTGGAAGTAGCTCTTCATCATCCAGGTCGCGAATGGCAGGTTGAACGCCGTGTAGGCGATGATCACCGCAGGCTTCGTGTTCAGCATGCCGAGATGATTGAAGGCGATATAAAGCGGGATGATCGTCACGATGGGTGGCATCATGCGCGTCGACAGGATCCAGAAGGAGATCTGGTAGCGCCATCTGCCCGGGTACTGGAAACGGGCGAGCGCATAGCCGGCCAGGGAGCCGAAGACGACCGAAACGACCGTGGTGGAGACCGCGATGATCAGGCTGTTCAAAGCGTAGATCAGGAAGGGCCGCTCGATGAAGGCTGCGTGGTAATGCTTCAACGTCGGATTGGCGGGGATCCATTGCGGCGGTATCGAGAAGATGTCGATGTCGTATTTGAACGAATTGGCTGCGATCCAGTAGACCGGGAAGAGGGTGATCACGAGAGCGACCGCAATCGTCGCATAGGCGGCGACGCGCTGGATTTCGATACTTTTACGGCGGTGCGCCATAGATCCTCTAGTCGGCAAGCCGCATGCGCTTGATGAACCACGTGCTGAACGCGACGGTCATGAACAGCACGAACAGTGATATGGCGGCCGCATAGCTGGGGTCGGCAAAGCGGTACGCCACCTGGTAAATGTAGAGACTGAGCGTCTTGGTCCGGTCAGCGGGGCCCCCGCCGGTCAGGATGAATACGAGGTCGAAGAGCCGCAGCGCGTCCATGATGCGCAGAAGCAGCGCGATGGCGATGATCGGCTTCAGGAACGGCAGCGTCAGATCCCAGAACTGCCGCCAAGCGGAAGCGCCATCAATCGCCGCCGCCTCGTAGGGCTCGTCCGGTAGGCTCGCGAGCCCGGCAAGCATTAGCAGGAACATGAACGGTGTCCATTGCCAGACATCGGCGACGATCACGGAGAACATTGCGAGCCGGACGTCGCCGGCCCATGCCTGGAGGGGCAGGCCGAGGCGGAACATGATCTCGTTGAGCACCCCGAATTGCGGCTCGTAGATGAGCTTCCACGTGATGGCGACCGCAACCGGCGGCAGCATCATCGGCAGCATCAGGACCGTTTTCAGGAAATTCAAGCGCCGGATGTATCGGTCGAGTAGCAAGGCGAGGCCAAGGCCGAGAAGGAACTCCGTGCTGACGGCAAAGACGGTGAACACCAGCGTGTTCAACAAGCCGACGTGAAACTGATCGTCGGTGAGAAGCCTCAGAAAATTGTCAGCGCCGGCAAATTGCCAGGGCAGGTCGGGATTCGGGCTGATCCTCGTTGCCGCCGCGATGATCATGTAGATCGACGGGAATATCGTGAGCGTCAGCAGCACCAGCATGGCTGGCGCAAGCATCAATACCCGGAGGTGGCGCTCAAACCACCGCTCGAACGAATTTCCGAACTTCGCGCCGACAGAAACGGTCATCAGAAGTTCTATCCGCCATATACCCAATCATAGCATGGCCAACCCTGGAGCCAAAGCCGGCGCGTACGCGCTTGTGCTTGCCCCGAGAGCTGGTTCGGCAAAATGGAGCGGCGTCACCGGATGTCGCTCCACTTCGATCACTATGCGGCCAGCTACTTGATGCCGGTTATCTCTTCGACCGCAGCCTGGGATTTCTTCAGCGCCTCCGCCGGCGTTTCCGTGCCAGCTACGGCTTTGGAAAGCTCGATCCCGAACGCGTTTTCGATCTCAGGCCATTTTGGGTGACGCGGGCGCGGTGTCGAAGCTTCGATCGCTTGCATGAGCACTGGATAGTGCCGGAATTTTTCCTGTTTGGTCAGGCTGGCATCGGTGAAGATCGACTTGCGCACCGGTGGGTTGCCGCGCTGGGCCGAGATTTTCATCTGTTCCGATGAGGTCGCCCACAACATAAAGTCGAAGGCCTCCTGCTTGTTCTTCGCCGCGGCCATGATGCCCATCGTCCAGTGGCCGATTTCCGAGCTGCCGGGTTTGGTGCCTGCCGGGATCGGCGAGTAGGAGATCTTGCCAACCATCTTGGACTGGCTGGGGTCTTCGAAAGTCGCGACCCAGTTCGGCCAGTTGATCGACGAGGCCGCCGTGCCCGCCGCTAGGGCCTGCCCGACCTCGTTGGCGTTGTAGCTCTCGACACCTTTCGGCGAGACGTCACGGAGCGCCATGAAGGTCTTCATCGCGGCGGCACCCTGGGGCGTGTCGATCGTCACCTTTGTCCGGTCCGCGTTGAACATGTCAGCGCCATAGGACCAGAAGATCGGCATGAAGTCGGCGACGACCGGGTTGCCCTGGCCGCCCCGGAAGACGTAGCCGAAATAGCGGCCGCCGCCTTTTTCGGAGAGCGCCTTGGCCGCCTTCAGCACGTCGTCCCACGTCTTCGGTGCTTCAACGCCTGCTTCCTTGAACTTGGCGGCGTCATAGAAGAACATCTGCGCGTTTCCCACATAGGGCAGGCACACGTAGGGGCCTTTGTTGTAGGGATTGCGGCAGACAGCGAGAGACTTCGACAGGAAGTCGTTGTCAGGGCCTTCAAGCCCGGCCTTTTTGAAATAGGGCGTAAGGTCCTCGAGATGCCCGTTCTCTGCGAAGAACGGAATCCACGGATCATCCATCAGAACGATGTCGAAGGCGCCCGATTTGGTCTGGCCGGCGTTGGCAGCCTGTTCAAATTCGTTGCTATAGGGAGCCTGAACGATCTCGACCTTGGTACCCTTCAGCTTCGCATAGTCGGCGGCAGCGGCTCTCAGGCCGTCGCCCTCGCTTCCCGAGGGAACGAGCACGGTTATATCGGCCAACGCATGCGTCGCCATCAGCGACGACAGCGCGAAGACCACGGAGAAAAGAAATCTTCTGACCATCGTATTCCTCCCTTTTTCGCTCCGGCCTGTCGGGCGGCCGGTGCCAGAGCCGCTCGCACGCGTTTGACCGCTTACGAAACGCGCGAGCGCTCCGTCGCAGTTGGCAACGTTTGCAGGGAGTGTGCGAACAGCGCAGGGGGCCACTTGGACCGCCAAAGCATCAATACCGCGGGCAACTGGTGGGTCGTCACAACCCACATCTCCCGCGGGTGCACCGAGGTGCGCTACTATTTTAACAGCTTGGATGCTTCAATTGAAGGGGAGGCGGGATACCCATTCCTGGTGAAATGATCGCCTTTCATCTCGCCCAGTATTTGATGCATAGTGCTTGGCGAGAAACCTTGCGAATTTGCCGAGCATCGACTTGATCAGGACCCAGTTAGGAGACGTCGGCGATGCAGGCGACAGTCTCCGAGCCCGGCTTTTGCATAGGCAAAGATGCCGGCGTAAAATCAGCTAAAGATTCGGGAACAATCGCTTTACCTGGGTGTTGGGGTATCAGTGATCCCGATGGTTGTCTTGTCGTAAACCCATCGGGGAAGGTCGAGAGCCGAGGGATGACGCCCAGCGAGGCGCGACCTTCGGCTCTCCCTTTTTTGGGGAGAGTGACCATGAAGCGCAATCCGCCTGTGGTCCTCGGTAGTCAGAAAGTCCGCGCGCGAGTGCGGAGATATTTCAGCTCGCATCCATTTTTCCGAGTGCCTACCGATCGGCCGAAGAAGATAGCGGTGCTCTTGAAGCGCTTGCGCTGATTGCTTTGGCAGAACTTACGGCATCGCGACCGATCTTGCTTATAAATGCATTATCCGCGCACTCTCCATGTGGCGCTGCATGCTGGCACTCCCTTCACCGAGGTCCGCTGGTTATCACATCCTCAACGAGCACAACCTTCCGGCCATCAGTCTGCATGCCCTCAACGGCTTGGCAGGTACCGTATTCCTTGGCCGTTCCGCACAAACACCGCTGGCAAGCCGCTTTCAAGCGAGCTCTGCCGCCACCTGACGTTCCATGGCTCCCGCTACCTCGCTTCTGCCGTGATGAGCACGGCCCCACTATCCTCACGAGCGGCCCGCCGGAACTTGAAAATGCCGGCACTCGCATCTTTTCCGGCGTCGGCCGACAGCTACATTATCAAGCAGCTCGGGGGGGAACTAGGAGGCTGCTATGGTCGACCGTATACGCGATATACTGGCACGGTTCCCGGAGAATGAGGCCGCGGTTCGACAACTGATCCAGGACAGCCAGGTTTTCGATGCTCTTTGTCAGCAGTATGCTGATACCGATCGTGAAGTTACAAAGATCGTGCGGACCGAAAACGGAGAGACAAGCCCGGAAGCGCGCATTCTGCGAGATCGGCGCCGAGCGATCGAGGAAGAGATTCTGACGATGATCGAAGGGTACACGCCAGTCTGAACGCTATGCTGCGGGGCTCAACTGCAGAGATCGTCGCTGTAGGCGGTGCCTTGGCTGACGGGTTGGGGCGGCGCAAGTCCGATAACACTGCCATTGACCAGTTTTACCTAGTCACCCGCGTAGGTGCGCAGCCTGTTCCTGTGGGTGTGGACCTCGCCCTGGGTACAGAGGACCCTATTTGCTCCCCTACGGGAGAAGAGCACGCTGCCCTTCAGGTCTTGCGATCAAGGTCAGTCAACTCATCCAGATCGGGCGCGGTGTTCACTTTCCGTTCGAGGAACGCCTGTTGCGCGGGCGGCCAGCGCCAGATTTTCGGCCACAGGCCTGCGGGTGTTATCCTTTTTGCTTCGCTTGAGAGCAACGGCTTCCTCAAGCCACAAAACCTGGGAGGCAGCTTATGTCACAGGATCGAACCACAGAGGTGTCCGAGGCCGAGATCGCAGTGCACTGGCAAGAAGAGGACTATGTCAAACCATCGGAGAAATTCATTGCTCAAGCCAATCTGACCGACCAGGCGGTCTTTGAGCGATTCAGCCTCAAGAAATTCCCGAATTGCTTCAAAGAGTACGCTGACCTTCTCGACTGGTATAAGCCTTGGGACGTCATACTCGACACGAGTAATCCGCCGTTCTGGAAGTGGTTCATTGGGGGTCGGATCAACGCCAGCTACAACTGCGTCGACCGCCATCTAGCCAAGCACAAAAACAAGACCGCGATCCACTTTGTCCCCGAGCCCGAGCACGACGCCATCCAGCATGTCACCTACCAGGAACTCTACGTGCGCGTAAACGAAGTCTCCGCGCTGTTGCGGGGGTTCTGCGGTCTCAAGAAAGGTGACCGAGTGACGTTGCACATGCCGATGGTCCCGGAGCTTCCCATCACGATGCTAGCCTGCGCGCGGCTGGGCGTCATTCACTCGCAGGTCTTCAGCGGCTTCAGCGGCAAAGCCACGGCGGACCGGGTCGTTGATTCCGAAAGCCGTGCGCTGATCACGATGGATGCCTATTACCGGGGCGGTCAGCTCCTCGATCACAAGGAGAAAGCAGACATCGCTTTCACCGAAGCAAAGAAGGATGGTGTAACGCTGGAGAAAGTGCTCGTGTGGCAGAGGTACCCGGGGCGCTACTCGAGCAAGACGCCGCTGGTCGAGGGGCGCGACTTCATCATGAACGAGGTGTTGTCGGGTTACCGGCACCGCAGGATCGACCCTGTCAAAATGCCCGCCGAAGACCCGTTGTTCCTCATGTACACAAGCGGCACCACCGGCAAACCCAAGGGCTGCCAACACGGCACCGGTGGATATCTCGCCTACGTCGCGGGAACCTCGAAGTACATTCAGGACATCCATCCGGAGGACGTTTACTGGTGTATGGCCGACATCGGTTGGATCACCGGTCATTCCTATATCGTCTACGGACCATTGGCGCTCGCCGCATCTTCGGTCGTATATGAGGGGCTCCCGACCCATCCTGACGCGGGGCGTCCGTGGCGCATCGCCCAAGAACTCGACGTCAACATCTTTCACACCTCGCCGACAGCCATCCGAGCGCTTCGGCGCGCCGGACCCGATGAGCCGACAAAGTACCACTACCACTTCAAACATATGACGACAGTGGGCGAGCCCATCGAGCCAGCGGTGTGGCGGTGGTACCACGACCTTGTGGGCAAGGGCGAAGCGGTCATCGTTGACACATGGTGGCAAACTGAGAACGGCGGTTTCTTGTGCAGCACGGTGCCGGCCATCCACCCGATGAAGCCTGGGAGCGCGGGGCCAGGCGTGCCTGGCATCCATCCGATCATCTATGACGAGGACGGCAACGAGATACCGCCGCGCTCCGGCCGCGCTGGAAACATCTGCATCCAAAATCCGTGGCCGGGCACATTTCAGACGATCTGGAAGAACCCCGATCGCTACGTCGAGCAATACTACGCGAAATATTGCAAGAACCGAAAGAGTCGCGACTGGCGCGACTGGCCGTACTTCGCCAACGACGGTGCCTTGCAGGCGGCCGATGGCTACTATCGGATCTTGGGTCGGATCGATGACGTCATCAATGTGGCTGGGCATCGGCTCGGAACCAAGGAGATCGAGTCCGCCAGTCTCCTTATTGAGGAGGTCGCCGAGGCTGCGGTGGTCCCCGCCAGGGACGAGATCAAAGGCAGGGTACCCGACCTCTACGTATCGCTGAAACCCGGGCTCGCCCCAAGCGAGGACATCCGCAGGCGGGTGGAAGACGCAGTGATCCGTGAGATCGGGCCCATTGCCCGACCGCGCCGTGTCGTGATGGTCCCCGACATGCCGAAGACCCGTTCCGGCAAGATCATGCGGCGTGTCCTCAGGGCGATCTCGAATGATGAGGATGCCGGTGACGTCTCAACCCTGGCTAATCCCGAAGTCGTCGATGAGATTCGAAGGATGAAGGTCTAGCAGGCTGTTGAAGAGGTCTGCCGTATTGCCTTGAGGATGGCCTCGTCGCCATCGTGGTAGGCGAACGTGATCTCGATCGGGTCGTCGTCGAGCAATTCGGAATGGCCATCGCCAGTGACTTCGTCGATCCGCCCCATGTGACGTAACTATCGGGTGGCCGTAGCTCAGATCGAGGCCGGCTTGCAGGGCACCAAAGGCGATCTCGCCGTTGTTGTCGGGTCCGATGGTGATGGTTGCGGGTCCCGCAACCACTTTCATCATAAATCCATAACCGCCCCGATCTGATCAATCGGGGCGGTCTTTTGCGTTTGAGAGGAACGCCGACTTTCATCTCCGGTCGTCGCGCCGCGGCAGTTCGATCTCCTCAATGCGCCGAGATCCCCGGCGACACGTTTGACTGTGTAGCCGTGATGCGCGTCCCCATAGCCTATTCGGACCGGACGGCGGAACGAATGGCGCGCGTCCTGAATTTTGGAGGATGCAACTCTTGCCTTCCCTATCATGACTCTTCTCGTCCAGCCGCGCTTGGTGAATGAGCCGTTTTCCGACCCGGGACTGCTCCCGCCGCGCTGATCCGGCGCTACGGGCGAGGTGCGCTGTTAGCACGCTCGAGAGGGCGCTGTTCTGCACAAGCTGCGATCGAGGCGGGCCCGTGCGGCTGGAGATCCACAACCAATCGCGGAACTAGTCAGCTCCACTAGCCACGACCCTTCTTATTGGTCGCTGTCCTCGTTGTCATGTTCATCGTCGGATTCGCTGTTCCGACTTGTGTCATCGGCTTGTTCTTCAACGTAAGCCTGGCAGCCTTCGTTGAAAGATCGGCTCTCCCCATCGCAGTCCCGCTCGTCGGTGATGTCGTTCCTCGCCGCCCAATCGTAGCCGGCCTCGTGTCCCGAGCAGTCATCCGTGCATCGTAGCCATGGAACGTCTCTTGCGCGTTTGCCGGCCAGCAAAAGAGGCGGCAAACGTAAGAGCGCCGGCCGCAACAAGAATTCGGATCATCACAAAACACTCCTATCGAAGCCCCGGTGTCCGGTATTTCGCGACCTTGGCGAAGATGAGGCTGGCAGTCTGGATCCGATGGGAAGGCGCGTGGTCTGGCGGGATGAACAGGGGCGCCTGGGCCGGCGGGATGAACAGGGGCGCCTGGGCCGGCGGCCGACGCATACTGTTTGGGGGGCGGGGGGTGAGGGTACATGAAAACGTCGGCCGCCGTAGGCGGGATGCGTCATCAATGACGCAGTCTCAGGTTAGGCACGGTGGAAGCGCCTTCAATGAGATTGCCTGCTCATGGTGAATAAGCGGTTACTATCCACAGCGGACGGGCAGGTAGCCGATTGGCGGACTAGAGATGGTCGTTGAGAGCGACGCGAACCAGCGCATTCCACATCCAGCCTCGGTGCTCGAATTCGCCTTCAGCTTCGTGATGGACAAACCGCATCTCGTCGGCGCACCATTCACGGCCGATGTCGCAGTAAGCCAAGGTCGTGCGATCTGGACGCACACCATACTGGGGAACGGCAATGAGCGATGAGCGGTCTGCCGAGGACATGAGGCGGCGTGGCGGGCGCGCGCTGCTGGCGGGCGTTGCACTGGCAATTCTCGCACTATCCGCATGGTCGGGTCGCGAGTGGGTTTCATCTTGGTTCGCCACTTCCTATGAAGGTTCGGTTTCCCTCCTGACAATCGATGAGCCGGACAAAACCCGCCTGGACCAGGCTTTCGAGCAAGCGCGTAAGACGACGCAAACCGATGCGAGACTCACCATCCAGGACGCCGATCGCCATTTTCGCCATGGCGTCGCCACCGTCATCGCTCCGACCCGGAGCCAGGCAATAGCCGCAGCGAAAGCACTTTCCGATGCAATGGCCGTGACTTTTGGTGACAGTGGTCCGGGACGCCTCACAACAGAGGCGCGCCGCGTCGCCGATCCGCTGCCGAACGGGACAAGCGCGACGTCGCTCACGGCATTTGCGTTCGGCGCGCCGCTAGTGGGGCTGATCGCTCTTGTGCTGATTTTGCGCGGCTGGCCAGGCTTCTCCAAGGATCTGCCGAGAGGGGCCGGGCTTCTGGCCGGCACAAGCGCCGCTCTCGCAGTCGCGATCGTCATACTCCCAGGCTGGGCGATCATGGCGCTGTTTGGCGTCAGCTTCTTCGCAGCTCTCGCGGGCAAGATCGCCTACAACGCCCATCTGGCGCAAAAGACAGCCCTTTGGCCTTCAACGAGGGGTCGTATCGTACGCTCGGGAATGCGGACGGCACGAGGTGCCGGGCCCGACACTGCGCGTGTCGGCAATCTGCCGAGCATCGAATACGTCTATGACGTCGACGGGGTCGAGTATCGCGGCCACCGTATCCGGGCCGGCGACATCGCTCCCGACAGCGCCGAAGCCACGGCAGCGCCCGATCGCTATTGCGTGGGTCGAGAGGGACCTGTGTATTACAATCCCGCCGACCCAAAAGATGCGGTGCTGGAGCAAGGCGCGCCGTTGCGCACCACCACAGCTTACGCCGGAGCCGCCGGCACGCTTCTGCTCGGTGTGGCGATCGTCGCATTCTTTATGCGCATCGGCGAGGTCATCGCCTGGCTGCAGCCCTATTTTCCCGAGGGTGCAGTGGTGCAAGGGGTCTTGTTTTTCGGCGCGACGGGCCTCCTCGCGCTGGCCATCCTCGTTTCCGATTACCGCCAGGCATCCGCGGCCATGCGATGGCCGAAAGCCCCGGGTACGGTCATTGCCAGCGTCGCCGAGGCTCACCGGCAGTTGGTGCACAGAAGCGGCAGCAGTGGCGGGTCGACCGTGACCAGGTGGTCTCCTGTGGTCGAATTCAGCTACAGCGTGGCTGGCAAGAACTATCACGGCGCCCGCATTGCCTTCGGCCCGGCGGTTTCCGGCGGCAAGGAGTGGGCCGACGCGATTGTTGCGCGGTATCCGCAGGGCCAAAGCATCGTCGCGTCCTACAACCCGACGAACCCCGCGATTGCCGTGCTTGAACCGCGTGTCGCCTTCAAGTGGCTGAGCCTTGCCATCACGGCCGGATTTTTCGGCGCGGCCGTCGTTTTCTCGGGGTTATGGCGGCTTGTTTGAGGCCCTGGTCGTAACCATAAGCCCCCCGCCTTCCAGCGGGTGGAGCGTTCACGAAACTACGGCGCCCAAGATCAGGCGCTCCGAAAAAACCTACGCCGCTAAGCCTTAGCCTTCTGTGTGACTGGAGCTCTTTTGGACGACGTCGGATCCGGCTTCCGCCTCCGTCGAGCACTGATTAACACCCTTGGCACGCTCAGGCCGCTGGGGGCAGTCTACCCATCGCAGCGTTTTCGGAAGTAACGCGTGACCTGCGACACAGACCGTACCCTTTGGCATCCACTACGCTTTGGGATGCCGTGGATGCCGCGTGATCAGAACCGGGAGCAGCCAAATGGGTTTCAGAGACGAAGTCTGGAAGTGCCGCTTAGACAATTGTTTGACGTTCGGAGAACGCACGGCTCGCCTGTTGCTTGCGCTGTTCAGGATTGCTGATGCCGTTGTCGACGAGGCTCGCCGACTTGACCGCTCCCTAGCCAATGTTTCTTGCGACGATTGCGGATTTGCACCTCGTATTACCGTTCCAGGTCGAGAGCGGGCGGTGGCCATGCCTTATCGATCGGCCAGAATGGTTGTATTTGGTAGAGGTGGCTCCGGTCGCAATGCAGCTAGATCCCTAAGTTTCGTGCCTGCGGCTCTCTGCCTACCTTGCGCATTTCTGGCTTTTGCGTGGTTGTCATTCATCACCGGTTCTGCCTTCGCGGCCGCCGGTCCATCCTTCGATTGCGCGAATGCCTCGATCGAGGCCGAAAAGGCGATTTGTGCGAGCGACGAACTGAGTCAGATGGATCGTCAGATCGCTGGACTCGTTGCCCAGATGGGCGATCTCATCACGCCGGAAAAGCGACCATTCATGCAAGAGGTTGAACAAGAAGAGAAGAAGATGTGGTCTCTTGGTTGTGCTCATGCAGACGACAAGCCCTCTTGCCTTCGTAATTCGATGCAGAAGCACATCGTGCAATTGCAGGCTGATCTGCGCGACGACGACATCTTGACGATGGCGGCAAGCACTATGATTCCGGTAACGCCGGCGAAGTCGGCCGATGTCTTTCGGCGTTATCCTGGCAGCGCGTTGGCCAATTCCTGGCTCGTCTATCTCGCAACGCATGTCCCGGAAGCTGGCGTCTCGCCCCGAGAGGGCGACGCGGCGAAGGCGCGAGCCATTGCCATTTTTCAGGAACAAAGCCCAAGCATCCTGAACATGCTTGATCTCCCGAAAAGAAAGGCCGCGGATGTTCCGTTTTTCCTGCTCCGCCTTGCGCTCGAGCAGACACATGCCGACCCGATTTTTGATTGCCCCCACGGGTTCCTGTTCCAACGCGAAGAAGGCAGAGCCCTGATCGCGTTCGGTGGCCTTTATGGCTCCAGCATGGACGGTCATAACCCCCTTTGTGAGGACGGTCCGACGTTTATGGAACTGCCGGCTTGGCAATCTCTCAACGACTTGCTCGTGGCGGCTCTACCGGACGAGACGGAAGCTGGCAGTATTCGCTTCGCGATCTACGCGGATTGGGCTGCTGACGATGTTCGAGCCGTCAACTTTCCTCGCCAATTCGACACCCCCAAGCACAGGAGAGACAAGCAGCGGGCCATCCGACTCATCCGCAAACAGGTTCCGCGCGTCTGGGACAGATCCGACTTGAAGAATCTATTGGTGGCGGTCGAGCAAGGGCAGAGCGCCGCGAAAAAATGGTTGATGCAAAATCGCGGTCTCTCGGCCTTCGAAGCCTCCCGCTGCGCCGAAGGCATCATGGGCAGCTATCTCGCAGCTCGGCTGGAATATATCGCGGCGCGCGGTCAGGTTGAGCCCAGGATAGACAACCCGGAATAGACGCGGCACGTCCGGATCCTCCACACTAGAAAAAACGGCTACCGAGGCGAAGCCCACGCTGCCTTCAGTCAGCCTTTTGATTTACTTGCAGAAATGACGGCCGCAGCAGTGATGGAGGAAGCGCGTGGAACCAAACTATCCGAAGGGAATCTAGTGGATTGAATCTAACACTTGGTGCCCACGTTTGACGGCGGCGATGATTTTGTCGGGGTCAGCGGTCCAGGTGAAGGGTTTGGGTTGTCGATTGTGCTCGGCGAGGAA